>JBCAZE010000001.1:47277-81077 GCA_039700805.1 Pseudomonadota bacterium | reverse complement strand
CATGTATCTGACGCAACGGCTCTGCAGCGACAACTCCGAGGGCTCTTGCGACAAGCATTGTCAGGCTGCCGAGGGTGGAAACCAGAAGTCGACGAAGAAATCGAAGTGCTGCTGGTGCATGTTGACCGCGCAGATGATGTGGCTGATCTCGACACACTCGATACCGTGATGACGAAAGTCACTGGCATGATTCGCGATCAACGCATTCGCCTCGAAGCAACGAGCGCGGTGGCCGTCGCCCAGCTCGATCAAGCGCTCTATGAAACCGCCGCCGCTGCCCGCGAGATCAAAGCGCTGGACGACGCCGTTGCGGCATTGCTCGCAAAGCCGGAGGCCAATGCTGAAGAAAAATTTATTGCACTCGGCACTTTGCTCATCGAGCACATCCGAACACTGACGCGAGAACGTGATGAAGCCATCGTGTTCTTGGAGCAAGTACAAGATTCACTGCGACACTTCGAACTGTGGACCGCTGATGCCGTCACAAGCGCCGATGCGCAGCGAGAAGCGAGCTCGGCCCTCGAACGCCAGGTACAAGACGACGTCGATGCATTCGCCACGTCGCTGGACGGCACGACGGACAATCAAGAACTCAAAGCACGAATGCTAAAGCAACTCGAACAGGTTGGACGCCGCATCAGCGACTATCGCGAAAAAGAAGAGGGCCGTCTGCAGGAAGTCGAGGCGCGAAATGATGCATTGACCGATGAACTCAACGGTCTGCGCGTACAAACTGCCGCGCTGCAGAACACGCTGAAAGAACAAGAATCACTGCTGCTGTTAGATACACTGACAGGCGTTAACAGCCGTTTCTCCTACGAACAACGCATCGTGGAATTGCTTGCCGGCGCACAACGCCACGGGCAACCTTTCTGTTTTGCGCTTTGGGATATAGACCACTTCAAATCCATCAATGATTCGCTTGGCCACCAGGGGGGCGATGCAATCTTGCGCCAAGTCGCGGGTCATCTCGATCGCTACACTCGAAAAACAGATTTTGTTGCCCGTCTCGGCGGCGAAGAATTCGTCGTGCTCTTGCCCGACACGCTCGGTGACGATGCGATGCAACTCGCCGACAAGCTACGCGCACTAATCGGTGCGGCAAAACTCCAATATGATGGCGAGGCGCACCACGTCAGTATCTCATGTGGTATCACGCAATCCCTGGAAAACGACAGCGTCGAGTCTATCTACAAGCGCGCCGACGAAGCATTGTACGAAGCCAAGCGCGCCGGTCGGGACCGCTGTATCGCTGCCTGATCTTTTCGTCACCGGTCATGCTAAGCTCGCGGCTTTCAAGATTCGGGAGCACAGCATGGCCAGTACCGCCCTCATCACCGGTGCGTCAGCCGGCATCGGCCAATATCTCGCACGTGAATTCGCCAGCAATGGTCACAATTTGATTCTCGTCGCTCGGCGCGAAGCCCCAATGCAACTGCTTGCTGATGAATTAACCAGTCAATTTGATATCGCGGTTGACGTGCACGCCGCGGATCTTTGTGAGCGTGATGCCGCCGATGACCTTTTCACGAGCGTCGAAGACACACCGGTTGATATTCTTGTCAACAACGCGGGCGTATTGTCTGGCGGCGCATTCGCGAAAATGGATGCATCCGCTGTGGATAATATGACGATGCTGAACGTGCAAACACTCACCGACCTCTGCCATCGGTTTATCCCACCGATGGTGTCACGCGGATATGGGCGCGTGCTGAATGTCGCATCGGTCGCCGCATTCCAACCTGTACCGAAGCTTGCCGTCTATGCCGCGACCAAGGCCTATGTACTGTCATTGAGCGAAGGCCTTCATGTGGAGCTCGCGTCTCGCGGTGTGACTGTAACAGCACTCTGCCCAGGGTATACCGATACCGAGATGTTACGTGGACCTGTCGCGGCATCCGGCGGCGGCATCAAAATCCCAGAATTCACCGTGCTGGATCCAGCTAGAGTGGCAGCCGATGGTTATGCCGCCTGTATGTCAGGCGACGCTTTGAAAGTACCCGGGCTAGGTTACGCCACCGCGATGGCAACAACCCGCCTGCTGCCGAAATGGCTCGTCAGGCGGATTGCCGGCATGGCGAACGGCTAGTCGATCACTCGTCCGAACTCGTGAACAACTGCTCCTCGAGATAGGTGTACTCCAATGCGGAGCGTCTCGCACGCTCTTTCTGGTTCGCCGCTGCGGAGTGTCCGCCGTCGATATTCTCATAGTAGAGAAACGGCTTTTCGGCGGCCTCGAATAACTTCGCCATTTTACGTGCGTGCCCAGGGTGAACGCGATCATCTTTGGTTGACGTCACGAAGAACGGTGTCGGGTAGTCCGTATCCTCTTCGAAGTTGTGATACGGCGAAATCGTTTCGAGAAATGCCCGCTCCTCGGGATTGTCCGGATCGCCATACTCGTCGACCCACGATGCGCCCGCCAACAGCTTGTGGTAGCGCAGCATGTCCAACAGCGGGACCTGCACGACAACCGCATTCCATAGGTCGGGTCTTTGCGTGAGCATAACGCCCATCAACAACCCTCCATTCGATCCACCCATGATGCCAAGATGGTCAGGGCTCGTGAGATTGCTCGCAATGAGATCTTCACCAATGGCGATGAAGTCATCATAGATCACTTGCCGCTTGCCCTTCAGACCCGCTTGGTGCCAGGCCGGACCGAACTCGCCGCCACCGCGAATATTAGCCAACGCGTAGGCGCCACCCTTCTCAAGCCACATCTTGCCAAGAATCGGGGAATAACGCGGCAGCATGGAAATCTCGAAACCGCCATAGCCGTACAACAAGGTCGGCGTTGTACCTTCAAACGGTACGTCATCACGGCGAATCAGAAAGTAAGGCACGCGCGTACCGTCTTTCGAAATCGCCTCTTTCTGTTCAACCACCAAACCGTCAGTATCGAACTTAGCGGGCAGCGACTTCAGTGTCTCGAGTTGGCCACTCGAAAGGTCATACCCCAGCAAAGAATCAGGGTTCAAAAAGCCCTCGTAATTGATGAAAACCATCGACGAGGATTTGTTGGCAAAGGCAATGCCCGCGCGGCCGGTACCCGGCAAATCAACCGGCTCTGTGGACCAGCCATCATCGCCGCGCGTCAGGCGTAGAATGCGCCCTGCAACGTTGTCGTTGATCGACAGCAACGCGCCGCCCTTACCGACGGCAACACCATTGACCGCTTGCCGCTCATTGGCTCTGAATACCAACTCAACCGGTGGTAATTCGCCGCTCGACAACAAATCGGCAATCTTGAATGCGACGAGATCGCCATTCTTGAACGTCACGTCCTGGGCGTCGATCTGCCAGTCCTGTTGCAACGTCACGAATTGGTAACCCTCGAACACATCACCAGGCGATGCTTTCGGCGGCAGCGGCATTTTTTGCGGTGACTCACCATGCAACAACCAAAACGTTGCCGTGAAAAATGTGTCTGACTCAACGGCCCCGTAAATGACGTCACCATTGTCGAGACGGTCCGACCATGGCCACGCCGCGACATCGGTCTTTTGACCACGGTAGAGCTCACGCGCATCGCTGAGCGGCGCTTCGCGAGACCAAATACGCACGCTGGAGGGATAACCCGACTCGGTCAACGTCGAGCCGTCGCCACCCCAATCGGTCGCCAACAGCATCGTGTCGACATCGATCCATGCCGCACCTTGCTTCGCCTCCGGCACGAAGAAGCCATCGGCCACAAAGGCCTTATCGAGCAAGTCAAACTCTCGCAGTACGACAGCATCTTTACCGCCGTCGGACAGCTGCACCATACAACGTCGTACGGGGCCTTCTGGTGGCTGATAGCAATTCAGGCCTTTATAGACCCAGTTCTTGTCTTCGTCGGCGGCGAGCTTATCGAAATCGAGTACCGTCTCCCACGTCGGACGCTCCTCGCGATATTCAGCGAGTGGCGTGCGTCGGATAACACCACGTACATTGTTTTCGTCTTGCCAAAAATTGTAGACCTGCCCATCGCGAATCGTGCCATAGGGAATCCGCTCCGCTGATGTCGCAAGCGCAAGACCCGCTTCGTAGTTTTCCTTGAAGACCGGATTGTCTTCGAGGCCTTTCAGCGAGCGCTCATTTTGCTCACGCACCCAGTCAAGCGCACGTTCACCCTCAACCTCTTCAAGCCAGACGTTGGGATCTGGCGTTACCTTAGTGTCTTCGGCACTAGCCACTGTATTCGACTCCTCTGTCGATGGGGCTTCGGACTGACAACCGGCGGCGAATGCTGCCAGCAACGAAACAAGAACGGCTCGGAATTTCATAGATCGCGGCTCCTTGGTCGGGACGCGTGAGTATAACCCAGAGTTCTGGTCATGAACGCCTGGGCTGCCTGCTATCATGGCGCTCGCAATTCGAATCGAGGAACTCCTATGAACGGCGCTGAAGGTCTGCTTGAAACATTGGCAAACGGAGGGGTCGAGGTCTGCTTCGCAAATCCAGGCACGTCCGAGATGCAATTGGTAGCAGCGCTGGACCAGCAACCGGCGATTCGTGCGGTATTGTGCCTGTTCGAGGGTGTCGTCACTGGCGCGGCCGATGGCTACGCACGCATGTCGGAAAAGCCGGCACTCACGTTGTTGCATCTTGGTCCAGGACTCGGCAACGGCTTGGCGAACCTCCACAATGCACGTCGTGCGCACTCACCGATGATCAACTTGGTTGGCGATCACGCGACGTATCATCTCCAATACGATGCGCCCCTGACATCAGATATCGACACGCTAGCCACGCCCATGTCACACCATGTGCGAAGGAGCGAAAGCCCCGCTGATTTGGCGATCGCTGGTGCGGAAGCGTTGGTGTCTGCAAGAGACGGTCATGGTGGAATCACAACGCTGATTGCACCAGCAGATCATGCGTGGAGTGAGGGCGGCTCTGTCGCCGACGTACCGTTTGCCAAGGAATCAACGTCGGTACCACCCGTCGATGACATCGCAGATAAGCTGAAGGCGGCTCAATCACCGGTGCTGTTCTTGGGTGGCCTTGCGTTGCGTGAAGCTGAGCTCGTCGCCGCAGCCAAAATTGCTGGCGCGACTGGCGCTCGACTGGTCACTGAGACTTTTTGCGCGCGCTTGCAGCGCGGCGAAGGCCGCGTCGCGGTCGAACGGTTGCCTTACTTTGCGGAAGCGGCGATCGAATTTCTTGCTGGCACGGACTTGATGGTGTGCGTCGGCACAGAGCCGCCCGTCGCCTTCTTTGCCTATCCAGATAAAGCCTCTTTATTGTCGCCCCCGAATGCCACTGTGGAGACGTTGGCTCACGCGACCGACAATGTACCGGACTCACTCGCGGCTTTAGTCGCAGCACTCGATGCCGACGATCAGGACGTCGGGTTACAATCTCGCGCAACGACACCGCCAAGTCGCGGCCCGCTCGACGTGAAATCCGTGGGCTTTTCTCTTGGCAGGCACATCCCGGAAGACGCCATTGTCTGTGATGAGGGCTGCACCGCAGGACTTGCAATGCTCAACCTGACGGCGGGCGCGAAACGTCATGATTGGTTGATGCTGACAGGCGGCTCTATTGGCCAGGGGCTCCCCCTGGCCGTCGGTGCGGCGATCGCTTGCCCGACTCGGAAAGTTCTTGCGCTTCAAGCCGACGGCGGCGGGATGTACACGCTGCAGGCCCTTTGGACGATGGCTAGAGAACAACTCGACATCACCACCGTGATATTGAATAACTCGAGTTACGCAATCTTGAACATCGAGTTTGCGAGGGTCGGCGTTACGGCGCCAGGGCCGAAAGCCAAATCGTTACTGGACCTCGGCAACCCTGTGATCGATTGGTGTTCACTGGCCCAAGGCATGGGTGTCAGCGCCACACGTGCAGAGACACAAGAGGCATTCGATGCCGCCCTGACAGCCGCACTCGCAAAGCCCGGCCCGCACCTTATTGAAGCGATCGTGCCGACACCCTCGATGGACGGCTGAGCTCAGTCATCATCAACGTACCGGCCGGGCGTGTGCAGCACCTCGGAAAATCGCGTTCATCACCAGTACGTTCAGGCCATCGAGATAGGCACGAACCGTCGGGTCTTGCGTAAAGGCGACGACCTGCCCACGACCGCGTCGCTCCGCGATGGCGAACGGTTTGTAAGCGAGTTGTTTACGGTTTTGCTCCCAGAGATAGCCACTGGCGAGCAATTCATCCGCACCCGCGAACCGGACGACATTGACACCATTGTCGAGTGTCACTGGCGTAAAAATGTCCCGCCCACGCACGAGCACATAGAGTGATTCGGCAACGCCCGCACCCAACCAGTGATCGGGATCGGTCACGGCGCGTACCAACACGCCAGGCACGTCATCCGGCCGCTCCGCCTCCGGTTGGATCAATGCCCGATAGACACCGTCATCGTCGATCACACTGCCGGCAACCGATCGCGCTTCCGCGTCATCGTCGCGCTCAGGAACCTCAATGTCCTCGTCTTCTTCGACAATCGCATCCTCAAGTCTTGACGAAATCAGATCCACATCGGGGTCTGCAAGAAATCGACTAGCATTGCCGAGGGCGATGAGCACGCCGCCATCACTGACCCAGTCTTTCAGATTTTCAATACCAGCGGTGCCCAGCCGGTCGGCATAACTACCGCGGGTCGTCGGCAAAATCAGCACTTGATAACGGCGTAGGTCAGCGCGCGCCAACCGATCCGTGCGAATGGGTGTCACCGGGTAGTCGAATTGCCGCTCGATCACAAAACGCGTATTCCCCGCACTAAGGACCGATGTCGGTTCGTCCCATGCCATCGCAACTCGAACGTCAGAGAAGCGCATGACATTGCCGCTACCAAAGTTCGGACCATCGGTCACCCAAGTGTCGTTGACGGCGACAACATCGGCCCCGAGTATCGCAGACCACTCACGCAACGACGCTGCGAGTTCTGCGTCGTTATCGGCCGCATCGAAAATGAGCGTGCCCGCGGGGTAACGTGTGCCTTGGTGTGTAAAGGCCTTGTCGGTGGTTTTTACTTTCTTGCCTTCCCGAAGCGCGTGACTCAATAGCCGTACTGCTGGCGCTTCGCCCCATGGCACGAGAAAGACCACTGCATCGCCGGGTGTAGCGACGAAACGCCCTGGCTGTGTCAGCACGGGACCCGCGGGTTCACCATTGACTCGCGGCACTCGACCACAAGCGTCGGCCTGGACGTTCATCATCAACGGTAACGACCAGGCGGTGACATCATAAATCTCCGCGTACAGGTCCTTGGCACGTCGCCGCTCCTGTTCTTGCATAAATGCTTCGTCGATCGGCACATCCTGATCCATCAATGTGCGAATCAGTCGCTTCGCAGGCTGCGCCAGCTCGATGACGTAGCTTCCGGGTTCATAACGCGAACCGCAGGCGCCGAAGGCATCGGTTGCCTTGGTTATCCGCACGCCCTGCTGCACAAGCAAACCCGCTAACTTGTCCGCGCCTGCCTGATCAGCCTGAGTCGGAATAATCCAAGATTTGGTGCGCTCAGCGCGGCCTTCGGCGATGGCGGATACTTGGTAGTCGTAGAAGTCCGTCAGCAGCTTTTCTCTATGTCGCGAAACCGTCTCCGCGGTACCCATCGATGTGACGAACTGGTTTCTGACGGTTTCGCTGTAGTGCACTTCATTCCCGTCATACTGTCGAAACTTAAGCCCTCGTGTTGATGCCTGCTCATAGGTCATCGCGACACTGCCGAAATACGAGGGCCAACTTGCACCGTAGCCAGGATAAAACGCGTCGTAGACTTCGCGTGTGAAATAGTCGATACCAAACCGATCGAACCAACCCGCATTCGTTTTGCCAAACAGCGTCAAGCTGGCGCGCTGATCGGCGGCGAGATGCGGGTTGTAAGGGATGGCTTCGGGTGCGAAGTAATAGGTGCTATCCGAACCCATTTCGTGGGCATCCACAAACGCCACCGGTAACCATTCCTGGATAATGCGCACACGCCCTCTTGTCTCAGGCTGGCTCAAAATGAACCAGTCACGATTCAAATCGAAATAATAGTGATTGGTTCGGCCACCTGGCCAAGGTTCATCCTGCTCCGCAGACAAACGATCACTATCGGCAAGCAAACCCAAGGCTGTCGTGTATTGGTGAATAAACCGATCCCGCCCGTCCGGGTTCTGCATCGGATCGATCACGACCACTGTCTCACGGAGGATAGCCTCAACGCGATCATCACCTCGTGCAGCAAGCAGGTGATACGCGGTCATCATCGCCGCATCGGTTCCGGAGATCTCGTTGCCATGGACGCCATAGGACAACCAGGTAACGGCGGGCTGATCTTCGATAATCGCGGCTGCTTCAGTCGCGCTGGTATTACCCGCATCTCGAAGCTTCTGCATACCATCACGAATCGTCGCCTGGCGCGCCATGTTGTCAGCCGAGGAAATCACCACATAGATCAGTCGTCGTCCCTGCCAGCTTTCCGCATAGGATTGAATCGTCACACGATCGGGCGCCGCCGCTTTGAGCGCCTCGAAGTACCGAATCGCATCGGCGTGC
Organism: Pseudomonadota bacterium; assembly: GCA_039700805.1. GTDB lineage: Bacteria > Pseudomonadota > Gammaproteobacteria > Steroidobacterales > Woeseiaceae > CALBPI01. Next base: position 72,590 of record JBCAZE010000001.1, on the reverse strand, counting down.
TTCGTGATCCGTTCGCCCGGCGCATAACCTAAGACTTCGTTGAACGTTGGTACTGATGGATCGTAGTCAGCACCAGGCCAAAATTGATCCACTGGCTGCCATTCAGCCCGAGCGGTGGTGATCAACAGCAAAGCAAAAACAACAGCAACAGAACGACGCAGCATGACAACTCCATAAAAAAAGGCGGCTCGCGCCGCCTTTACAACTCGACAAGCATGCGCCTGAGTCTACAACGAACAGGTCTGCCCTTCCGCATCGATGTTGACGGCGACGGCTTGAATTTGCGACTCGAACGTAATAGCGCCACCGCTGACCATATCGCGCATCATCTGCAGCCGATCACCCATCATATTTTCCACCATCGCGCGCTGGGACTCTGGCATCGCTGCAAGCTCTTTCTCCATTTCAGCGAGCGCCTCAATCGCTTCGTCCATCTGCGCTTGCTCTTCGGCCGACATCGCGCCCGTCATTTTGACGCTCTGCGCAAACGGCATATTCATAGCGCTACCAGCGACGTCGCGAAAATCACTGAAGTCGATCGACATGTCGATATTCCTAGTCTCGCCTTCATCATCGACTTGTCCCACCATACGAACGCGAACCATCTGTAGCGTGCGCTGATCAACCCACAGCTCATAATCATCGATATTGAATGTCGGTGCATCTTCAGGCCCAGACATGTCGATATCGTTCGCGACTAAATGCCAAGCATCGCTGCCATTGACACTTTCCTCACCAGCTAATGTCACGCTATCCATGAATCTACTGAGCATCGGCATCGCACCGGCGTCAGCGCCGGCCGGCAGCTCGCCGTCTTCCATCTCCGAAAGGCCACCAGAGCGCGATGCCAGCCAGGCCATAATTTCGGCTTCACTCATCGGTTCCGTTGGTACCGCACCACAACGGAAATCTGCTTCGCCAACTTCGTGGAACGAAGGGACAATCGAGCCATCCGCCTCTCGCAACGCGAACCGCTGGAAGTGACTGTCGATCCCCATGCCCATGGTCTCTATTGTGGTCTTATACAACGCGACGCCTTCCCAACGCTCAATCTGCGCGTCACGGACATCGGCAATAATTTTCTTGGCATCAGCCGCCGTAGCCTGGTCCGCCAACAGGCATCCCAAAACAACCAAGCCTATTGTTGTTCTCATACTCGCTCTCCTAGGTCGTCTTATCAGTCGAACATCAGCATAGCACCGAGCGCATCGGTCTAGGCCCAGCCGCATAACGGTACTGGTGCGAGCCGACGCGTTATCCCGCTCGACACTCAAGAGAAACAGGGGGAAGCAAGGTCACGGCGCGACGCGCCAGGAACAATAGCGCTAGCGAGGGCTGACACCCAGCGCGTTGAGGTTCAACGTCGCGGTATCAAAATCGACTTGCGCGAGCCGAGTATCCAATGCCGCTTTAATCGCCTTGATACGCGCATTCGCAACCGCTCGCTCACGAATATTAACCAGGAAGAAATCGCTAGCGCCGCTGCGAAAACGCGTTAGCTCAGCTTGCTCAAGAATGCTGGATTGCTTGACCTCTTCGGCGGACAACTCCGCCAGCTGACCGGCATAACGCAACGTCAGCACAATGTCATTGAGCTCGATAGCAAGCTTTTCCTGCAGCTGTTGCTCCTTCACGCGTAGCGCATCGAGCTTACGTCTCGCCTGCTCGAGCTTGCCGCGTGCTTCGCGGCGCTGAAGGGGTACTGAAAACTCGACGCCGACGATCGTGTCGGTACTGTCACGGGAAATACCGCCCTCGCCGACACCTCCGAGACCCTCACTGACGGACACACTGACATCTAGCTGCGGTCGCAGGGCGTTTTCGCGTAGCGCCACCGTGTTCGTTGCACGACGAATTGTATTTCTGAGTTTTTGAACATCGGGCTGGCGTTCGACGATTTGATCCATCGATGCCAGCGCATCGCTGATGATCATCTCACTGCCGCGCGCAGGGTCGACGCTTGAAGGAAGTTGGGCATCTTGCGGCAACATCGGTGCGCCACGCTCGTCGCGAAGATAAAAAGCCAAATCGTTGGCGGCTTGTCGATAGTCTCTTTCAGCCGCTGCGACAAACGTGCGTCGTCGAATAATGTTCTGCCGGTTCTCGGTCAGGAATATTCTGGCACGTGCACCAGACGCGACCTGCCTAATGAGTCCGGCATCACGGTTTTCGGCAATCTCGAGCAAGTCGCGATAGACCGACAGCTGTTGACCATAGGCAACCCAAGTCCAGTAAGCCATGGCAGCTTTACGCTGCACACCAAGCTGCGTGAGAAGAACATCAAGCTCCGCCTCGTTCAAAGCGAGTCGTGCATCTTGCTCAGCAAACCGGCGATCGTCGATGTCACGATCACGGAGTAACGATAAGACGACACCCACTTTGGGTCGTCCACCGCGATTGGTGAAAAAACCATCCTCATAGATAGGAAAGTCGCCCTCTGAGATTTGATACTCACCAAATAACTTGGCACCCAAAGGTCGCAGTGGCTGCTCGACTTTGCCGACCAGGACATTACCGTCGTAAAACCCAGAGGCACGGCTGTAGCCTTCGGCGCTGAACAACAAGTCGAACTTTCCGGCCGCGATTTGCTGCTCGCCCGCGACGACAGCACGATTGAGTTCGGCTTCCAGAATCGCAGGAAAGTGAGTACCCGATGACGTCAACACCTCAGCCAGTGTGAGCGGCGAAGCGTCGGCCTCATCATTCCCGCTGACACTTTCCATACTGGTAACCGTCGCAGCATCGTTGACTGTGAGGCGCGGTGCGAGGTTCTCTTCCGACGCGCTCGCATCATCAGCGAACGCAGCCGTTTGCAGAAGGCCCAGCAACACTGCTGTTAATACGGTACGCATACTAAGGCGTGGGCGAGTCAGCCGGAAAATCCGGTGGGAAATTATTGAGCTGGCGCCATATTTCGTAGCCCGTCGTTACCGTTTCAAGCAATATCCAGCCCTGCGCTTTCGCGCCAAAACGAACGTAATTACCTTTTGGCCAAGGATTCTTGTCGTTCTTGTCTTCCGTGACGAGCACACGAAACAGACCATTGGGCTGCGCAGACGCATCGACCGATGTCACGATACCGCCGAAAGTGCCGACAGCCTCTGAGGGCCATCCACTAAACTGAACGGCTGGCCATCCATCAAATTGCAGCCTCACTTTGTCACCTGGCTCAACCAAAACAACGTCGCGCCCACTGATAAACAATTCGACGGCATGCTCAATATCGTCCGGCACGAATGTCGCCAATCGCTGACCGGCGCTGACAAACGTTGCCGCATCGCCGCCGGCAACGGAGAGAATGACGCCATTGCGCGGCGCACGCAGCGTCTGGATCGATTGGCGCGATATATTGATTTCAACACGACTAAGCTCAGCCGCCGCCTCAGCCACCGAGGCACGCATGTTTTCGACACGGATGCGCGCCTGTTCTGCGGCGCGTTTCGCTTCGAGACCTTCTTCGTACAACTCTTGAGTCCGACGCATATCGATCTCTGCCGTTCGCAGGGCTTGGCGTGCTGCAGTGAGTTTCGCATCGACTTGGGCTCGCTCAGCGCTGAGACGCTCCAGGAGCTTCGGATCGTTATCAACAATCTTGACGATAGGATCGCCCGTATTGACGTGCATCCCGTCTTGCACATACCACTCTTCGATGCGCCCGGAAACCAACGCGTTGATCTCCTGCAATCGGTCATTCGGGTTCAATGCCGTCACACGGCCGAGCCCCGACGTGGTCTGTACCCACGGCACGAAGGTGAGAAACAGCGCTGTCGCAAACACCGCGAATACGAGCATCCTGGCGACGGAACGTCCGACGCGCGGCACACCGATGGTCGCGAGCGTTTTGAAGTGTTCCTGATGCCTTGAGATATCCGGCATAGCTACTGACCCCCACCGGACTGCGGCGATAAGAGCAATCCGCGTTTGGCGGCGCGCTCCTGATAGTGCGCTTCAAAGGCCGACGGATCGGTGAACACGCGTTGTTGGCTGCGCCCCATGTACAGATAGTGCGTAAAGCTGTCGCTGGGCCGTCTATTCGAGAAGTAAATGACCGACGTTCGGTGACAATCCTGCAATTCTGCGAGACAACGCGTCAGGATTTCGGCGGGAAGGATGTCGCACATCTGACTCATCAAAAGCAATCGAGGCTTCGCGATCAAAGCTGCAGCGAGCTTCAACTGCATAATTTCTCCGAGCGATAGTGGCCATCCGGACGGCGCCGTTCTGCTGTCGAGCCCCTTGTCCAGCTGCGAGATGATCGGCTCGAGACCGACAAGCTCAATCGCATCGAGAATCTGTTTCGACGTCACATCATCCGCACTCAATCGCAAATACTCGCGGATGGTCATATCGTTTGCGTTGGGGCGATCGAGCACCATAATTTCGTGACGTAACGCATGCGCTTTCATAGCGTTAATGTCAGTGCCACCGACGGTGATGTAACCGTTGTCGGGAACGGCGTGCCGCTTCATAAAATGCAAGAACAACCGTTGCACGCCGTGGCTTGGTGCACGGGCATAGACCAATGCTTGCTCCGGCAACTCAAAAGAAAAACGGATATCAAAGCCGCGCGTTTGACCGCGCGCGTTCGCGAGCAGCACGTCAGAGCCCTCGATGTGTTCATCTTCGCCGTCTGGACTCTCCTGCTCGATGTCGTAGAAAAAGCTGAGCTCTTCAACGGCGGCACAAAGATCGTAGAAGTAGGCCATATAAGTGCCGAGCTGCGACAGACCATAAAACACCGCGGAGAGCACCAGCTCCGCCGCGACCAGCTGGCCGATTGACAGCTCATCGTTGATGACCAACCAGCCGCCCAATCCCAGCAGACTCGAACCTGCCAGTGCATACAGCAGATAGAAGCCAACGGCTTGTGAAAAGTAGTGCCCGAAATGCAGCTTATGTTTTTCGATGTACCGCGCGGTCACGTCATCGGTTTTGCGTAAGGCCTCGTCGATATGTCGGCGAGTTTTGAAATAGCCATTGGATGAGGCAAGGCCCTCAAGCCAAGCTGCAGCAGCATGCTTTTTATGGGACATATCCATAGCGCTCTTAATCGCGCGTCGGCCCCATACAAGCCAAATCATCCAGATGAGGAAAATCATCACTGCGTTGAAGGCAAGAAACAGTGGGTGATACGCAGACGTCAACGCGAATCCAACTGCCGCCTGCAGCAAAATGGAAAACCCACCGACCAGCAGATACGGAATCCGCTTCATCACGATAATGATGTCGAAGTAGCGATTGAATAGCGGGCCCTTGCCGCTGTCTTCGAAGAACGGGTTGAGCGCGTAGACGGCGCGCAAGGAGATCTCCGACACCATGCGCGCGTAAAAACGGCGTCCGAAGACATCCACCAAATGCAATCTCAAGGCGTTTAAGACACCTGCCAGCGACAACAACAAAAACAGCGTGATCGAGAGTATGATCAGTGGTGCAGCGAGACCGGTATTGATGATGGAGTTGACGAGCATTTGAACCGAGATCGGCGTCGCCAGAGACAATAGGCTGATGCCGATGCCGTAGATGACCGCGAGCACATAGAACTTTCGCTCAGGCCCCAATATTTTGGCGAAAAAATGGGCAAGCTCGGGTAGCGTGCGCTGCTTTGCTAGACCTGTGTCGTCCATGTTTGACCTTTGGAAGCGCTATTCTCGGGCACGGGTTCGAGCGTGTGACGCCCGCAGATGCGTTAACTTTACGATATTGAGACAAAAATTAGAATGACAAGACACCGCAACATCATTAATTTCTCGAGCAGCTACCTGCAGTTGCCCGACACTTGCTATCAAAATGTTGTACCTGCGGGCGCTTCAAGCCCTGAGATGCTGGCATTCAATAATGAACTCGCTGCCGATTTTGGTCTTTCGACCGACGAAATTGATATTGAACAAAAACTAAACGTTTTCTCGGGCAATCACGTTGTCGAAGGCAGCACTCCTGTCGCGTTTGCCTACGCGGGACATCAATTCGGACATTTTTCGCCGCAACTCGGCGATGGACGGGCGCTGTTGCTCGGTGAGTTACTGGATGTCCAGGGCCACCGAAAGGATGTCCAACTCAAAGGCAGTGGTCGAACCCCGTTCTCACGAGGGGGTGATGGCCGTTCCGCCTTGGGACCCGTGATTCGCGAATATCTTGTTAGCGAAGCGATGCACGCGATGAACGTACCGACGACACGCGCATTATCGGCGATCGCAACCGGCGAATATGTGGTTCGTGAAGCACCATTACCGGGGGGCATACTCACGCGCGTCGCGTCGAGTCACCTTCGCGTTGGAACCCTTCAGTTCTTTGCCGCACGGGCCGCACATAGCGAACTCTCAGCATTGGTGGATTTCGCCATCGACAGGCACTACCCATCGTTAAACGATGCCGACTGCAAACCACTGGCACTGTTTGACGCGGTTGCTAGCGCGCAAGCCTCGCTGGTGGCGAAATGGATGAGCATCGGTTTCATCCACGGCGTGATGAACACCGACAACATGACACTGTCGGGTGAGACGATCGACTATGGTCCCTGCGCATTCATGGATCACTATCGCGCCGATCAAGTGTTTTCGTCGATCGATAGCGGTGGGCGTTATGCGTACAACCAACAGCCGCGTGTTTTGCAATGGAATCTTGCGAGATTGGCGGAGAGTCTATTGCTGCTCGAAGACAAGCAGGATGCATTTGAGGAGATTCTCCACGACGTACCGCAGCGGTTTGAGACAGCCTATCTTGATGAGATGAGAAAGAAGATGGGCTTACTCAATCGGCACGACGACGATGCGACACTGATCAGCGCGTGGCTTACGCACCTTGAGAACGAGGGTTACGATTATACGCTTGCGTTCGCAAGCCTGGCCGACGCGCGCCGAGCCAACGCCGATTCATCGGAGTCTGACGACGTGCTCCAGCGTTGGCGACAACGGATTGCATCGCAGCCCGCCGATAGCGGTGAGATCGACGCAGCAATGCGTGCCAGCAACCCTACGATCATCCCGCGCAACCATCAGATAGAACGTGTCATTCAAGCTGCCTATGATGGCGACTATCTGCCATTTACTGAGTTGCATGACGCATTGAAAACGCCTTACGTCTCGCGACCGGATTCAGATCCATTCATACCACCGCCAACACCTGACGAGCGCGTGACACAGACCTTTTGTGGCACTTGATCGTCGATCTCGTTTCGCGTCTTGGGGATTGCTAGCTCGCGGGTTATCCTTGCGACCTCGATTCAACGGAGTTTCGTCGTGCCCTATTCGTCATTATTAAGAACTATCGCAATCGCTACTTCACTTGCCGCGCTGACAGGATGCGGCAAGCCTGCGAGCAACGTCGAAACGACTGCCACGAAAGAACCAACCGTAACGGCACCCGTTGAAGATGCCGGTCCCGAGCCGGGGCGTGACTATCAGTCATACGCAAACATTTCCGACTACACCGCCACCCATGTTGCGCTCGACATCGCTGTCGATTTCGAAGCCAGCGCGATAGACGGTACCGCCACCATCGATTTCGAGCGCGTGACCGCCGATAACCCGCCGTTGGTATTGGACACTCGCGACATGGATATCATTGCTGTGCGCTCAGGCAACAACGAGAGCATGAGTCGCGCCGATTTTGTCGTTGGGGATATGGATGACTTGCTCGGCGCACCGCTGAAAATCAGTATCGGTTCGGCCGACACGCGCGTCGAAGTGGATTACAAAACGCGGCCGGAGGCCTCCGGCCTTCAATGGCTAAATCCTGCTCAAACCGCCGGCAAACAATACCCATTTCTATTCACGCAGGCGCAACCCACGCATGCGCGTAGCTTCGTACCACTCCAGGACACACCCGGCGTGCGTATCACCTACGACGCTGTCGTTCGTGTGCCAGTAGCACTTCGCGCGGTCATGAGCGCAGACAACACAGCGGATCGCGGCGAAGACGGTGTTTACCGTTTCTCGATGCCGCAGCGTATTCCTTCCTATTTGATGGCACTCGCTGTAGGCGATCTCGATTTCAAAGCAATGGGGGAACGCACGGGTGTCTATGCGGAAGCCGAGATCCTCGACGCCGCTGCAGCGGAGTTTGAAGATACAGAGTCAATGCTGGAAGCCACCGAAGCACGGTTTGGCCCTTATCGCTGGGACCGCTATGACTTGTTGATTTTGCCCCCGAGTTTCCCGTTTGGTGGCATGGAAAACCCGCGACTCAGCTTCATCACACCGACGGTGATCGCTGGCGATAAGAGTCTGGTCGCATTGATTGCACACGAACTCGCGCATTCCTGGTCAGGCAATCTCGTGACCAACGCCAGTTGGCGGGACCTATGGCTCAACGAGGGTTTCACGACGTACTTAACAAACCGCATCATGCAATTCGTATACGGCGATGAACGCTACCAGATGGAGATGGCGCTCGGCTTCGCGGATCTCGAGAGCGGTCTCGCGGATTTGCCCGAGATCGATCAGATCCTCGCACTCGATATCCGAGATCGTGATCCGGACGAAGCGTTTAGCAGCATCCCCTATGAAAAGGGTTCGTTGTTCCTGTATGAAATTGAGCAAAAAGTCGGGCGTGAAGCGTTTGATCAATTCCTGGCCGCCTATTTCGACGAATTTGCGTTCGAAAGCTTGCATACGGAACGCTTCATTGAGTACCTGGATAAGACCCTGTTGACCACACATGCTGACCAGCTCGACCGAGACAGAATTCTTGAATGGATCTATCAACCGGGGCTACCCGAAGGCGCACCGCAACCCACATCGGACGCATTTACAATTGTCGATTCGGCGAGGGGTGCTTTTCTCGACGGCAGCGTCGCGGCGGCGTCACTCGAGACCGATGGATGGACATATCACCAATGGAAGCACTTTCTTGACGACATGCCAGAGCAACTGTCGGTGGCACAGCTTGATGCACTCGACGATGCCTATGCGTTGACCGCGTCGACAAACAACGAGATCGCCTTCAGTTGGTTGATGATCGCCATTCGAAACGGTTACGAGCCCGCGGACGCGCGACTTGAGAACTTCTTGATGACCATTGGACGCAACAAGTTTTTGCGCCCGTTGTATCAAGCACTGGTCGATGCGGGTGAGCACGACCGAGCGAAGCGGATTTTCGATGCGGCGAAGTCGGGCTACCACCCATTGACGGTGCGTCGGAATGGGCAAATTGTTGAGGGGCCGCATTGACGGACAGAACGGTGTCGACGTGGTGTCGCAGATTCCACCTTAAGGCACTTCGAATCGCGTTATGACAAACGAATAACACCCAAGCAGCATTAAAGAAACGCCGCTTTTGGTCGCTCTTACTCGGTAGTGAGAATGTCAGAAGCAGCGAATCGTGCCATCGAAAAGCAACCAACAGAATAATCCGTTTGCACCGTCAGACATCGCCGGGTTGGCGGTGTACACCGTCATCATCCTGCTCACGATTGCATTTTCATTTTCGGTCGGCATCGCATCGAACGAAGTGGTCGCCATATGGCCGGCAGCAGGGCTCGGCGTTTGGGCGGTTTTGCAGTACGGGTGGCGGGCAATCCCGGCGATTTTCTTGGCGCACTACGGCTACAGCGCGTTGTTCCAAGACGGCTCGCACACGATTTATCTATTGGCAAACTTAGGCAACGCGATTGGCTGTTACTTACCAGTCGTTTTGTATCGAAAACTAGGTGGCACCGACACGCCGTTCCACAGTGTTAATTCGGTCATCCTATTCATCGGCATTGTCGGCCTCGGCATGGGTACGATCTCCGCAACGGTAGGGGTCGGCGCACTGGCATTCGTCGGCGGCCTGTCGACAGAACTGCTCCCACCAATTTTTGGGCGCTGGGTATTTTCCGATCTCAGCGGCATCCTCTTCGTGACCCCTCTGCTCGCCGCTTTGTTGCCTGCTCCAGGTGAGTCAGTCCAATCGTCGCTCAGCCAACTCAAGACGGAGGGTGCACTGCCATTGGCCGGCAGCGCGGCAATGATCGCTGTGCTATTCGCTGCATCGATGATGCTTCCCGCGGGTTACAGCCAATATCCAGTGATTTTGCTGGTCATGCCATTGGGTATGTGGCTCGCACTCCGCGGCGGTCGGCGTGCCTCTTTGTTGTTCCTTTCGGTGACCACCATAGCGGCTTTGACCATCACACTGATGCAAGTTTCAAGCGTCACCGAATCTACTTTCTTGACCGTACAACTCTATGGCGTGGTGGTTATCTCTGCGAACGTGGTGTTGCATGCCGCGGGGCAAGAGCGCAACCAACTGGTCGATGCGCTGGATAGAGAACGCCTGCAACTGGAACAAGCGATCGAGCATCGAACCAGCGCTTTACGTGAGCAAGCACAGACAGATGAGCTAACGGGACTCGCTAACCGCCGCCTATTCGAAGACCAGTTGGACGCCATCTTCAGCGTCGAACCCACACTACGCGATGATGTGTTTCTTTTATATATGGACCTCGACCAATTCAAGATCGTCAATGACACATCGGGCCACGCCGCCGGTGACGATCTTCTGCGGGAGGTATCGCGGATCTTAACAACGCATGCGAGATCCGGTGATCTTGTGAGCCGACTTGGCGGTGATGAATTTGCGATCTTGACGGCGCCCTGCAGCAAAGACCAAGCGCTGGAAGTGGCGGAAGCTGTTCGAGTCGATATCGCGGAAATTCGATTCCGTTGGGGCGCCGAGACCTATCGGATCGGTGTCAGCATTGGTATCGCGTGCGTGGACGGCAAAGTACATTCCGCAGAAGACGCCAAGCAACTCGCGGATGCCGCATGTTACGAAGCCAAAAACAATGGCCGCAACCGTATCGAAATCGCTGAGAATGATGACCGGATCGTTGAAGACCAGCGAGGCCAGGTTCGTTGGGCCCAGCGCCTCACAGACGCGATGGAGCACGACCGCTTCACGCTATACACCCAGACCATCAAACAAACAGACCCGAATGATACCGGTCCAGAGCATGTTGAGGTCTTGGTTCGACTGCGGGACATCGAACAAAAACGTCTGGTACCACCGGGCGCATTTATGCCGGCAGCGGAACGCTATGGCCTCGCGACAAAGCTTGATGAGTGGGTTGTTCGCAGCTTGCTTCGAACGCTGTACGTCCACCAAGCGTTTGACGCCAAAGCCCGCCAGTATTGGGTCAACCTCTCCGGCAACAGCGTTGGCAATGATCAGTTTGTGAACTTCTTGATTGAATCGATGGAGAATTCACCGATCGAACCGGGATTGATCAATTTCGAAATTACCGAAACTGCGGTGATTCACAATATGAAGGAAGCAGGTCGCCTGATGGGCGTCCTGCATGATATGGGGTGCAAGTTCGCGCTGGATGACTTCGGCACGGGCGTTTCGTCGTTCTCACATTTGAAGAAACTGCCCGTGGATTATCTAAAGATCGATGGCATGTTCGTTAACGATCTCGCCAATGACCGCACAGATCAGATTTTCGTAAAGTCGATAATCGATATCGCCCATGCGATGGGTCTAAAAGCAGTCGTTGAACATGTCGAGGACGCGAACGTAGAGCGCATCGTCACGGAAATGGGAGCGGACTTGCTCCAGGGTTACTCCATTTCCAAACCACAACTACTAACCCCTGAATTGAACGTTAACGATATGCTTAAGAGGCTCGCTTGATGAGTGTACTTCCAGCCCAACAATCCGACAGCGCAGTGGATATCATTGCCAAGGTCAACACGCTCCCACCGTTACCCGCCGTAGCGCTCCAGATCATCGACAAACTCGGCGACGAATTCGTCGACGGGAATGTTATCGCTGATGTGGTCGCTCAAGATCCAGCGATTGCCGGCCGTCTCATCGGACTCGCTAACTCGGCATTTTTCTCGCTCCCAACGCCGGTGACCGATATGCGCCAAGTGGTGAATCGCGTACTCGGTGCAGACTCGGTCCGTACGCTGGCGTTCGCACTGGCGACACAGCAAGCGTTCGACACGAGTCGCTGCGCGGCGTTTGATGCTGAGGGTTTTTGGAGCCACGCATTGAGGACTGCTGCCTACTGCAAACGGCTGACCGCCGTACTGCCAAAACCCGAGCAGGCAACGCGCGACAATGCGTTTATCCTCGGACTGTGTAACTCACTCGGTTTGCTTGTGCTGGCGGTGATCGACCCACAACCGCTCAATGACATTCTTGCCGAGGCGGAAGGCTTCGATGCGGAACAGATCGATCGCGGTGTGACCACTCAGTTCGGCACAAGTATTGCGTCGCTGACAGCTGCGCTGTCGAAACATTGGAAAATGCCAGATGCGATCGTTGCGACTTACGAGCGCTACGCCGAGTCTGTCACAGATTCAGACGAGCAAGCGCAAGTACTGATGACCGCAGCAAGTGCGAGCAAGCTCGACTTCAGCAGAGATGAGGCGGATTACGTGCAACGATCGCGTAACGATGTGGTCCATCGTTCGGCTACGGCGTTCGAAGTCGAAGAGACAGTCGTAGAGATCGCACTCACTTTGACGGATGTCGAGGCGGCGGCATTGGCGCGTAATGCGGCAGCGATGAGCGGGGGTTAGCGGACTAGCTGATCATCGGCGCAACGTCGCGCCCTGTTTCAAGCCACTGAACGGTAGTCTTTCTTGCCTGGCACGTAGGCGACCAAGTGATCGATCGGGTTAGTCGCCACACAAACGTCTTCGAACCCGAGCTCCTCCGCCCCTTGCTCCAGCACCGAGAACAGTTGTTCACCGACGTCGGGGCTCACGACAGACCGAATCAATGCGTATTCTTCATGAATTCGGGCGTCACCGACATGTTCGTCTTCTGAGGCGGACACAAGATGTGCTTGTGTCGTATTCATACCGCTCGCACCGCAATCGAGAATAAGCTCATTGAGGTCATGCGCTTGGGCGTGACGAACGACGGCCGTCAAACACTGTCGCTCGGGCATGTCGCTTGCGTGGCCGCTACCTAGGTACGTTGGCGATGCAATAGATTGGATTGCACCTTCATGCTCACGCCAGTGACTGTGCCCAGCGAGACTATCGATGGCATCGATAATCTGTTGCAGACTGGCCGTCTGTTTTGTGGATGCATATTCGCTCGCGAGATTGAATACACCCGCATCAACGGGGATCGAATAGATCAGCCCTCTGCCCGGCTTATCAAATTGCCCGGCGCGAGCCATCGCATTAAACACACCGCCGGCGACAGAATGTTCCGCCAACACGAGTTGAACATCTTGGCGATGCTCTTTGGTGATCCGCAGCCAACCAATCCTGTCGCGCAGTCCGCGGCCCTCAGCAATGGAAATGACAGGACCGTGAGCGCCCGCCGCAACCGCTGCGCGCGCGACGTGGTCACTAAGGTCAGGACCGACGACACAAAAAATCGCCGTCATGGGTTTCGCGATGCTGGCAAGCTCATGCGGCGCAGACAGCGATTTCTCTGACCAGCCGACAAACTTCGATCCGACAAATGAACGCGCGCACGGTGTACTGAATACTGCACCGGTCACTTGCTGGTGCAATCGTGCCGATCGAATCAGCGATGCGAGTGTCGGCTTTGCAGCAGGCGTCGGTACGATCATTTGCATCACCGATCGCACAGGCGTTACGGGCGGCATCCAACGAGATAGCCAGTTGGTCCTCAACAGGGTGGTTCGCGCTTTCCAACTGAGCGCCGAGAGTCCGTTGGCAACGATTGCTTGTTCAGCCACCTCGTCCGCATTGGATTCGGGTAATACAGCCGTAATAACGGATAGCTCGTTTTGGTCGTGTTCGTTGTTCATACTCAACTCGCCTCAACGCTTGGGATATTGGCAACCGCCAGTGTTGTATCGTCCGCCGATTCACTCGCCTCGGACGCCCGTTGTTTGCGTTGGGTATACAGTCCAACGCATAGCACCGAGAGGATCGGGCCAACCGACGCTAGGGCCAAAATACCGAAGCCATCCGTCACGCCTGGAATGTTGCCACCAACACCGAGCCCCATCGCCAGAACGAGCGGTACCGTGATGGGTCCCGTCGTCACACCAGCACTATCCCAACTGAAGTTCACAAAGTTGTTCGGCGCGAGCGTTGTTAGAATGACGACCGCACAATATGCCGGCGCCAGAATCGAAATAAGCGAGATATTGAAAGCGATTTTGGCGATGCCCGCGGCGATCCCTAATCCCACACCGAACGCGACGCTCTGCATCAATAGACGTTTCTTGAATGAACCAGCCGTAATCTCTTCGACGGTATTACCAAGAGCGTTCAATGCGGGTTCCGCCAATGTCGCGCCATAACCGAGGAAAAACGCAAAGACGATGGCGAGCATCTTGCCGGCGTTCGCCGACATCATCGGCGCGTGTAGATAAGTACCACCCCAAGGCACGATCTCAGCAAAAGCGACCGGGATATTGCCGCCGAGTTGGCCGCCAAGTGGCGTCAACCCTAACGCAATGCCGAGACCAAAGAACGCCATCCCAACAACGGCGAATGTGATCCCGATGCCAATATCATTGTCGTCATCGAGCTTCTGACGAATGAGCCTAAGGACCAAGAATAGGAAAACACAGAGTGGAATGATCGCGCGTAGCGCTTCCTTGCCGGCCTGACCGAGATCGTGAAGGAGATGTCTCGATGGATCCCACAGCGTCTTATCGATAACCGGGACGCCATCAGGCCTCGGTTTGATCAGAACGATTTCGGCGTCGCGCAGCGATAGCTTGCCATCAACTAGTGCAGCATCGCCGCCTTGGAAACTAATGCGATAGTTTTCAGGAAGCGTATTGGTCTCCATGTAGCGTTTGACATCAGCCTCGCTCAGCGATTGATACTGGGGTTCATGCTCTGCCGCATCGGTGGATGCGATCTGTCGCGCGTCATCCACTTCGACGAGAGCAGCGACCTGATTCGGTGCACCGTAGTAGTCCGCTTTCAGATAGTGAAACCCTGCTAGCAACAAGACCGCCAAAATCGGGAAGAGCGATGCGAGCGTAACGATGCCAAATCCCGTGTGAGCGCCATCTCCGCCGCCGCTGCCACTGCTCACCACTCTGCAGACGCCGATACCAAGTGCGAGCACAAGCGGCACTGTGACAGGACCGGTGGTCACCGCGCCGCAATCCCACGCAAGCCCGAGGACATCTGCCAGTATCGGATTGCGACTGTAGACGATCGACAACACCAGCAGTGAAATGACGCCCGGTATGGCGAGCGCTTTGAGTGGCCAGGCATAGAAAAAACGAAGAACGCCGAGCAATACCGCAACACCAACACCAACACCGACGGCAGCGACGAGTTGGCCCGAGAACTCATTGAGAAGACTGTAGAGCAGCGGCGCATCTGCCGGCGCCAGAGTGCTACCGGCCGCTTTAAGTACAGCGATTGCCGGCTCCGCAAAAGTTGCGCCGACGCCCAATAAGAAAGCGAATAGTAAAATCCAGGTCATGCTGGCTTTGCCGGGAAGCACAGACCCGATCGTCTCTCCCAGGGGCATCAATCCAAGCCGCAGTCCTTCCATAAAAAACATGAGGCCCATCGCAACGACAAAGATGCCGATGGCGATCATGCCGGCGTACACCAGCGGGAGCTGGAGAACCAGAATCTGGAACACGGCCAAGTAGGCAACGATGAACCAGATGCCCTGGACCTGTGCGATGAAATTTCGCTTCACATAGGGCCAAAGAATTCGAAGTTTGTCGCGCGTGCTCAAATGCGCGCGCAGGGTCCGGCGACGCTTAGGCCTGATCGGGTGGTCCGCTAATTCACTCACAACATGTTCCTCCATTTAAGGCTATCGGCCGGCGCCGAAAATGCTTGAAATGGGTGGGGCAAGTCACTGAATGTGCGATAAAAGCATCTGAACCGGCGAAAAAACTGCACAGCGGAAGTGATCGAGAAAATTGATTATGGTCAATGGCTTACGGAAGGTTCAGCACAAGAAAGGTGCCTATCTCCCTTTACACGTCTATATCAAAGTGATATCACTTTAATATCACATGACCAGAAAGGAGATCATGATGGATGGCATCCACGAAAAACCCTACAAAGCCATTTCAGGCTGGTTACCCCTACTAATCATTATCGGCACGATCGTCCTCGCGGTTCTCAGCTTCGTTGCAAGACTGCCGTTACCTGGCGTTCTGCTCATCGCTCTCGCGTTTACCCTGAGTTTCGGCTTTCAGGCCGTCGCCCCGAACGATGCGCGTGTCCTGTTGTTATTCGGTAATTACAAAGGCTCGATCACCGATTCTGGTTTTTTCTGGGTCAATCCATTCTTCTCGAAGAAGAAGATTTCCCTCCGAGTACGCAACTTTGAGACCGGCTCAGTCATGACGCCACAAAAGAAGAACTCCTCTGGCGCCATTGTGCAGGAGAAAACTCGAAGCGCGGGTCGCCCGTCTAAAGTGAATGACAAAGACGGCAATCCGATTGAAATCTCCGCAGTTGTTGTTTGGAAAGTGGTCGACACGGCAGAAGCAATGTTCGAGGTCGACGACTACGAAGACTATGTGGCCGTGCAAAGTGAGGCGGCACTCAGAAACTTGGCCAGTCGATATGCCTACGACGGTGACGACGAAGACGAATCACTGCGCGGCAACACGACAAAGGTTGGCGAGGAGCTTAGAAAAGACATTCAGGAGCGACTTGGCAAAGCCGGTGTAGAGGCGATTGAGGCCCGAATTAGCCACCTTGCCTATGCCGCGGAGATCGCAGCGGCCATGCTGCAGCGCCAACAAGCGAGCGCGGTTGTATCAGCCCGCACCAAAATCGTAGAAGGCGCTGTTGGTATGGTTCAGATGGCTCTTGATGAACTCAAGGATCAAGGCATTGTTGAACTGGACGACGAACGTCGCGCCGCTATGGTTTCGAACCTTCTGGTTGTGCTTTGTAGCGACAAACATACCCAACCGGTCGTCAACACGGGCTCTTTGTACAGCTGATGATGGCGTCAATTGACAGTCGCGTGTCTGGCCCGCTTCCGATGGAGGCGGGCCATGGCGCGTAGCTCATTCTTGTTTCGTACCGATGCTGAAACGCTAGCGGCATTGAAACGATGGGCCAGCGACGACTTGAGAAGCGTCAATGGTCAGCTCGAGTTCATTGTCCGCAAAGCACTGAGAGATGCTGGACGAACGACCAAACCGAAGCAGGCCGACACCGACACGGACTGACTGAGTCGCGACTAAACGGTGCGGCGACGTCGCCGTACCATCGCAGCGATGGCAAACGCCAACGCCCAGATCGGTGACACCGCGCCTCCGCCGCTATCGCTGCCGGTGACACCGCCCGTGTCGCCGCCAGAACTGCCGCCACCCGTGTTGCCACCGCCGGTATTACCGCCTGTGGAAGCGGCATTCACCGTGATGCTGCCCGACGCGGCATTGTTGCCATTGTCGATATCGGTTTCTGTACCGCTAACGGTGACGTTGTAAGAGCTGGAGCCAACTTCGGTCGCAAGAAAATCAACGTCCACAAGACTCGTTTGTCCGGCCGTGATACGGGTGGCCTCGCAAACGGCATTGCCCGTCGATTGAATTGTGCAGGTGCCCGCCGACCAGGCAGCACCATCAATCCGGATACCGTTTCCAGGGGCAATCGTGACCGTCACATTCGTGGCATCAATCGTCGCGAGGTTTTGTACGCCCAGCGACGCGCGTATGCTTTCATCAACCGTGACGCTGGCACTCGCATCCGAGACAGCACGCAAATCAACCGCGGCTGTGACAAGTACTGTCTCACTCGCGGCGTCGTTGGTTCCATTGTCATCCGTACTCGCGCTGACCGAGGCATCGAAAGTTTGCCCGCCAACACTGTTGGCATTGAATGCAACATCAACGGTCGCCCCAGCGCCTGACGCGAGATTGCCAATATCGCAAATCACCTGCCCCGCGCCGTTGTTACAACTGCCAACAGTGGCACTTGCTGAAACCAATGACACGCCGGTTGGAATGTCGATGGTCATTTGCACTGCCGAGACAGACTCGGTTCCGAGGTTGTTGACGTCGAAGTCCACACTGCCCTGCTGGCCTAACAAGACCGCTGGCGCTTGTGCACCTCTGGATGCACCGACATCCCGTGACGCCAAAGCGGTCACGCAGCTTGCCGCTTGCACGTCGGCACTGATCTCACGAAGGCTACACGCCGAGAATTGATCGCTACCGTTGATGGTTGGCGCCATCAAGAAACCGCCGGGTGAATCCTCACAGGCAGAACCTTCTTCGTCGTCATGTGGCGCGCCGAAGTTGTGGCCGATTTCATGAGCCGCCACCAATGCATTAGTCGTTGCTGTGCGCGTCGCCTCGGTGAGGCCGGCACTAAAACGACTGCTGCATAGGGCGCCGCGGTAAGCGATCCCCGCTGTGCGACCATCGAGGTCTCGCGCTGTGAACAGGTGACTCAGCCCGTTGCTGTTTTGTGCCGGCGTTGTTCGACGATAGCCGGATAGCTCGCCCAGCAAATCGGATGCATCTGTTGTCTCACTGAACGGATCGCCACCACCCGGGAAACTGTCGATTCTTGTGACGGTCAGTTGAACGCCAACTTGCTCGCTGAATATGCCGTCAACGACATTCATCAAGGCGATCAGAACAGCGTCCGTATCGTTGCCATTGCGATCCGAAAACGCCGTATCTGCAATCAAAGCGATCGTGATTTCTTGACGCGCGCCAGGCGCCTCAGCGGGAGACCGATCCTCACCGATCGTCTTTGCGAGCGCCTCACCATCACTCACGGCGTGTTCAACGCCGCAGCCCAACGCATTGGGGGCAATCTTGAGATCTTTAAGTCGGAATATTTGTGTCTTCCCGGCGATGGGCTCGATCGCGAAATGCTCACGACCGTCGAAAATCATGCCTTGCGGGTTTCCATTCACATTCGTGAGCCGCACCCAGGAACCGGGCATGCCGGTGATCGTGCCGCGGTAAACGCTCGGTGGGGCCGTATCGGTCTTGTCCAGCCAGTATTTCGCCAAGGCACGGTTTTCGGTCAACTCGATGTCAAACTGCTGACCCAACGCTTGAAACGACATGCGCTGGCTTAATCCAGCCACAGGCTTGGCGACCACACCCGAGTTGCTATCTGCCACCCACTCGAGGGCGGTGAGTGGCTCACTGTAAAGCACTGTCTCTGTGGCGGTGGCAACAATCGGTGTTGCGCAAATTGCGACGAACAGCGCTCGAATCCGAATCAGGTGAAGCATGCAATGGCTCCGGTTTGGCTATAAGTCCAACCTAATCAGTATTCGAAAATCGCAGCAACTGACAAACCGTCGTTTTTTAGCGACTTTTCACGCCTTTAGCTCAAAACTGTGGCCTGGCGCACACATCAAGGTCGGGTGAGTTTCAACGCACAACGCCAAAACGCCGCGTCGACAGTGTCGGATGCCGACTCATCAGCGGTTAGCAGATATACGCCATCTGCTCTTTTTCTGACGTAGAACGCGGCCGATGGTTCCCCGTTTCCATTGAGGAGGCGTAGTTCATCACCCTCTCTCGTAAATTGCCCAGACTTTGGGAATCCAGGGAATGGCTCGATCAGTTCGCCATCATCACCAACCACGATCTCGTCAGTAAACTTACGCCACGTGTATCGATCACCCTCGATGTCGATAATGTCACCGGCGAGCGCGAGGCACGCTGGCTTGAACTGACCCTCAATAGTGTCGTCGACTGACGGTGGCACCGTGCAGGCAGCGAGAACCAACGCGACGAGAATCCCACCAAACCTTGCTTGCTGACGCATCTTGCGCATCCCTATCTCTGGCAACGCCGCACACCATACACCGGGGTTCCGACGTCGCACCAGTGAACACAATCACTGGACAAGACGCCTCAGCAACATAATCGCGGCTTCGATTTGTATCGACTAGGGAAGGCGCTGAATATGCGATGTCGTCGAACGAGGGCAGCCCCAACAGCACATGGACCTCGAGAAAAAAGAAATTGTTATTTTTTTCATAGGCTTGCCGCGCGCCCAGGGCGATTCTCCCCGAACATGAGCCCGGGTTAGCCTGATGCGAAAGAGATACCTCCGGCGTAACACTCTTGGAATTCGTCGTTTTGGCAGCATTTACCTGTAAAACAGGTGATAAACAACGCGCTGGCTGGTAGACTTCGCGCCCGAGATCACGTTAGCGCAGCGGGCATCGCGCCCGGAGCGGCGCTTTCTGTCGTTCCCGAAATCGTGAACGACCCGACCGGTGAACATTAGAATTTCGCTCACAGTCTCGATCGCACAATCGCGTGCGATGGGGTTTGTGATACCTAAAAACGTCAGAGATAAGACCATGGCAGACCTTAGCAAGTACAGAAATATTGGTATCTTCGCGCACGTGGACGCTGGTAAAACCACGACCACAGAACGCATCCTCAAATTGACCGGCAAGATCCACAAGATCGGCGAGGTTCATGATGGCGCGGCTACCACCGACTTCATGGATCAGGAGCAGGAACGCGGCATCACGATTCAGTCTGCTGCGACGACCTGTATGTGGGACGACCACCGCCTGAACATTATCGACACCCCCGGTCACGTTGACTTCACCATTGAAGTGTACCGCTCTCTGAAAGTACTCGATGGTGGTGTCGGCGTATTCTGTGGGTCTGGCGGCGTTGAGCCCCAGTCGGAAACGAACTGGCGCTACGCTAACGAATCGAAGGTTGCTCGCCTGATCTTCGTCAACAAGCTCGACCGCTTGGGCGCTGACTTCTACCGCGTTGTGAAGCAGGTGGAAGACGTGCTTGCGGCTACGCCACTCGTCATGACCTTGCCAATCGGCACTGAAGATGACTTCACTGGCGTTATTGACTTGATGACGCAGAAGGCATGGATCTGGGATGACTCCGGCGATCCAACCAAGTACGAGATCACCGATGTCCCGGCGGACATGGCTGACAAGGTCGCTGAGTATCGTGAGAAGATGGTTGAAACTGCCGTTGAGCAAGACGATGACCTGATGGAGGCGTACCTAGAAGGTGAAGAGCCGTCGATCGAAGACCTGAAGCGATGCATTCGCAAAGGGACTCGCGACCTCGCGTTCTTCCCGACGTTCTGTGGTTCTGCGTTCAAGAACAAAGGCGTTCAGAATGTGCTGAACGGCGTTGTTGACTACTTGCCGAGCCCGACCGAAGTGAACCCACAACCGGAAGTTGACCTCGAAGGTAACGAGACCGGCGGCTTCGCTGTGGTTGACCCGGACAAGCCGCTGCGTGCGCTTGCGTTCAAAATCATGGACGACCGTTATGGCGCCCTGACCTTTACGCGCATCTACTCCGGTAAGCTGACCAAGGGCTCTACGGTCCTCAACACTTACACGGGCAAGAATGAGCGCATCGGTCGTATCGTCGAAATGCATGCTGACTCTCGTGAAGAGCTTGAGTCTGCACAAGCCGGCGATATCGTTGCCTTGCTCGGCATGAAGAATACGCAAACCGGTCACACGCTTTGCGATCCGGACAACCCAGCAACGCTTGAGCCGATGGTTTTCCCAGATCCCGTGATCTCAATCGCCATTTCGCCAAAAGACAAGGCGGGTATGGAAAAAATGGGTGTCGCATTGAACAAGATGATCCAAGAGGATCCGTCGTTCAGTGTTGAAACCGATGAAGAGTCCGGCGAGACGATCATCAAAGGCATGGGTGAGCTTCACCTCGACATTAAGGTCGACATCCTGAAGCGCACGCACGGCGTTGAAGTGGTTATGGGTAAACCGCAGGTTGCTTACCGCGAGACGATCACGCAGACCGTCGAAGACACCTACACGCACAAGAAGCAAACGGGTGGTTCTGGTCAATACGGCAAGATCGACTACATCATCGAGCCGGGCGAGACCAACAGCGGCTACGAGTTCGAGTCTAAGGTCACGGGTGGTAACGTACCTCGCGAATACTGGCCGGCGATCGATAAAGCGTTCAAAGCTAGCATGGATGAAGGTACGCTGGCTGGCTTCCCGCTGCTCGACGTGAAAGTCACTTTGATGGACGGCGCGTATCACGCGGTTGACTCATCAGCGATGGCATTCGAGTTGGCAGCGAAAGCGGCTTACCGTCAGACGATTCCGAAGGCTGGTCCGCAACTGCTCGAGCCGATCATGAAAGTCGACGTCTTCACGCCTGAAGATCACGTCGGTGATGTCATCGGTGACTTGAACCGTCGTCGCGGCATGATCAACGGCCAAGAGCCTGGCACCACGGGTGTGCGCGTCAAAGCGGATTGCCCATTGTCAGAGATGTTCGGCTACATCGGTGACCTGCGTACCATGACCTCGGGTCGTGGTCAGTTCTCGATGGAGTTCAGCCACTACGCGCCATGCCCGGCGAACGTAGCGGAAGTCGTCATCAAGGAAACGAAAGAGCGTAAAGCCGGCTAAGACTGACGCCTTAGACGCAATGAGGAAAGCCGGTCTGGAGCAATCCAGACCGGCTTTTTTGATGCCCAGGGATGGGCGAATGCCGCGGAGGCCAAGGATGGCCGAGAGCGGCGAACGTCCATGGAGGGACTAACGTCGTGAAGGCCATGGATGGCCGAGAACGACGGATGCCCAACCTTGACCGAGAACGACGGGCGTCCATGGATGGACTAACGTCGTGAAGGCTACGGATGCCCGGGACCATTTGTTGTCGTGTAACACTATTTGGATCGACAGTGCGACGCGACCAACTCCGAGAGCTGGGATAGCAAAACGAAACCACCGTTATCTGAAGCTTTCCCCAACCAACTCATCGACTCGAACTCCGAAAAGTTGGTTCTGATGAGCGCTACGATTGGCGTTGTAATCGAGACGGGGTAGGACTGGTGGTACCGCCGTTGCGATTCAGCTTCCGTCGTGACCACAAAACAAGCAAGCGTAGCTTTCTCCTGCTCGTCAAGGCGCAATGCTGGATCCGAAATCGCCACCTCCTGAAAAGCTCTTGCTGGAAACGCAGCGGTACGCGGATCAGGATAAATGGCGCTTGAACAACCGGTAATCACTAGGAACCACAGCGCGGGCAAGACGTTGGATGTAAACTTCTTCATAACGCCAGCACATTACCGCAACACGACGCTCATTCAAGGCAGACATGTTCCTTCTGCCTCATTGTGCGGGCTATAGTGGACCCACTCAGCAACGACAGGACAAACGATGGGACGCTGGCGACCGCCGCAACCAAAAGGCTCACCCTACATTACGGCGATTGGATTCGAGCGCTTGCAATCGGAGCTCGATGATCTGTGGCTGCGGCGTCGCGATGTAGTCGCAGCTTTGTCCGCAGCTGCTGCAGAAGGCGACCGCTCTGAGAATGCCGAGTATATCTATCGAAAGAAAGAACTCGGCGGCATCGATCGACGCATTCGTTTTCTACAAAAGCGCCTACCCGAGCTAACCATCGTTCGAGAGATGGCCAGTGGTGAGCATGTCTTTTTCGGTGCTACCGTCACCGTCGAAGACGAACAAGGGATAGAAAAGACCGTACGCATCGTGGGCCCGGACGAGACCGATAGTAAGCGTGGCGATATCAGCATGGACTCACCGCTGGCGAAAGCGCTGATGAAAAAATCAGTCGACGATGAGGTTAGTATCGTTGTTGAGGGTGATAAAACGATTTGGCTGATCACCGCGGTGTCGTATCGATGAACCGTCTTGAGAAAGCAATCGTTTGAGGTACGTGGCAGACCTATAAGCGCAGAATCTATCGGATCGCGAATTTAGCGTCAGCGCCTCGCCTTGGCCATCAGATCAACGAGCTCCATGAATTTTTCCCGTTGCGCATCCGCGTCTCCGGACGCTATCGCGGCTTCGACACAGCTTCGCGAGTGATTCTCAAGGATTGCATCTTCAACACGAGCCAGCGCTGATTTCACAGCCTGAGTTTGAATCAGAACATCCATGCAATATCGGTCTTCATCCAACATCTTTTGGATACCTCTAACCTGGCCTTCGATTCGACTTAACCTTTTGAGAAGCTTGGTTTTTTCCATTCTAATTCCGCCTTGACAAATACCCCTATGGGGTATCATCATCAGCGCCATGAAAAAAGTCAACCGATCCTGGAAATCATCCCGAAGAGCATTCCTCACTCGCGTCGCATCGGTAACGGGTGCCACCGCATTGAATGCCTCGCTACCGGTTTGGGCCCGCAGCGAGGACTCGAATCAACTTCGTGGTATCACGCCGATCGAAGGTAATCGATTCGATCTGACGGTCAGCGCCGCGAAACCGTCGATCGATGGGAAGGCGGGACGCGCCGTGTTGATTAATGGACATTTGCCAGCACCATTGCTGCGCTGGCGCGAGGGTGACGAAGTAACCCTCAACGTCCGAAACGCACTAAGAACGGATACGTCCATTCATTGGCACGGACTGCTACTACCTTTTCAAATGGACGGCGTACCAGGTGTGTCATTTCCAGGGATCAAGCCTGGGGAGCAATTCACCTACCGATTCCCAATCCGGCAAGCGGGCACCTACTGGTACCACAGTCACTCCGGTCTACAAGAACAGATGGGGCATTACGGACCGATCATTATCGACCCCGCCGGCGCCGATCGTGTTCAATTCGATCGCGAGTATGTCATTGTGCTTTCGGACTGGACGTTCGAGAACCCACACCGCATCTTCGCAAAGCTCAAGAAGATGAGCGACAACTACAACTTCCAGCAACGCACGGTGGGCGACTTTTTCGACGATGCGGAGAGTGATGGCCTAGACCGCACACTCGCCGAGCGAATGATGTGGGGCTCGATGCGGATGAACCCAACAGACATCGCGGACGTGACGGGCGCCACGTACACGTACCTGATCAATGGGCACAGCCCAAACGAAAACTGGACGGGGCTCTTCAATCCGGGTGAACGAGTCAGACTGAGGCTGATCAATGCTTCGGCGATGAGCATCTTCAATGTCCGAATACCTGGTTTGCCGATGCAGGTCGTGCAGTCGGATGGTCTCGATGTTCGACCGGTTGAGACCGATGAGCTGCAGATCGGCACGGCAGAAACATTTGATGTCGTCGTGCATCCGAAAAAACACGAAGCGTACTCACTCGTCGCAGAGAGTAACGACCGCAGCGGGCTCGGTCTTGCGACATTAACACCCGAACGAGGCCTGAGAGCAACAGTGCCGTCGCTACGCCAACGGCCGACGTTAACCATGAAAGATATGGCGATGGATCATGCCTCGATGGGGCATGGCGAAACAGACCATGCCGCGATGGATCACAGCACGATGGACCATGCAGCCATGGGGCACGGCGAAACAGACCATGCCGCAATGGATCACAGCACGATGGACCATGCAGCCATGGGGCACGGCGAAACAGATCATGCCGCAATGGATCACAGCACGATGGACCATTCAGCCATGGGGCACGGCGAAACAGATCATGCCGCAATGGATCACAGCACGATGGA
>JBCAZE010000001.1:0-47177 GCA_039700805.1 Pseudomonadota bacterium | reverse complement strand
CATGGGGCACGGCGAAACAGATCATGCCGCAATGGATCACAGCACGATGGACCATGCAGCCATGGGGCATGGGTCGGACCGTGCGTCTGAGCGTTCCAAGGACGTGCCTCAAGCACACAACCATGCTAAAGGCCCTGGCGTCGTTGGACTTGCTGAGAACCCTGTCAATCGACTTGGCGAGAGGCCAGTCGGCCTTGAGGACGCACCGCATCGGGTGCTGGTATATACCGATTTGGTCGCGCTCGACAAAAACCCGGATACGCGACAACCAGGGCGAGAATTGGAACTGCATTTGACCAGTAACATGGAGCGTTACATGTGGTCGTTCGATGGACTCAAATTCAGTGAGGTTCGTGAACCGATCGTGTTCCACGAAGGCGAGCGACTGCGTCTGACGCTTGTGAATGACACGATGATGCCGCATCCCATTCATATGCACGGCATGTTCTTCGACGTGGTGACGGGAGATCACCCCTATAAGCCCCGAAAGCACACAATCGTCGTCAAGCCGGGCGAGAAGATGTCAGTGGATATCACGGCTGACGCGGTTGGTGATTGGGCTTTTCATTGCCACCTGCTCTATCACATGCATGCCGGTATGATGCGCATCGTATCGGTACGTGACCACGCGAAGCATTCATGAATAGACATTGGGTTCTCGCAGCTACCCTGCTGTTAGCCAGCGGGAATACAGCAGCACAAAACGCCGCCGACCAGATGTTCGATCCGGAAGAGATGGCAAAAGCGAGAGAAGCGCTTTGGTCGAGCCACGGCAGCCAAGTCAATGGACTGGTGCTCGGCGAACGCTTCGAATATCGAGCCGCCGACGACCCACTGTTGGTCTGGGAAGGTCAAGGCTGGATAGGCACCGACGATGACAAGCTGTGGATCAAAACCGAGGGCGAATACGAAACAGACGATAGCCGTTTCGAGGAATTCGAAGTCCAGGCGCTATACAGCCGTGCGATCAGCCCATTCTGGGATCTACAAATCGGCATCCGGCACGACTTTGATCCGAACCCTTCAAGAACTTATCTCACCCTCGGCGCACAAGGCCTCGCACGATACTGGTTCGAACTCGATGCCCAAGTTTTCGTCAGCGATCGCGGGAAACTATCGACAAGATTAGAGGCGGAATATGAGCTGCGTTTCACCCAGCGACTGATCCTGCAGCCGCGCGTCGAAATCAACGCAGCTCTCTCCGACGATAATGACATCGGTGTCAGCAGCGGCCTATCCAGTGTCGATGCCGGCCTTCGACTACGCTATGAATTCAAACGCACACTCGCGCCCTATGTCGGTATTGAGTGGAACAGGCGTTACGGTGCTGCCGCAGAGGCTATTGAAGCTGACAATGGTGATCCCAGTGAGTTGTCATTCGTTGCGGGCCTGCGGTTCTGGTACTAAGGGCATCTAATCGTTCACCTGGCGTGAATCCTTTCCGGGCATCAACGCAGGCGGTAAAGCCGGTCGCCGTCCCGCCGCTTCATCTGCGTAATTCTTCGAGAGATAGTCGAGAATCTTGTTCTCGATCTCTGGCGGAATGACCCAGAGATTTTGCGTTTTCTGCATCCAGCGAATCGTCTTTTCCCAGTAAACGCGATCACCGCGCTGCGCAGTGACGATCTTTAGCGAATGACACGAACTGCACATGCCGGCAACCAGCTGCCAATGCTCGTCAACGATCAACCCGGTCTCGGCATTGACCTCGGCCGATGCGAATGATGGCAGCGAAAGAACCGCCAACAGCACGAGCTTACGCAACATCAACCACCTCAATGGCGATCCGATGACATGCATTATTGAGATAGCCTTTCGGATTCCACCCGGGCAACAACATCGGTTGAGAAACACCCGTATCATCTGTCGCCTTCGCCCAGATCTCATAGTAGCCCGGCGCATCGAAGCGTAGCTCCGTCGCAAAGTGTTGCCATGCGAAGCGATTCACGGGATCGCTCACCGATACTTCTTGCCATGTTGCACCGAAATCCGTGCTGAGTTGCATTGTACTCACGTGACGTTCACCAGCCCAGGCATGACCTCGGATCACAGTAGAATCGCCGACAGCAACCGAGACCCCAGACGCCGGATAGGTGATCAGAGATTTCACCGGCATCGATTCGATAATGCACATGTCGTCTTTTTCAACGCTGGCGCCGGGCGCCACAGGGGTGCATGGCACACGATACGATGGGGCATTCATTTTTGCGCCGTCGTGAACACGATCACGAATCATCAGCCCTGTCAGCCACTTGCCGGAAACCGACCCAGGGTAACCGCCTGCCACCAAACGCAATGGCGCACCATGGATCTGGGGGATCGGCTCACCATTCATCTCAAAAGCCAACAGTGTCTCTGGTTGCCGCGCCTTGTCGATTGGAATGCCCCGAGAAATTGCCTGTTTGTCAGGTGCCCCCGACAAATGGCGATCCGCAGCTTTGAAACCCACATACATCGCCTTATCGGTAACACCGCAGTCAGCGAGAACATCGGCAAGCCGCACACCGGTCCACGTCGGGCAGGCGATCGCGCCTGTGGTCCATTGATTGCCGCTGGCACGAGGACGAAACTCAGCGCGACCGTTGCCGCCGCATTCCAGCTGCAATTGCAACGTGACCGACTCATACCGCTTCTTGAGTGTCGCGATGCTAAGCGTCATCGGCTTGTCACAAGCCTCGCCGCTAATCTCTAACTGCCACTGCATCGGATCATCAGCTGGCTCGGGTGGTATGCCATTGTTACGAACAAACATCCGCGCAGCGGGCGTCACCGCATCATCAAGAAGATGCGCTGGGGTTTCGGCGTTTAAGGGGCGATCATTCAGCAACGTGAGATCGGGTTTACCGAGTGATACAAGTTGGTCGTCGGCATGGGCTGTGGCGACCGGCACAAGACCCAAGGGAATAAGACGTGCGTGCGGCACCGCTAACCGCAATGCCCGCCAAGTGGCTGCCGCGGCCGCGCCACCTAAGAAAGCACGGCGCGTTGGTTTAGTCATTCTGAGGAATCGCCTTTAAGACTTCTCGCGTTAAGTCCCACCGGTTAAACCCTTGCTTGCCATAGTCGAGACCACGCCGAACGATGACCACATCATGTGACGGTACGATGATCACATACTGCCCTCGATTGCCTGCGGTGGCGTACGCATCTTTCGGCACGTCGCCCCGATCATCCGGCACCAACCAAAACTGTGCGCCATAGAAATTGCCACGCTCAGCGGTTGACGGTGCTGGCTGCCGAACGAAATCGAGCCACGCTGATGAAACGATACGCTCGCCTTGCCACATGCCATCCTGCAAAAGGAATTGGCCGAAACGTGCAAGATCGCGGGCATTGGTATAGACCTGGCTAGACAAGATGAAGTCGCCGAAGCGGTCGGTGCTGAGCAGAGTTGAATACATCCCTAGTGGATGCAGTAAATCCCGATAAGGAAAGTCGAGATAATCCTCGCCCAATACCTGCTTCATTGCATAGACCGCAAGCAGGGTATCGTAGTTTTCATAGTCCCAATGCGAGCCGGGCTCACGAATCAAACCGCGCGATCTCGCACCGATCGCGGAACTTGCACCAGCCCAGTACGCGAGTCCAGACCCGGTCGCGTACTCGCGATTGAAGCTGTCTACAGGCTCCAGACCACTCGACATCTGCAATACATCGCGCAACGTGATGGCTGTCCGCGGGTCGCTATCTGCATTGTCGATTTCTGGTAACCAATCAATCGGTAATGAGGCATCGAGAGCGAGCTTCGCATCGTCGACCAGCATACCAATCAACACGGCCGCAATGCTTTTCGCGGTCGACCACGTTCGCGTGCGGGTTGTCATGTCGAATCCGGGCGCATACCGCTCGTGCACAATGTGCCCGCGATGCAGGACGATCAAACTAATTGTCTTTTGCTCTGGCGTTGGACGCTCGAATGCCCAGTCTGATGCAGCGACTAATGACGCTTGATCGATACCGCTATCCGGTAATGCTGTCGGCAAAACGTCTCCGAGTGGCCATGGCGTATCAGCTGTCGCAAACGTTGGGCCAGGCTGTGGGTTCGTCGGCAATGCATCCACGTCGGCAGCCGTTTGGTTTGGCGCCATCACCACGCAACCGATACCTTCTCGAAACACAGCGGTGACGCTGCCCACTCGAACGCGCTGGGACTCGCGATCAACGCCAAGCGCAGAACGCTCACCGCGTGTGCGTCCCGGTCCTCGCTGATACTTAAGCTCTTCCGCATTGACCGCCGACAAAGGTCGATTTGATGTAAAGAGGCCGTTGCACGCGATGACTGCGTTCACACCATCACCGATCAACTGACGATTCGCAGCGAAGTAGTCAAACTCGTCCGCAGCTACCGAACCGGTGAGCAATGCCGCAACGACGAGCCAGCGAACCATCAACTACGCACCACACTCGCGACGGTGACCGCCTCGCTGGCGAGGCGAGTGATAATCTCGTAATGCCCCGCTTCAATCGCATCAGCCGGCGTTAGCCAACTACCGCCACAGGCGACGACGGCCGGTACCGATAAATATTCGGCGAGATTGGCAGCACTGACGCCTCCGGTCGGCATGAACTTCATGTGACCGAAAACGCTTGATAGCGCCTTTAACGCAGGCACGCCGCCCGCGATCGATGCAGGAAAGAACTTGACGGTCTCCAACCCGAGGTTGCTCGCCCGCTGAAGCTCTGTTGGCGTCATCACGCCCGGCAGCAGTGGTACACCGGCGTCGCTCGAGACTGCATGAACACCTTCATCAAAGCCGGGCGACACAATAAATTTCGACCCGCTATCCAACGCTTGACGCGCCTGATCAGAAGACAAAACGGTACCTGCGCCAACAATCACGTCGGGCAGCGCCTTAGCAATTGCCGCCAAACATTGCATCGCCGCTGGCGTTCGTAAAACGACCTCGATGACCGTCAAACCACCCGCCGCCAAGGCCTCAGTGATCGCGACGGCAACATCCGGATCGTTTGCCTGCACCAATGGTACAACCGGTGCGTCGGCCAGACGGTTATATAGCTCAGTCATTGTCATGGATCTCTTAAAAGCAGTCGCTCGATGATACTGTAATCCCCTCTCAGCCTGACAAAAAAATTGCGCCGGAGCGAGCTCACCTCGGTCGACGAGACGGCGGACGCAAGTTGATGGCAACGTAGATCGAAAGGTTACCGCACCACCGCTGGATGGCCACAACATAACGTCGATGACTTTGCGTTGCGCGTGAAAATGGCATAGTTTGCCGGCAACGGTGCGAGGGGGATGGCATGGCCGCAAGCAATTTATGGCTGACGATTGGTAGCTGCGTTTTTTTCATGGCGCTTGTCGCGCTGGTCTCGTATCTCAAGACGAGAGGTGAAGTTGACACCAAGGACGGCTACTTTCTCGCCGGTCGTGGCCTAACAGGCATCTTTATCGCGGGCTCCATGTTGCTCACCAATCTGTCCGCTGAGCAACTCATCGGCTTAAACGGATCGGCCTACGGCTTCAATATGAGCAGTATGGCTTGGGAAGTCACCGCTGCGTTTGCCACCATTTGTATGGCGCTTATCTTCCTGCCTCGCTACCTAGCAGGGGCGTTCACCACACTGCCGGAGTTTTTGAAATCTCGATTCGACGATGATGTCCGTCGTATGTCGGTGGTGTTATTTATGGTGGGTTATGGACTCGTCACGATCCCATCCGTGCTGTACTCGGGATCGATTGCTGTGCTGCAGCTCTTCGACGTCCCCGCACTCTTGGAGGTGAGCTATAGCGTCGGTCTTGTGATCACTATTGTCGCCATCGGTTGCATCGGTGCGGTCTATGCGGTGTTTGGCGGACTCAAAGCGGTTGCTGTGTCGGACACGCTCAATGGTATCGGGTTGTTGATCATTGGTATCACGGTGCCACTGCTCGGTCTCTCAGCGCTCGGGGAAGGCAGCGTGTCGGCTGGACTGACGGTCATTACCACTGAGGACACTCACAAACTCAACGCCATCGGCGGACCGACTGACCCGACGCCGTTCGCGACGCTATTCACCGGCATGATCTTCGCGAATTTGTTCTATTGGTGTACTAATCAATACGTCATCCAGCGGACGCTCGGCGCCGCGAATCTCGCGGAAGGTCAGAAAGGCGTTCTGCTTTCCGGCTTTTTCAAGATCCTCGTGCCATTCATGATGATGATTCCCGGTGTCATCGCTTATCACCTGTACGGCAGTGAACTCGCTAGCATCGACCTCGCTTATCCACGACTGATTCGTGATGTCCTACCCGTATTCATGTCCGGTTTTTTCCTGGCGGTCTTGCTTGGCGCTGTCTTCAGCTCATTCAATTCGCTACTGAATAGCGCCGCTACACTATTCTGCCTGGATGTCTACGCGCCGATGAAGGAGACACCGCCGTCGGACGCCCAAATGGTCCGTGTCGCGAAAATCGCAAGCGTTGTTATCGCGCTGTTCTCTTTTGTGGTCGCACCGCTGTTACAGTTCGCACCGGAAGGCCTTTGGCAGATCATCCGAATCTTCACAGGGTTCTACAACATCCCCGTCGTAGTGATCGTTATCGTCGGACTATTTACGCGCCGGGTACCTGCCATTGGCGCCAAGATCGTGATTGTCTTCCATGTGATCGCCTACGGCTTGGCGAAGTTTGTCTTCGACGACATCATCACGATGCACTTTTTGCACCTCTACGCTGTGCTCTTCATTGTTGAAGTCGCCATTATGTTGGTCGCAGGCCAACTCAAGCCGCGCGGAAGTGATTGGCACTACACGCGCCGTGATCTGGTCGATCTAACACCCTGGCGGTTCTCAACCCCTGCTGCAGCGAGCCTATTCTCAGCAGTGATCTTTCTGTACTTGTTGTTTTCACCCATCGGCCTGGCAGGCGGCGTTGACGGCCTGTTTTGGGTGCTTTGTGCAGCCCTCATGCTGACAAATATGGTGCTCTGGACGATCTATGTCAGGAAAACAGTGCCGGCCTAACCTGCATGTTGCGAATTCGCAACGCTGCGGCACAAAAATACAAACGTTTGCATTTTGGCATAAGCAGGCGTAAAACTGGCCCTGGGGTTTTATCAACAGGAGCTAGACATGCGTCTATCACGGGGGGTCGTGCTCGCAGCATCCGCTGCTACGTTGGGCACGCTTACTATCGGTTACTCTGCGCCTGCCTACGGGCAATCAGCGCTAGAAGAGATTATCGTCACAGCGCAAAAGCGCGAGGAAAGTCTGAATGACGTTCCTGTCGCGGTTTCGGTGCTTGGCGAACAAACCATCGAGGCAGCATTCGCCAATAACATGGAAGACTTGCAGGCACTTGTGCCTTCCGTCAGCTTCCGAACAGGCAACACCACACGAAACAGCGCGCTGACAGTCCGCGGCATCGGCACGGTCTCGTTCAGTATCGCCGCCGAGCCTAGTGTCTCGACGGTTGTCGACAACGTGGTGCTTGGTCGCTCCGGACAGGCATTCGGCGACCTATACGACCTAGAACGTGTCGAGGTGTTGCGCGGTCCGCAGGGCACGCTATTCGGTAAGAACGCGTCCGCCGGTGTCGTTAACATCACGACAAGACGGCCAAGCGATGAGCTGGAAGGCTATCTTAGCGGCACATTTTTCCAAGATAACGAGACGATTCTCCGTGGCCGTGTTTCCGGCCCGTTGACGGATAACTTGCGTGGCAGCTTGACGGTGCTCAGCAGCGAGTTTGATGGCTACATCACGAACGTCTTTAACAACGAAACGATCAACGGTTACGACAAGCAAGGCATCCGCGCCATGCTGGACTACGACGTTTCGGATACGACGAACGTTTTGTTCATTTTCGAGGACTACGATGCGGACAATAACTGCTGTGTCGATCTCGAGGCGCGCCCGAGTGGTCGCAACCCGGCTTCCGAGGCTGCACCGAATGGCACGGGCCTCGATCTGAACCAGCGCCTTGTCGATCATGACTTCGAGACCCGCACCTTGGACTCAACGACAGCCATGTCGGTACAAATCGAACATCAGTATGAAGAATTCACGCTGACCTCGATCACCGCTCAACGTACCTGGAATAACACCGAGTTCCGCGAAGGCGATTTCACATCCATCGCGGGTGATAGCAATCTGCCGGTGTTTGGCGTGCCGTTCCAGCTGCATGATATTGGCCCTCAAGAATGGCGCCAGTTCTCGCAGGAGTTCCGTCTGTCATCTCCGGTCGATCGTGCACTCACCTACCAAGTGGGCCTGTTCTATTGGAACATCGATTCCGAGCGTAACTTCACGCGGGATGCGAGCTGTCAGAACAACAATGGCCAGCTGAATGCTGCGATTGCCAACCACATCGAGTTCACACTGGGTCAAGCGACGCCGACCGATCAGGAAGTGGCTGACTTCATCACTGACAATGGCATCACGTGTAACGCGAACGACATCGTCGCGGCGACGGGCTTTATGAGCACGGAGTTTGATAACTTCGCGGTGTTTGGTGATGGTAACTATGCGATCAACGACACGTTGCGACTGTTGTTTGGCTTGCGCTACACCCGTGATGAAGTGTCGTTCAACCATAACCGCGTCAACCTGGATGAATTTGGTCGTCGCGGCGTCGGTGTACGTCCACGTTTCTCAGATGGCAACAACCAGTTCGACACCAACCTATCAGGCTCGACGGACGATACCAATGTATCGGGTCGCATCGGCGTGCAGTGGGACGTGTTCGATTCCACGATGGTCTATCTGACGTACGCGACGGGTTACAAAGGTCCTGCGTTCAACGTGTTCTACAACATGGATGATGACGACATTAATCCGATTCTTGCAGAGGAATCTGACTCGATCGAGATCGGCGTTAAGTACCAAGCGGACTGGGGCATCATCAACTTTGCGGCGTACGACACAGAGATCGAGAACTTCCAAGCGAATGATTTCGATAGCTCCGATGGTACGACGATCACCGGCTTTACCAATGGCGGTGATGTTGAGACCTCCGGTTTCGAAGTCGACTTCTTGTTGCAACCGGCAGACAACATCACGTTGAACGGCGGTATCTCGATCTCAGACGCAGAGTCAACCACCGGCGCACCGTTACCGTTTGCACCGGATACGAAGTATTCCGTCGGTGGTCAATGGGACTTCCCGCTCGCAAACGGCGCCACCTGGCAGCTGAATGCGGCATACATCTATACCGATGAAATCCTATCCGGCAATATCGGACAGACAGACGAAGTGCCATTCCTGCTGCCAGACTACGGCATCCTGAATGCGAGCTTTGGCTATCACAGTGCCGATGAGAAACTTAGTGTGACGTTGATCGGTAAGAACTTGACCGATGAGCAATATGCGACAACGTACTCTGGTGATGGATTCCGTTATCAGATCCCACGCGGCGCCGACCGTTACTTCGGCATTAACGTCAGAACCAATTTCTGAAAATAGGTCAACGGGCAGTCTTCGGACTGCCCGTTGACGCTCTGACGATGAGCTGTGGCGCCGGTAGTCGTGGCTTTCTGGGCGCCTTTCCTTGCCCAATACTCACCAAGTGCCTAACGCTGTGTTGGCCGATTTCATACATCGGCCAACCCACTGTCGTTAACGGCGGCTCCACCAGGCCCGACAACTGGATATTATCGTGGCCCGCAATGGAAACATCGTGGGGCACCCGTAAACCCCGTTCGCGCAAGACATGAATGAGCGCAATTGCGCTTACGTCATTCCACGCGAAAACCGCTGTCGGCATCGGCGACAAATCGAGTAGACGATCGGCAATATGCTCGGCGCTGTCGGTCGAACCATCGAAACGGAATATCCAGTCAGGCTCATAAGCGAGCCCCTTTTCTTCGAGCACTTGGCGATACGCTGCCATTTTTGGCTCGGTTCCCGGTTGCGCTGGTCCCCGCACAAAGCCGATGCGTCGATGACCTAACGCGTAGAGATGCTCAAGGATATCGATACTGCCCTTGATCCGGTCGCAGCTGACGTGATGCGCTGCCTCTGGGCGGTTGATGTGTACCAGCGGTACGGGCGGGTTCAGCTCATCATAGAAAGGCTGCGGAATCCTCGCCATCGCGACCAACAGTCCATCGACTTCGAGCTCAAGAAACAACCGTAGGGCTTCACGCTCCGCCGCTTCTTCGCCTAATGTGTCGTTGATGACAATACGAAGATCATGCTTAACCGCCTCGTTCTCCATCCCGCGCGCCAATTCAGCAAAGAACGGGTTCGTCATATCCGGGATCACGAGTCCGATCAGACCGCTGCTACGCTTCACCAAAGTGCGCGCCGCCATATTCGGGACGTAACCCATCTCTTCCGCCAATGCGGCGACACGCTCTCGCGTTGCCTGTTTGACGCGCTCACTACCTTGCAGCGCCCGTGTAACCGTCGACGGATCAACCGATGCAGCGCGCGCAATGTCCTTGATCGTGACGCGTTTGCGAAATTCGTTTTGCTTACTCAATTTTGACTCTAAATACCGCGTTTTCGGTAGCTTACCGCATATCGCGTTTCACAAAATACAAACGTTTGTAT
Source organism: Pseudomonadota bacterium (assembly GCA_039700805.1). GTDB lineage: Bacteria > Pseudomonadota > Gammaproteobacteria > Steroidobacterales > Woeseiaceae > CALBPI01. Next base: position 36,683 of record JBCAZE010000001.1, on the reverse strand, counting down.
TTTCATCTTTGCAGGCGTAAAGTTAGACACAGCAGCGAAAACCGCTGCGTTGGGGGTTTTTCAAATGACAGAGCGCAACAAACCGCGCCTCAGATTTTTCGAGTCTGCGTCTGGACAAAGACATGTCACGGATGCGGATCGATATCTCTATCGCCACGGCGCGCCACGCTTCAAGGCAAATGTGATTGGGACCGGCACAATCGGTCAAGAGCATATGCGCGTGGCCACGCTGCTTGGCCGGATAGCTATTCACGGCATTTATGATTCGAGTACACACAGCATGGACGTCGCCGAATCCGAGTTCGCCAAGCTCGACGACACGCCGCTGGTTCGATACGAAACGCTCGAGGCGGCCTGTAACGACGATGTCGATGTGCTGTTTATCTGCACACCGAACTTTTCACACATCGAGGTTTTAAGGACAGCAGCGAAGTCGGGCAAAGCCATCTTTCTTGAGAAACCGATGGCCACCACGTTGAGCGATGCAGCAGCCATTGTCGATATCGCGAACGCGTATCACAGCTTCATACAAGTGGGTCTGCAATATCGATACAAAGCAGCCTATGTTGAAGCTCAACATGAAGTAAAAGATCGCGGGACGATTGGGCCGGTACGCAGTATCGCGATGCGCGAATTCAGACCGCCGTTTCTCGACAAAGTCGCGCAGTGGAACAAATTCAACCGCTACAGTGGTGGCACGTTGGTTGAAAAATGCTGCCATTACTTCGATCTCATCAATCTGTTTGCTGGCGGTCGCGCAACACGCGTTTATGCGTCGAGCCAGCAAGCGGTGAATTACAAGGACTTTGAGTATCAGAACGAGGCATCCGATATCGATGACCTCGCCGCCGTGATTATCGACTACGACAACGGCGTGCAGGCAACATTCTCATTGAGCATGTTCTGCCCCAACTTTGAAGAAGACCTCACCATCTGTGGCGATCTCGGCAAGATGACAGCGGTGGAACGCTGGGACTTTCAGCGTGACAGTACCGCGAGCGCGTCACTGACGATCGAACTTGGCGAAACGGGTGCATCACGACAAACCGATTTGAGTTATACGGACACCGTCGAAACCAGCGGTCACCATGGCGCAACCTGGTTTGAGCACGCTGCCCTCGCCGACCGACTAGAAGGCAGGCCATCGACCGCTGCGACGCCAGAAGAAGGGCTTTGGTCCGTCATCGTCGCCGCAGCCGCCGAACAATCAGCGAGTTCTGGGGAAGCGGTGCGCATCGCCGATCTACTGGCTGACCATGGTCTCCAACACCTATTGAACGAAGAGGACAACGCATGAGTACGATTGCATCGGGTGATGCCCGCATGCCGGCCGTTGGGCTTGGTATCTGGAAGATCGACCGCCCCGACACGGAACAAGCTGTCCGCGACGCTATTGAGGTTGGCTACCGGCATATCGATAGCGCAGCAGATTACGGCAACGAAAAGGAAGCCGGCGCAGGCATTGCCTCTGCAATCCGCGATGGGCTAGTCACTCGCGACGAGCTATGGATCACATCAAAACTCTGGAACACCTATCACGACCCGGCGCATGTTCAGGCTGCGTGTGAGAGGACGCTCAGCGACCTCGGTCTTGAGTATCTTGATCTTTACCTGATCCACTTTCCGATTGCCCTCGAGTTTGTGCCTTTCGAAGAGCGCTATCCGGCAGAGTGGTTTCGTGACCCCGACGCCGACGAGCCAGAGATGAAATTGGCCAACGTACCGCTGCATGAAACATGGCGGGCAATGGAATCCTTGGTCGAGGCCGGTCTCGTGCGTCAAATTGGCGTCTGCAACTACAACTCAGCGTTGCTCCACGATCTCATGACCTATGCCAAGATCAAGCCCGCGATGTTGCAGGTCGAATCGCATCCGTTCCTGACACAAGAGGGATTAATGCGGACCGCACGTGATTATGGCATCGGCGTTACCGCGTTCTCACCGTTGGGCGCACTGTCCTATGTACAACTGGATATGGCGAGCGCCGCTGACACTGTGCTCGACGCCCCTGCTGTGACTGCCGCCGCGGCCCGTGTATCAAGAACCCCTGCACAAGTCGTGTTGCGCTGGGGTGTTCAGCGAGGTACTGCCGTTATTCCCAAAACGTCGCGTAAAGAGCGACTGATTGAGAATCTATCACTCTTTGATTTCGAACTCACCGATGAAGAAATGCAGGCCATTGGCGCGTTGAATCAAAATCGCCGCTTTAATGACCCCGCCGACTTCTGCGAAAAAGCGTTTGGACGCTTTCATGCCATCTATGATTGAGGCTGCACTATGAACACGATCAACGTTGAATCGATAGCCGTTGCCGGACAACAGCAATACGATGAGGTCTTTCCAGCTGTTTTAGCTGCATCAGGGTCACGGCTGACGCTCAGCGAGTTCACTGACTGGATCGAACAGAACCGCGATACGCTGATCGACAAATTGGCGGTACACGGGGCGATTCTTTTTCGTGGCTTCCCTATTGAGGGCGCAGAGGACTTTGATCGTGCGATTAGAGCGTTCGGCATGCCGAGCTTCACGTATGAAGAGTCACTTTCAAACGCTGTGCGAGTGAACAAAACGGATATCGTGTTCACCGCGAACGAAGCGCCGCCAGATGTTTCGATCTATTTGCACCATGAGATGGCACAGACGCCGCTGTTCCCGTCGCGCTTGTTCTTCTGCTGCGAGATGGCGCCCGACAGCGATGGACAAACACCCTTGTGCCGATCCGACATATTGTTGTCGCGTTTGACTACCGCGGAACCTAAATTTGTCGAACACTGCGAGTCGTTAGGCGTTAAATACATCAATACGATGCCAGCCGATGATGATCCGCTGTCTGGACAAGGGCGCAGCTGGCGATCGACGTTGGGCGTCGATAGTGCCGAAGCGGCCGAAGCTCGACTGGCCAAGCTCGGCTACACGTTCGAATGGCAATCGGATGGCAGCCTACGCGCGATTACGCCAGCGCTTCCGGCGATAAGAACTCTGGTCGACGGACGTCGTGTGTTCTTCAATCAGCTGATCGCCGCGTTCCGTGGCTGGCGCGACGCGAAAAAATCGATCACGTTTGGCGATGGCTCAGAAATGCCTTCAACAGCGATGGACACGGCCATTCGATTGGCGGATGAACTGTCCTTTGATCTCGCATGGCAAGCGGGCGATATCGCATTGATTGACAACTATCTCGTGATGCACGGGCGCAGGCCGTTTAGTGGCCAGCGCCGGGTTCTTGCCTCGCTTGTCGCAGATGACGGTACACGACTCGCTAAAGCGTGCTAAGCGCTCATCGGATCGATGTCATCGAGCTGCGACAGCGGCGTTTTGAACACTCGCCAAAAAACCTCCGTCATTCGCGACTGCATCGTATCAAGGAACTCCTGGACATCATCTAGTCCCGTAAACGTGTCGTAGCCCCGCTCGAGGAACTGGTGTAAGTCAACAACACCAGCGAGACGGGCCGGCACTCGCATGGTACGAAGCAAGGACTTGATCATTGGCAGCCTGACGATTCCGGCAAGGGTTTCCCCCGCCTGCCGGGTCATGCCGATCAGTTGATCGAAATCATCCATAGACGCGACCCGTCGGCTAGCGATGCAATAGCGCTTTTCTGTTATCGGGGTTCCCGCTGCTGATGTATCGATAAGCGCTGCAGCAATGCCGAGATTGATTTCAAGGATGCGCGCATTGAGTGTCATCGCGAATGCGAGAGCATCGAGCGCCCCGCCAGGCAGAAATCGAGTCATCAGGCCGGCCACCTTTTCGAGCTCCCGATCCCGGCTCGCAATCCCCGTGCCGGTGAGATCACTGACCACAAAATCGATCGCAGAAGAATAGCCCGGTCGGTCACGCAAGTCTTCGTAGAAAGGCATAAAGTAGCTGAGCTGGAGCGCGATAAACTCGGCATACTTTTTCTCTTCGCGCGTGTCGCTGCTGTAAGTACTATGCAGCGCGTTGCTTCGTGCAATTGCGTCGCGGAGTCGTTTTGCCGCTCTTTCTCTGCTCATGTCATGCTTTGTTGCTTGCGCGTCTTTAGGGGCAAGGCCCTGTGTCACCGACAAATAAATTGGGCCGAATCTCGGAAATCTCAAGAGGCTAGCGCTTAGGAGCATCGCGGACGCTGTTGAGAATTCGGACTAGCGCTGCGTGCCTGTCGACAGACCGAAGAACAGAGATCGCTAGAGCACTTTTCCTGGATTCATGATCCCATTTGGATCCAGCGCTTTTTTGACTTGGCGCATACAGCTGAGTGCTACGGGGTCTTTATAACGCTGAAGCTCGTCACGTTTTAGCTTGCCAACACCATGCTCAGCGCTAAAACTACCGCCGAGCTGCGATGCGCTGGCGTGGATAATTTCACTCACTGCTTTAGCGTTTTGACTGCGCCAATCGCTAGGCCGCTGATGATCCGGTGGCGGCAGCAAGTTGTAATGAAGATTGCCATCGCCAATGTGTCCGTACACAGACTGATAAACAGGCAGTTGCTCACGAAAAACTGCATCTACGCGACTGACGTAGACCGGTATATCCGAAATTTTGACAGAGATATCGTGCTTGACGGCTCCGCCTGCATGCTTCTCCGCCTCGGGGATAGACTCACGTAAACGCCACAAACCCTGACGTTGCGGTCCGGATTCTGCCAGTGCCCCATCAACAATCAAACCCGCGGCCATCCCGGCCTCAATAATCGCCTCCATACGATCACGTAGGCTCGAATCAGAGGCTGACGACGACAGCTCCATGAGCACAAAATGATCATCAGCGCCCGCCAGCGGATCGCTGACTCCTTCGATATGACGGAGCACTAACTCAAGTGATGGTCGACTGATGTACTCGAAAGACGACACGGTGTCTCCCGACATGTGCCTAGCCTTAGAAAGAAGTTCGCAAGCCGCCGCGACACTTGGCACGGCCAGCCAGGCGGTTTCAACCGAATTCGCGGCGGGAAACAACTTCAATACAGCGCCAGTAATGATTCCTAACGTTCCTTCAGCACCCATGAACAACGACTTGAGATCGTACCCCGTATTGTCCTTTCGGAGCCCCGACAAACCGTTGATGACCTCACCGTTCGGCAATACGACTTCCAGGCCCAACACCAGCTCCTTAGCCGTGCCGTAACGAAGTACCGCCAAACCACCAGCATTCGTCGAAAGATTGCCGCCGATTTGGCACGAACCCTCGGAGCCCATGCTCAATGGAAACAGGAACCCCGACTCTGATGCCGCTTTTTGCACATTGGATAAGATGACACCAGCATCAACCGTAATGGTGTGGCCAACAACATCGATGCCTCGGATCGCATTCATTCGCGACAGAGACAAAACGATCTGGTTTTCACCATCGTCTGGCGTCGCACCACCACAGTAGCCCGTGTTGCCACCTTGTGGCACAACAGCGATACCCGCCTCATTGCAAATGGAGAGAATTTGGGAGACTTCCTCAGTACTTTCGGGCTTCACAATCAGAGCCGCATCGCCCTCGTATAAGCGTCGCTCGTCGAGTAAGTACGCTTGCTTGTCCCCTTCGTCGGTGACTAAGCCACGGGCGCCAACTAGATCACGAATTTTCGCAAATGCTTGCTCGCGGCTCATTGTCCCGACCTGTGCAATAGTCGAGCACGGACGGTTCCATCGAGCGCCTTAAGCTCAGCAATAAGCTCGGCTGGGTCGGTCACGTCAACATCCATCACCACATAGCCAATCGTTGCAGTGGTCTGTAAGTACTGTGCTGCGATGTTGATACTTCTCTCGGAAAAAACTCGGTTAATACGCTGCAGTAGACCGGGCTCGTTTCTGTGAATATGCAAAATGCGAGTGTGCGCATGATTGTCCGGCAAAGAGGCCTGAGGGAAATTCACTGCCGAGGCTGTCGTTCCGTTGTCACTGTAGCGAATCATTTTGCTGGCTACTTCAACGGCGATATTCTGCTGCGCTTCTTGCGTGCTACCGCCAATGTGTGGCGTCAAGATCACGTTGTCGTGTCGCTGCAATGGCGACGAAAACTGCTCATCATTCGCTTTGGGTTCCGTCGGAAAAACATCGATCGCGGCACCACCAATGTGACCGCGCTCCAACGCCGTATCCAGCGCATCGATATCGACAACGTCGCCTCTGGAAGCGTTCACCAGAATTGCACCGGGCTTCATGGCCGAAATTGCCTCGGCGTCGATCATATTTTGAGTGAGTGGCGTTGATGGCACATGAAGGGATACAGCATCCGATTGTCCCAATAGGCCGCTGAGGTCGTCAGCAACGGCCGCATTCCCAAGCGGCAGCTTATGCTCGATATCATAGAACGTGACCTGCATACCCAACGCCTCAGCAAGCACGCTGAGTTGGGTACCGATGTGTCCGTAGCCAACGATACCGAGTTGTTTGCCACGAACTTCAAATGACTGCTCGGCTGTTTTTCGCCAATCACCGCGATGTGCTGCTGCGTTTTTGGCGGGGATACCGCGCATCAGCATGATGATCTCGGCCAGCACCAATTCCGCCACACTTCTTGTATTCGAAAATGGCGCATTAAATACGGGCACCCCGAAACGCTCTGCCGCTTCGAGATCAACTTGATTTGTGCCGATGCAGAAACAACCGACTGCGATGAGTCTTCGCGCGTCGCGAAGGACCGCCTCAGTTAACTGCGTACGGGAGCGAATACCGACAAAATGCGCCTCAGATAAAGACTGGGCGAGCTGGTCTGCCGGCAGTGCCTTCTTATGGTACTCAACGTTGGTGTAACCGGCGTCCGCCAGAGAATCGACCGCAGATTGGTGAATACCTTCTAGCAAAAGAAAGCGGATTCGATCTTTGTCGAGTGACAGGCTGCTCATGTTTGGTCTCATTTGAAATATCTTGGGGAGCACTCGATATGATAATGCACTGGTGTTTGCGGTGACAGCACTAAGAAGGCGCGGTGTCCTCCGGCATATCGATACGTAGCGCTGGATCCACAATCCAGCCTTCGATGGGATCAACACGATCCTTCGGCAAATCGACATAGCCAGCGCGCCAGCCCCACGCCGCTTGTGCGGCACAAATGAGCGCGTCTATTGCATCTCCCATGTGATCATTTTCTGTGTCGACGCTGGCTTCAACGCGGAACCCAAATCGATGCGTTCCCACTGGCCCCGTCAACGCACCCATCAAGTCATGTCGGTATCGTGTCCGTGCGGCGGTCTGCGCGTTGGATTGGTCGCTCTTGTAACTGTTTCTTCCGATCAGTTGTCGTGCCGCAAACCCGGGGTAAGCCTCGAACACAACTCTCTGCCTGTCCCCGTCTCGATGCATGGGCAAGTGCACACCCGACGCATGGAGTCTCGCACTAGCTTCGAAAAACATCAGCGCAACCGGTGTTCCGTAAAGCGTCTGCGGACTCTGGCTGCCCGCGAGCTGATCACACTGTCGTCGATGTTGCTTATCTCCAAACGGACGATCACGCTTGTAGGTCTCAAGCAGTTGTCGAAATCTAGCGCGGTCGCCACCACATAGATGCTGGACGAGATCAGGCCATGAGCCAATATCGGGATAGTGATTAGCAAACTTGCGTGCTTGCCCGAGCGGTGTGTCGATACCTAGCACCCAGGGCCCAGGTGCTACTAGTGCTGACTCAAAGTCGTCTAGTCGAACCCACCGTTGGAACTCTCTCAGAGTCAGTGTCTTGTTATCAAACGTGCAGTAGGCCGCGATAATGGGCTTTCGCTTGCTCGGCGTGCTTGAGAAATCAACACCTATGATCTGCATGGCAATCACCCTAGAAAAATGCCGCCAACGAAAGGCACGCGCTAGCAACCCACGAACCAACTGCTGCTAGTGAGGCGGTTTGCCATTGGCTATTGACCCACGATATCGCGAACAAGCGATCTCACCTTAGTCAAATAAGATCCACCGAACAGATTGGCATGATTGAGCCAATGATACAGCTGGTATAGCGGCCTGCGGCGCGACCAACCGTCCGGTAACGGCCAAGCTTCATCATATGCGTCGTGGAAGGACTTTGGGAACCCGCCAAAGAGGGTCGTCATTGCCAAATCTGTTTCTCGGTCCCCCCAATAACTCGCAGGATCGAAGACGACTGGGGACCCACTCGAAAGACGCCCCCAATTCCCGCCCCAGAGATCACCATGGAGTAAAGAGGGGGCAGGACAATGCTGCTCAAGTATCGTGGGTACGCGCTCAAGGAGAGCGTCAATCTCTCGAGCAAAGCCGCTGCTGAGATGCCGGGTAGCCAACATTTGAAATTGAGGCATCAGTCGCTGTCGTTGAAAGAAATATGCCCAGTCTTCGCAGAACGAATTGAACTGTTGAGAAGGACCGATAAAATTGTCCGAGACCCAACCGTGTTGCGAGTGCAGCGACCGATGCATGCTGGCGATCTGCGCACCCAACAAAGCACCACTGTCGTCGTCTCCGGCCTGAATATCCAACCAATCTAACGCGAGCCATGAAAATGAGCCCTGGCTACCGTGCCCTAGGACGTGCGGGACCGTCACGCTGCCACTCTCGGCGATGGCCTGTAAGGCGCGCGCCTCTTCTGCAAACATTCGCGATTGAGGATCATCCGTAATCTTTACAAAAAGATCTCGATCCCTCGTTTCCAGATGGAATGACCGGCATGTGTCGCCTCCCAACGCAACCTGAACGCGTCGAACCGTCGGCTGACAACCTAGCGCTTCAAGAATACTTTCGAAAGGGACTTCATTCGCCACATAGGCTCCCGTCTTTAGTGGCTTGCCATTGATGACACCACAAACGACGCTGTTCGATCTCATCAATCGCGGCATCTGACAAGCCGTAAACCTCACGCGCCGTCTGTAAGCTAATGTAGTCTCTCAGTAGATCCTGTTTGACCGCTGCCTCATCTCTGGAACATGGATCACCGTAACCGGCACCACCGGCAAACCCCATGACGACACGATCTCCCGGATTTATAGAATGACGACTCTTCCCACCGAGGTCCTGCCCACTGGCCGTCTTCAAAATAGTCTTGCCACCACTGCCACCACCGCCACGACCTGTGGCCGCATGCTGGAGTCGATCAAACATTGCTGAAAATTCGTACTGGTAGCCAGGCAAAGCACCCACTTCCATCCACTGCCCAAGACCGCCTCGGAATGTGCCTGTCCCACCACTGTCCGTGCGCAGCTCTTTGCGCCAAATAACGACGGGGCCAGCATGCTCGGTGGCTTCCACAGGAACAGACATCACCCCCGATGGGAATGCAGTCGCGCTTAGACCATCAGCATATGGCCGTGCACCGCAGCCACCCGAGTTGAAGACCAAGACTTCCGATCGTGACGCCGTCGCATCATCTCGGCGTGTTGACATCTGAAAATTGCACAAAGTGCCGGCGCCCTCGGCAGGCACACGGCCAGGCAGCAAATGATCCAGCGCGCCGAACACAACATCTGGCAGCATCTGTCCGACAGTATGTCTTAGCGCAACAGGTGCTGGATGCTGCGCGTTTAAGATCGACCCTTTTGGGGCAGTCACAATGAAAGGCGCGAGCGAGGCATAGTTGTTCGGGATCTCGGGCGCAAACGCACACTTGAGTGCAAAACAGGCATACGCTTGCGTGTACACCAGCGGTACATTGATACCGTTCGCATCTTCGCCGGCGCTTCCTGCAAAGTCACAACAGACCACGTCGTCTTTGACCGTTACGGTCGCGCAAAGGTTTACCGGCTGGCTATAGCCATCAATCGTCATTTCACCGCGGGCTGTGCCGTTCGCGATCTCGGCGATTTTTTCTCGCGTGGCGCGATCGGACTTCTCGAGAATAAATCGCGAGATCATCGGCATATCCACAGAACGAAACTCGTCCAACAAATCCGCCAAACGAACCAAACCGATGTTGTTGCAAGTGCACAACGCGTACACATCCCCGACGACCTGGTCCGGTTCTCGTACGTTTGCGCGCAACATTGAAAGCAAGGTTTGGTCGAAAGCGCCGCGCGCTGCCAACCGCATCAGCGGTAATCGAATCCCCTCCTCATAGACCGAACTCGCGTCTGCGCCAAATCCACGTCCACCGATATCGACCACATGTGCTGTGCAGGCAGAAAATGCAACAAGACCGCCGTCCTTGAAAATCGGCGTCACGACCGTGATGTCATGCAAGTGACCGGTACCCAGCCACGGATCGTTAGTGATAAAGACATCACCTTCGTGCATGTCCTCGGCGCCAAAGTGATCGATAAAATGTCGAACCGCAGCAGCCATTGAGTTGACATGGCCCGGTGTGCCAGTGACAGCCTGTGCAAGCATACGACCCGCTTCGTCGTAAACGCCCACCGAGAGATCGCCCGCTTCCCGCACCGATGTGGAAAAAGCAGTCCGAACCAGAGACTGCGCTTGTTCCTCAACAATCGCTAGCAACCGATTCCATATCACCTGCAACGCCACTTGATCGATTGGATCGCTCATTCGTTATCCAGCTCTTCAACCAATAGGCTCGTATCTGCCTGCATGATTGCCATCTGGCCCGATTCGATCATGACCGTTGTCTCAGCAGCGCATACGATGGCGGGACCGAAAATGCGTTGCCCGGGCAACAGTTCGCCTAGCCGGTAGACGCTGGCATCTACATACGCACCGCTATCAGCACTAAATACTCGTGCCTGCTCGTAAGCCGTTGGCGAGCCGTTGTCAGCTGGGCGTTCCAAAGGGTCGGGCATGCGCTGCTGCGTAGATACTTTTACTGCCCAGCCTGTGACTTCTTCAGCAATACCCTCAATGTTGCGGCCATACAAACGACGGTAAGCCGATTCGAAAGCGGCCACTAAACGACCCCGAGTCGGGTGATCGGCGAAGCCTTCGTCCAGCCGCACAGGAATCTCCCAGCCTTGCCCGCGATAGCGCATAAACGCCGTAATCGTGTGTTGCAGTGCTTCGCCTGGCGCGCATTTCCCCACAAACCCGGTGGCTTGATCTAAGAGTGCCGCAAAGACGCTGGACACGTCATCCATATCGAGCGACGACACCGCAGCAACGTAGCCCCTAGTCGCCTCGAAACTGACCGGCGCGCGAAGAAAGCCAACCGCCGACCCCACACCAGCTGATGCAGGTACCAACCACTTTTTGATACCGAGTTTTCGACTCAGTCGAGCGGCATGGAGTGGGGCCGCACCACCAAACGCGATCATGGTGTAGTCAGCCAATTCTTCACCATTCTCAACGGCGTGGACTCTCGCCGCATTCGCCATATTCTCATCGACCATCTCAGCAATGCCGAATGCCGCGGCCTCCGGTTCCAAATGGAGTTGGTGGCCAACATGCGCGTCGATGGCTTGCCTTGCGGGTTGCTCACGAAGCACCATTGCGCCATTCGCAAAATTATCGGATCTGAGCCGACCAAGAACCAAATCGGCATCGGTCACGGCGGGTCGTGATCCGCCTTGACCATAGCAAGCGGGCCCGGGCTCCGAAGCAGCGGACTCCGGACCAACGCGAATCTGTTGCATCACATCAACACTGGCGAGTGAGCCACCGCCTGCACCGATTTCAACCATGTCGACGACGGGAATAGATATCGGCATACCCGAGCCCTTTTTGAACCGATAACTACGTGCCACTTCGAATTGATTACTGGTCGATGGCTCGCCGTCTCGAATCAGACAAATTTTTGCCGTCGTACCCCCCATATCGAACGATAAAACGCGATTCCATTGGTTTTGCTCCGCAAGCAATGCGGCAAAAACAGCGCCACCGGCGGGGCCCGATTCCACCAGCCGAACCGGAAATGCCGCGGCATCACTCAGTGAGATGATGCCACCGCCCGAGTGCATCAGAAACACCGGACAACCGACACCGATATCACCGAGCGACGCTTCCAGCCGCTGCAAATACGACTTCATCAAAGGCTGCACATAGGCATTCGCGACTGTCGTGTTGAATCGCTCATACTCACGCATTTGCGGCGACACTTCGGAAGATATCGATACCATCGCGTCAGGCAATGCCTTCGCTATCGCGTCTCGAACGCGCTGCTCATGCGTGGGATTTGCGTACGCATGAAGAAATGCGACCGCAATGCTCTCGAAGCGGCCTTTGACCAACGACGCGATGACACTCGCGAGGCTGTCTTCAGCCAAGTTGATAAGGACATCGCCAGTCGCACTCATGCGCTCAACGACACCGAAGCGATGTTCTCGATGCACGAGCGGTTCCGGCAATCGAATCTTGAGATCGTATTGATCGAAACGAGATTCTGTACGCGTCTCGATCACGTCACGGAAACCGGCCGTGGTCACCAAAGCAGTGCGAGCACCGCTGCGTTCGATCAACGTGTTGGTAGCCAGTGTCGTGCCATGGATGACCTGACTGATATCAGATGCATGCACGCCGGTTTGCTCGCAAAGCGCCGACAAACCTTCGACGATTGCCGACTCTGGGGCGCGATACGAGGTGAGGATCTTTTTGCTGTGGAGTGTCTCGCCAATGGCGAGCACCACATCCGTAAACGTACCACCAATATCCGCACTAGCGCGGATGAGCTCAGCCATCCCGTCCTCACCGAGTTCATCAGGAAAGATCATGGCGCCCGAGTGTCACTGAGCAAGCGCAGCTCAGTGTCGAGTGCTATGCGCCTTCGCAAAAGCGTGCAGCATAGCAGATACTAGCCCTCGCATTGGTCACAGCGCATGCCGTCTACAGAGCGCTCAATTAATCGCGATACGCTCGCCAGAGTCTTTCGGCCAAGTGAAAGAAAAAGTCGCCCCTTCACCTGCGGCAGATCTTAAGTCAACCGTGCCACCAAATTGCTCAACGATACGCCGGACCATCGTCAATCCAACGCCAGTACTCTCGAACTGATCTCTGGAATTCAGCGTTTGGAACAAATCGAATATGCGCTCGTGGAAACGCGGCTCGATCCCCGCACCGTTGTCTGTCACGCCAAACCGATACTTGGCGCCTTCTTCCTCACAGGTAATTCTGATCGCAAGCTTCTCGGGTTCGGGATGAAACTTGACGGCATTCGAAATCAAGTTGCCGAACACTTGTTCCAACTTCAGTCGATCGGATTGGATCACGGGTAGAACACTCGGCAACAAGAGGTTCACGCCGATATTCAAATAATGATCCAGCGCAACATCAGCAATCACTGACCTCACGTCAACAGACTCATTCTTACGCTCAATACCATCGAGTCGCGAATAATCAAGAACGCCTTGAATCATCGCTTGCATACGACCGGCTTGTCGATGTAGGCGTTGAAAGTGACTTTCGATTTGAATCTTGGTTGCCGCGTCATGCTGGAGCAACGGCTCAAGATCCGCCTCGATAAACTCAATGAGATTACTGATCCCCCGGAGCGGCGCCTTCAGGTCATGTGATGCGATGTAAGCAAATCGTTCTAGTTCCGCATTACTCTGTTTAAGCGCTTCATTGATGGCTTTTAGTTGAGACTCCTGGCCTTTTAGTCGCGTCACGTCGGTGTGCACGCCGACCATTCGCAGCGGCTTGCCATCGTCATCCCAGTCTACGACACGCCCTCTGCAAATCACCGTCGCCCAATGCCCATCGGCGTGCTTGTACCGAACCTCCTGAAAATAGGGCGCATCGCCTTTGCTCTTTACATGTTGTTCGAAGTTCGCAAGCGTAGACTCGAGGTCCTCTGGATGAATAATCGCTTGCCACTCGGAGGGGTTTGGCGCTTTCGTTCTTGGATCAACGCCGAAATTCCGCCAGAAGCGATCGGACATATATTCATAGTCTGAAGCCACGTCCCAGTCCCACCAACCATCATTGGTCTCCTCCGTAATGAACTCATGTAGCGCCGCTTGTGATTCGAGCTTATCGAATGCCTCACGTGCCGCATGTACATCACGGGCAGAACCAACGATCCGGATCGCCTCACCGTCCGCATCCCGTACCGCACGCCCTTGCAAATGAAACCAGCGATACGCGCCGGTCGCGGTTGCCAATCGCACTTCGATAGCAAAACGCTCGCCGCCAGCGAAGTGACGTTCAAAGTGCGCTGTTAGATTCTCGCGATCGTCAGCGTGAACGACATCTTCAGCAAAGGACAATACCGGCGCGTTTGCGTCTTGGTATCCAAGCAACTCGTAGAACGTTGCACTCCACGTTTGCTGGTCTGTCACGAGATCCCAATCCCAGATGCCGATATCGGCGCCTTCCGTTGCCAGCAAGAATGTCGTGTTTTCCTTCTGGAGGTAGTAAACGTCGCCGACGTCAGTCCAAGTCGCACGAAAAGACACCACAACACCTTTTTCATCCCGGACAGCATCTAGATTCATCAATACTTGGAATGTGCTGCCATCGCTCTTACGCATGATCATCTCGCGAGAATCAAAGCTCCCCGACGCAACAAGCTGGCGCAACGCGGCAGACATGCTCTTGCCACTTTTCTCATCAAACAGCTGCGTTACCGGGATGCCGATCAATGACGATTTCGGGAATCCTGTGATCAACGCTAAACGATCGTTGCACTTGGTCACTTCGAATGTTGCCGGGTCGAGAGAGGCATACATATCGGGTGCGTTTTCATAGAGGTCTTCAAACTCGGAGTTACGTTCCGCGAGTTCCGAAGTGCGGGTGAGCACTTCCTTCTCCAGAGTATCTCGATGGGCCTCCAGTGCGGACAGATACTCATACCGTTCGGTCATATCCGTGACAAAAAGGACCGTTGCACCACCGTCCCCTGTCTCGATCGTGCGTAGCGATATCTCGACATTGATTTTGCGCCCGCTCCGATGCAGCATCGGCACCGCTAGCGCCGCTGGGTACTGACCGGGCGCGTACCGCTCCGACAACGACTGCACTGCGCTCTTGACCGCCTCGAAATCTTTAGTCTGCGCCAGCAACAAATCGACAGACGCACCCACGAGAGTCCCAAGGTCATACCCCAATAGTTCGAGTAGCGTCCGATTGGCAGAGGTCATCTTCAGCGAATCGTCGAGACCAACAAAGCCAACTGGCGATGCCTCAGCAATTTCCAGGGCGACCTCCGTCGCTGATTTGATCGCGCGAATGCAGACAAACGACAGAACAGCGCCGGCAACTGCGTTCAGACTGTCGCGATAAGGCACAGTCTTCGCAAAAAATGGAACATCATCCGTTGTTACAAGTTCGCATTCCGTGACCGTTTCGGTGTCCAGTGCGGCCTGTAATATTGACGATAGGTCCGCATGTACAAACTGATGGGTGATATGTCCGAATGGACGCCCGATATCTGACGGTAGTAGGTTGAAACACGCGGCGGCAGCGGCCGTAAATTTCTTCACACGGAGCTGCTTATCAACAAAGACCATACCCACATCGGTGCTGGCGAAGAGATGAGACTCGTCAATCGCCAGCGCATTGCGCTCGGCGAGCTTGGAACGATATTCTGCAATCACCGCATGCAACGCTTCATTGTCTGATCGCAACGTATCGTTCGTGAGCTTTAGCTCGGCGTTGGTGGTCTCGATCGTTTCATTGGGCGATGGCGATGATTTCTCGGCCCTACCCCGCGTCGTCGTCTCTATACTCACCAAAAAGTAGCTGAGTCGCGACTCACCCGCCGGCCTGATGGGCGTGACACGAAAATCGATTGTCGATGCATCATCGCCACCCAATGCAAAGCGCATGTGATCAACACTCGTATTCTCATGTTGTGCGCGTTGCAAACACTCTGAAATCGCTTCACAAAACGCACCCTCCACACAATCACTCAGGTGATTGGCCGTGTTTGTCTCGCTGAAATTGTGTGGGAAGGGTAAATCACCGTAGACGTGTAACAGCCGCAGCGACGCATCAATCAATAGACTTGGTGGTATATATTGGTCGAGTAGCGTTTGATAGGCGCTGTCAATGGCGACGCGTGATGACTCACGATCGAGATTGTCGTCGTTGCGCTCAACGGTCTTCACGACACCAGTCGTCGTTCCATCTGACCCCGACCGAACGCTGTCGTGTTCGTTCGCCAATTCGCTTCCCTTCGAATTTTTGTCGTTTTTCATTCCGTGCTTACCGAGCCACGCCACCGCAAATCGGCTTCGATAAGGATGCACCTGGACTCGGAGCAGCTAAGCCGTCACGCTGGTCTTTCCAACTGAGCACCCCGTGCGCGGATCGAGAGGCACTCACGCTCTTGGCGGCGCAGCGTCGCACAATCAGCAACTGCAAAAAACGCCGCGTACCCTTTGATAATAGCTTAATTTTGCGTGTTTTGTTTTAACACCCGAGGGCCGTTAACGATCAGCGGTCCCCTGCATCCTGATAAGCCGATCGCTCACGTCTTGTAGCTGCCGATGAACGAAGGTAGATTGAAGCCGCGTTAGGTGCAGTAGTTTGCAGGGGGAACGCAATGCCGAACAAGACTATGGCGGAGAGCCGTACTTACCGAACGACGGTTCTTTGTCTTCTGACACTCGCCTACGTATTCAGTTTCATCGACCGCCAAATCCTAGGCGCACTATCTCCAAGCATTAAGGCAGATCTCGGCTTTGACGACCAACAACTTGGCCTGTTGAAAGGCTTCGCGTTCGCACTGCTTTACACGACGGTCGGTATCCCTATCGCCTGGCTTGCCGACCGCTACAACCGCGCACGCATTGTGACGGTATCGGTCGCAGTCTGGAGTGGATTCACTGCACTTACGGGTATGGCCAACAGTTTCCTCGCGATGCTATTGGCACGCATCGGTGTTGGTATTGGTGAAGCCGGCGGGTCGCCGCCGTCGCATTCAATCCTATCGGACCTGTACCCCAAGGAGAAACGCGCAAGTGCGCTTGGCTTCTATTCGCTTGGCATCCCTATTGGCATCGCATTCTCTTACATTCTCGCCGGCCTCTTGGTTCGGTCACTCGGCTGGCGCGGCACACTGATCGCGCTTGGCGTCGCAGGTGTTGTACTCGCCGCACTGATTGGACTCATCGTAAAGGAACCCAAGCGCGGGCAAATTGAGGGCACAAAGTCCGCGCTTAAACCAGTCACCATTGGTGAATCGATCGGCACGCTATCGAAAATCCCCAGCTGGTGGGCGATGTGCATGGGCATCGCCTGGGTCAGTTTCGGCGGATATGCCGTGTCGCTGTGGGGCGTCGACTACATTGTCAGATTCAAACCCGAGTACTCGCCCTTGGCCGGCAACGGGAAGTTTCGCGAATTGATGCTGATGCTTGGGCTGATACATCTGATCGGCTACGGCATCGGCACCTACTATGGCGCACTGATTACCGAGAAGCTCGCACGCAAAAACATCAGCGCCTACGGTTGGATGCCTGGACTCGCGCTTGTTGTCGGTGTGCCGGCGCTGATGGCCGCTTTTTGGGTGGATGATATTTTTGTCCACCTCGGGCTGGTGACGGTCTACCTGATCGCGGCGGGTGTCTATCTCGGACCAAGTTTTGCAGCAGCGCAGACCCTGGCGCCGATCAACATGCGCGCAATGTCGACTGCGTTGTTCTTCTTGATTCTCAACTTGATCGCGCTTGGCGGTGGCCCGTCTTGGGTCGGCTGGCTGAGCCAAACCCTGACCGCGGAACACGGCGAACTGCATGCACTGCGACTTGCGATCACCTCGCTTGCTGTCCCGTATGTCGTATCCATTGCGGCGTTCATGTGGGCCGCGAAGTCTTTACCTGCCGATTGGGCAGCGGCCGACCGTCGCAACGCAGCAATGGCGGAAGCGTCGTAGTGACCCCGATCACACCCATCGACGCCGCCGACTTGGCGCCATGGATGTCGTCGCCTGAGCTCGAAGCCCGACTAGAGGACTTTGAGCGCGACGGTTTCTTAGTCTTCGATGACGTGTTGGCCGAATCTGAAACCGAGGCACTCCGGGATGCCATCGAGCCGTACTGCGAAAAACTCGGTCGGAATCATTTTGAAGGCTTTCGTACCAACCGGGTTTACGCACTGCTCGCGAAAGCGCCACATGTGTTTTCACCGCTCGTGACGCATCCACTACCGCTTTGGTTTGCGGAACGCGAGCTTGGCGAGTCGTGTCTTCTGTCAGCGCTGTTGGCGATCGACCTTCATCCCGGTGAGTCAGCGCAAGGGTGGCACTATGACGATGCGCAAATTCGCGTACCCCGACCTCGCCCAGCATTCGGTATCAGCGCATTTTGGGCCATTGACGAGACCACAGCAGAAAATGGTGCCACTGAAGTCATTCCTGGGAGCCACCTATGGGGTGATGAAGAATTACGCATGGCTGACGCATTTCGACCAGACGCAACGGCGTTGAAAGCGCTGGGCGCCGACGATGATCTACAACCCCGAGATGACGCGATCAGTATCGAGTTAAGACCAGGGTCGCTCATGATTGCCAAGGGAACCTTGTGGCATCGCGGTGGTGGCAATCGAAGTTCGGGTTCACGCCTGATCGTGACACCTCAGTATTGTCCAGGTTGGGCTCGGCAGCTCGAAAATATGGCACTCGCCGTGCCACCTGCAATCGCAGAAACGCTACCAACAAGGACGCGGCAACTGATCGGGTACAACATCCATGACGTGTTCATGGGTTACGTCGATGGCCGTCACCCTGACAGCGTGCTGTAGACACCTTAAGCGCCATCTTACCGATTGCTCACTTGCCCCATAGCCCATATGCGGCAACGCATTGAGGTCCGCTTGCCCCACAATGGCATCGGCGTATGATGATCGAGGGTGGTCGGTAACGAGGCTAAGCGCTGCGGGCCATGATTATGTCAACGCATTGTAATGGCGACGCCAATCCAATGCTTGAGGGGGTTATAAAAATGCTAACAAGAGCGATGCTGCTAATTGCAGCAATTACCCTGCTTGCCACGTCGGCAATCGCAGGTAACCGCGGACAATCCGTACCGCAAGACGATCGGGTGTTTCCCATTGGCGATTCCGGACCGTTCGATCCAGTACCAGGACTCACGGCAACTTTGAAAGAAGGTGTGGACAGCAAAGGCGCTGTTTACCGCTACGAGGTGCCCGTCAATTGGAACGGTGATCTGGTCATGTACGCACACGGGTTCCGTGGTTGTATCGCTGACGAGGAAACCGGTGCACTGGTGCCGCTAACGGTTGATAACCCACCGTTGCGCGAATATTTTCTTCTTCGCGGATACGCTTGGGCCGCGTCGAGCTACGCCAAGAACTGTTATGACGTGAAGGACGGCGTCGAATCGACCAATCGTCTCGCACGCATTTTCAAACGCGAGGTTGGACGTCCCGATAAAACGCTGATCACCGGTTTTTCGATGGGTGGCCACATCACCGGCGCGGCGATCGAAATGTTCCCGAACATCAGTTGCCCAGACGGCAGACGCGGCCGTATTTGCCGGCGCTTCGCTCGAATCCTCGGGCGCCTGTCAGGTGGCATTAAGTATGATGGCGCTGCGCCACTCTGCGGCGTCATGGGCGATACCGAACTATTCAACTACTTCGGTGATTTCAGCTACGGGGCAGAAGCCCTCGCTGCGGAGGTCAACCCGTTCGTGCAGTCGCAATTCCCACCGCCTGATGACTACGCGCAGACCACCTTACCACTGACCATCGCTACGCTGTTCAGCAACAATGGCGCAGATTTCCCTAATGGCCTGACGCCTCAAGGCGAACGACTCAAGGACTTGCTGCGGGTCATTTCGGGTGGTGATCGTCCGATATTTGAGCAAGGCTTCGGACCGTTCCAAGCATTGTTGTTTAGCTTCGCCGGCGCCGATGGCACGGTCGACGGCATCTTGCCTGGCAACATCTACGACAATAAGGGTCGCGACTATCAACTCGATGCCGACCCAGCATTCGATGCTAGCGAAGTGATATTCAATGAGCTGATTTTACGCGTACGCCAAGACCGTCGTGTGAACCCTCGGCGGTTCTTGAGGCTGCAGCGCATTCCAGAAATCACCGGCCGGATCGCTATCCCGGTGTTGAGTGTTCATACGCTGGGTGACTTGTTTGTGCCTTTCAAAATGCAGCAAATTTACGCAGAGGAAGCCGCGTATCGTGGTCGCTCGCATAATCTGGTGCAACGAGCGACACGAGCCGTGGGTCATTGCGAGTTCTCGCCGGACGAACTGGTGAGAACATTTGATGACCTGGTGCTGTGGGTTGAAGAAGGCGTAGTGCCTGCGGGCGATGACGTACTCGACGCTGAGACTGTCGCTAACCCAGCCTACGGGTGCCAGTTCACCGAAGGCTCAACAGGTGCAACGCCGGACATCCTTCGTACCGGCCTTTGTCCAGCACAATAACGCGTCAGCGAGTCTGCTAAGACGAATCGGCGCTCTCTCTGAGGGCGCCGATTTTTTGTGGGCGATAGGTACGTCGACGAACGCGGTCAGGACTATTGTCCTTGACGTTCTCGCCATTCCGCCAACGCGCGCCTTGCCTCTGCTTCCATGATCTCTGCCTGCTCAAACTCTTGCATAGCATCTTGCCAAGCAAAAAACGCAGGCTGAAACTTCTCGATTCCCTCATCAGCGTAATCAACCGGATCTTCACCACGTGCTTCAATCTCGTCGAGATAGGCCTCCAGGGCTTCAACATCTCGCTCAGATTCCTCGAGCTTTCTCTCAGCGGCCTCTCGCATCTCAATCGCGGCCGCCAATGCTGACTCAAGGTCATCGAGATCTGACGTCGCCGGTACACTGTCATCGCCATCACCGGCTAACAACGCAACACTATTCGGCGAGTCGGCAGGCGGTGTAGGTGCCTCGCTCGACGCGCCGTTTGGGCTTTGACGAACAGCAATAATAATGATCACGGCCGTCGCGATCAGTCCAGTTAACCCAATCACTCGTTGTCGCATAATGATTTACCCTAGCACTCGCACGCGCGAGCCCCTTTTGGACAAAAAAATAACCCACTCGAAGAAGACGCTATTCACCGGGTAGCGGGATAAACTCATCATCGCCTGGGACCTTACCAAAGCCACCATCGCGCCACTGCGTCTTCGCAGCTTCAATCTTCTCTTTCGAACTAGAGACAAAGTTCCACCACACGAATCGGTGCCCAAGCCCTGCGCCGCCCACCACCATGACCGTCGCATCGGTCTCTGCGGCGATCGTCGCATCGGCCTCCTCGCACAGGACGGCCATTTCACCGCCAATCAATGATTGGTCGTCGACCCGAATGTTGCCATCGACAACGTAAAAACCACGCTCTTCGACGTCGGACGGCAAACGTAGCGTTGCACCGGCATCCAGGGCCACATGCATGTACAACGTCGGCGAATACACTTTGACGGGAGATTGCCTATCAAACGCCTCGCCCATAATCAGCCGTACCCGACATCCTTCAAAATCGATCTCGGGCAATGCCTCGGCCGGTGTATGCACAAAGTCGGGGGCTATCTCCTCCATCGATTCAGGCAACGCCATCCACGATTGAATGCCGTGCAACCTAGACTTGTCATTGAAATCGCTACCTGCGCGTTCTGAATGAACGATGCCACGACCTGCGGTCATAAGGTTCACCGCACCCGCCAGAATCGGTTGCTCAAAACCGAGGCTATCGCGATGCATGATTTCACCCTCAAACAAGTAAGTGATCGTTGCGAGACCGATATGCGGGTGAGGTCGAACGCTAATACCCTTACCTGGCGGAAAGGAAGCCGGCCCCATGTGATCAAAAAAGACGAATGGGCCGACCATCCGTCTTTCGGCAGCTGGCAGCACCCGGCGCACCGAAAAACCACCGAGGTCCTTTTCTCTCGGACGAATAATCAGCGCTATCGCGCCGGTGCCTTCTTGGCAAACCGCCTCATTGTTGCCCTGCTCGCTCATGCGTTCTCTCCCGTGGGTTTCGAGTACACCGTTGGATCATCTCGGCCAACGAAGACTGCCGGTGAGACCGCAGTGAATCAAGTCGCGATACAACACGTCAAGCCAGCAGCTGCGTGCTAAGGTCAAGCTTGGCACATGGTTTAGCAGTGAGAACACAATGAAGCCCCGCATGAGTATGATTACGTTGGGTGTCGATAACCTCGCGAACGCTATCGATTTTTATCAACAGGGCCTTGGCTTTCCTCGTGAGGGCGACGAGGAGAACGTTGCGTTTTTTAAGCTCAACGGGACCTGGCTCGGACTGTTTGATCGCCGCGCACTGGCAGAGGATGCTGGCGTTAGCGCTGAGGGCAGTGGCTTCAACAGTTTCGCTATTGCTCACAATGTACATTCAAAAGAGGAAGTCGATAGCGTCATGGCGCTTGCGATTGCAGCAGGGGCTGTGGAGGTCAAGAAACCGCAAACAGTATTCTGGGGTGGCTACAGCGGTTACTTTAAAGATCCCGATGGCCATCTCTGGGAAGTCGCCCACAACCCGTTCGGGTGGATTGGCCCCGAGGACAGTCACGACGGGTGATCAATATCTCAATCGATCACGCTTCTGACGCAGAGCGGACACCGAGCCGTTGATGCAAGTAGGCGACGCCCAGCAGGCTTAAGCCGAGACCCATGAACGAGGCGACACGTAAGAGCCCATCGAGCCCTGACAGGTCCACCAGAAACAGTTTCGCAATAACCAGCGCAAGCAGACCGATGCCCGCACGATACACGTGGCGACCGTAGCGCCAACTGCCGGCCAGCATGCCGGTAATTGCCAGCACCAACCATACCGCGGAATAGGTATAGAGCTCCCCAGACGATGTCGCCGGCCAATCAAGTCGTACCGTGCCTGACCACAAGTGACGAATCTCGATTGAGACGAACGCAAACAGCGCTGCACCTGCGAATGGCAATGCATATTTGCCAACGCGCGGATCGAACCAGCGGCGAACGGCGAGCGCCAGCACAATAGGGAGTGCAAATGCGGCAAGTGCGAAGTTCCATATTGGCCGCTCACTGACGAATGCATAGAGCCAGCTGTCACTCACCACTGTGGCCAGAATAATGACGCCATACATCGCCAACGATGCACCCAATAACACGTATGCATAGACGCGATAGAGCCAAACCAGACTTTGGCTCAACAGCGAACGACGGTAGTAAACGATCGCAAGAACCGCTGACAGCCCCATGACGATCACTGCCTCCAAGACATCGAAGTCTTGCGCATAAACTGAGCCGCCATAGAGCTGATATCGAACCTCAGCCCAAACAGCCAAGACAAACAAATGAAGCGTTGCGCCTTCGCACCAACGTGACAACGATGGATACCCCATGAGCATTCGCGTTGCGACAGCGGCGAGGAGCGCCGACCCGCCGTAGGTCCAAAGTGACCAATGTACATCGGTAGGATAGTCGGCGAGCCAAGGGTTGAAGGTTAGGCGAACGATAACAATGGCGGCGACGAGTTTCAGCAACCAGCCGAGCTCGGGCAACTTGAAGGTTCGAATCACCCAAGCAAGTGACACGAGCTGCGCAGCAATGGCGACGGTGAGACTCGCTGCCTCGAAAGTAATCGCAGCGGCAAGACCAAGCCCTAGGTGTCCGCCGATGAACAACCACACGACCAGTGACTCGACGGACTGTTTGCGGAGTGCAGACACCGCAAGTGTTAAGTACACCAGCGCAAATACGGCCGTGACGAGTCCCCAAAAACCGTTGGTCGCAGGGCCTGCGTTGAGCACGTATGCCAGTCCGATAACCAACATGGGTCCGATCGTCGCCAGCGATGCCCAAATCGCCGCCCGCCGTCCACGGGCGAACAGCATGACGCCACCGACAGCGGCGAGCGCTGCAAAAACCGCAAGGTAGGCAACGAACGGACCGGCGGCCGTCTCGCTGACTGTGTTGAGCGCAAGTACACCGTCTGACGATTCGGTATGCGCCAACAACCAAGCGGCGAGGCACGCTGCCAATGTCAGCCATGGTAAAACGAATAGGTCGTCACGCGTCCTCGCAAGCCACAGTGTCAATGCGAAAAATGGAATGCCGAGGGACCACGGGGAGGCCGTATCGGGGTTGGCGAGAATCGTTACACCTGCGGCGATCCCCAATAGGACGAAAGACAGCACGAAGTTCCGCTGTACATTGGGCAATGCCTTCAATACGGCTGACGGTTTGTACCCCGTCACACCCGAACTGAAATCGGAACGCAATAACCAATCGCGTGTTGGCACCGCAGCCATTAAGAAACCCAGGACCGACAAGAAAGGGGTTCGCCAATGATCGCCAGACGGTAAGTCCAAAGATATGAGCCACCAAACCATGGCGCCAATAACGAAACCCCACCATAACCAATTGCGATAGACATGGCGTAAGAGCAGCAACGCGCTCAACGAAACAATCAATGCGTAGATGAGTGCGATGCCAATCTCACCACTGCCGGTCGAGACTAACGCAGGCACCAGATACGCACCCAAAATGCCGAAGGCCGCGAGTACTGGTCCGTGCAATAGCGCCAAGGCCATCGTGCCAATCGCAACGATCGCCATCAAAACGAATGCAATGCCCGGACCGATCAAGTCATAGAGCTTCATAGCAGCGAGCAACGCGCCATACAGTGTCATCGAGCCGGCGCCGGCGAGCGCCGCCAAGGCCGGAAGTGATTCGCCGTGTCGTCGGCGTAAGTACTCGGACACACCGAGTAGTGCCGCGCCGGTCGCGAGCGCAACAAGAATACGAGCGAGCGGGCCAAGCCAACCGCGATCCATCGAGTAGCGCACGAGAAAAATTCCGGCCAAGGCCACACAGCCGCCGCCAAGCCAGGTCATCCAATGACTTTGCAAATGGCTAGACCACTGTGCGAGTCGACTGGGGCCAGGCTGTGACCGTTCACGCACCGGTTGCGCGTGAATGATCGGTGCTGGCTCAGCCTGTGTATCGTCTTTAACGGCTGGCGGGTTATACGTCGCTTCTAGGTCCGAACGAGGGACCGACGCATCTGATGTCGGCGGCGTCGATTGGGACGCTCGGTTTGCGGCTTCGTTGAATGAAGTCTCACCAGAGCGCTGGTTGATTGCAATTTCAAGCTGCCGTGTTAGCGTCGCCACATCGCGTCGCAGCCCACTGATTTTGCTCAGCGCAACGATGCCACAAATAGCACCGACGACAACTGTCAATACCAGCGCCAACGCAAGAAAGGATAGGAGTTCAAGCATCGATTCTTCAGCCCCCGAATCTCGATGTCATTTTTCAAACCACCTTGTGTGTTTATCTCATCTATCGAAACACATCAAAGAGGTAACTGTATTTCACGATAATCTCCCGGCCAGCCTGTGGCGCACCCGGGAGTCGTTTAACGACAGTCATTCTACGATGTTGCAGCGTGAAGCGCAGCGACTCGCGGCCTTTTAAACTGAGCACGGCTACTGATACTCTGCCAAAGAACGACAGCCAGGGGAGGCAGTTGGATGGCCAAGCAAGCGATGACCGTGATCTTCGTTCACGGCTGGAGCGTAACAAACACCGATACGTACGGCGGCCTACCCGTCCGTTTGCGTAACGAAGCGCAATCACGAAACCTCGCGCTGGACGTCCGTCATATCTATTTGGGTCGGTATTTGAGCTTTCATGACGAAGTGACGCTGCGAGATGTCGCGCGAGCATTCGAGTCAGCACTGAATTCCCTACATCCGCCTGAGAAGACATCATCGATTGCCTGCATCACACACTCCACCGGGGGGCCAGTGATTCGCGAATGGTGGCAACGGTTCTATCAACGTCGCGGGCGCACTTGTCCGATGTCGCACTTGATCATGCTGGCACCCGCGAATCATGGCTCTGCGCTTGCGCAACTCGGCAAGGGTCGACTGGGAAGAATCAAAGCGGCGTTTTCGGGCGTAGAACCAGGACAAGGTATCCTCGATTGGCTAGAACTCGGCAGCCCAGAGGCCTGCGCGCTAAACAAGGACTGGATTGAAAATGGCGCCAACGCGCTTCGCAAAGGCGGGATGTTCCCCTTCGTGCTGACGGGACAGACAATCGACAGAAAACTCTACGATCATCTGAACGCATACACCGGCGAATCAGGATCGGATGGCGTGGTCCGCGTTGCCGCCGCCAACTTGAATGGCGCGGCCATCACGCTCGATCAAAAGAAGATCGCTAAATCCGGCCGCAAGAACACGTTTGCGGCACTCGAGCTGTCCCGAGTTGCCAATGCGCCACCAACGGCAATGCAAGTGATCGGTGGCGCCTCTCACTCAGGTAGTGACCTCGGCATCATGCGAAGTGTCTATCGTCCGGCGGGGCACGCACGCGGCAAGGCCGTTACCGATGCGATCTTCGACTGCCTATCCGTGACGGACAAGCGTGACTACGATCAGGTGACTACGCGCTTCGATAACATCACCAAGCGCGTACAAGACGCCGAGCGACTCGAAGTCGAGAAAAAACTGCTTCGTCGCGACGTTTCGTTCATTCACGATCGTTACAGCATGGTGATCTTTCGTGTGTTTGATGATCACGACAATCCCGTATCAGACTTTGATTTGATTCTTACGGCTGGCGCTGACAACAACCCGAATCACCTACCGCGTGGTTTCTTCCGTGATCGCCAACAGAACAAACGTGCCAACAACACAGTGACTTACTATTTCAACTACGACGTGATGGCCGGTGCTCCCGCGCTGATCAACGCAGACGGTCGGCCCGTGAGGCCGCAACTGGCCGGTGCCAAAGCGCTCGGTATTCGAGTGTTACCCAGACCTGACCGCGGCTTTGTCCGCTATCAGGCTTGCCAATTTCGCGCAGATGCGGAGATGTTGCGTCATGCGTTGACAGCCAATGCGACAACAATCATCGACCTTCGTTTGCGCCGTTTGGTCGACAAGAATGTGTTCCGTGTTTCACGATTGAAAGGAGAGGATGTGGAGCGCAATTTCAAGCGAACGAAACCGGACGGTACATTCATCGATGACTGAGGGAAACAAAACCAAACTCGATCAAGATCTAGGGTTGTTTGTTTACGGCACGCTAGCGCCTGGGCGTACCAATCACCACCACATGTCGATCATCGAGGGCCACTGGGAAGCCGCCTGGTTGCGCGGCTCGCTGCATCAAGAGGGCTGGGGCGCAACACTCGGGTATCCGGCAATCACACCCGATGAGACCGCGAGTGAAGTTGCAGGCTTTCTATTCAGAGGTGCGTTGGAGGCGCACTGGCAGCGACTCGATGACTTCGAGGGTGAGGCATACGAGCGCCGCATCGTGACCGTTAGGCTCGAAGATGAAAGCAGCGTTGATGCCTACGTATACGCACTCAAAGAATAGCGACCGCCTTTCGGCGTTGTTTTGTTCTACATAGTGAATCCGGGCCTTGGAAGTGACACCTCCAAGGCCCGTTTGTATTTACTGCCAATCGATCATGTCGAATAACAGCAACTCCGCGCCATCCGCATCCCGAATATCGAGCGTTTCACCGCCATCAATGGCCAAGCCATCCCCAGCGATCAAGCGATCGCCATTCACGACCACATCGCCGCGTGCGACCTGTAACCAACCTTTCCGATCAGGCGCTACAGCGTAATCCAAGGTTTCGTCGCCATCGACTAATGCGGCGTACAGTGCGACATCCTGCCGTACGGTAACTGAGCCATCACGGCCATCGCGTGACGCGATTAGGCGCCATTGGCCTCTTTTTTCCACATCGGAAAAGTGTTTTTGCTCGTAGCCCGGATCACCGCCTGGTTTTTCCGGGAGAATCCAAATTTGCAGAAAGTGCACGGGATCGGTTTCGGACGCGTTGAACTCACTGTGCATGACGCCGGTGCCGGCGGACATTCGCTGGAGATCGCCAGGTCGAATCACTGAACCGGTACCCATACTGTCTTTGTGCGCAAGACCACCGTCGAGAACATAAGACAAAATCTCCATGTCTTTGTGCCCATGAGTCTCAAACCCCCGCGCCGGCGTAACGCGGTCTTCATTGATCACACGCAGCGGTCCAAAGCCCATATGAGCAGGATCGTAGTAGTGACCAAAAGAGAAACTATGCCGTGAGTCCAACCAACCAAAACTGGCTTTACCACGAGAGGCTGCTGCTCGCTTCTGAGTCATGTTGTTCTCCCAATCCAATGAATGATTGCTACGATATTGTTATTTCCATTTCGTTTACAATACTCAATTATGGAAACATACTGTCTCCATTTCGGTGACAATTAGTTCATGGATAGAATCGATCAAATTCGGATCTTCGTGAGTATCGTCGATCATGGTGGTTTCTCTGCAGCAGCCCGCTCACTCGGCCTATCGCGGTCCATCGTCAGCAAATCGCTCATCCGTCTCGAAGAATCTGTCGGTGCCAGACTATTGAGCCGCAGCACTCGGCATGTATCGGCAACCGATACCGGACTGGCCTTTTACGAGCGTTGCCAGACATTACTTGCGAATTTCGAAGAAACGATGCGCTCTCTTGACCCGCTCAACGAGCAACCGCGCGGTCGGCTACGAATCAACGCCCCAATGTCATTCGGGACACTCCGGCTCGCGGATCTCGTTTCGTTGTTTATGCAACGGTATCCCGACGTTGAGGTTGAGCTTGCCTTGAGCGACCGCTTCGTTGACCCGATCGAAGAGGGCTTCGACATCACTTTTCGTATTGCCGCACCGGCCCACTCAACAAGCCTCGTTCATCACGCGATGGCGACGACGCCCCGTATCGTCTGTGCATCACCTGCTTATCTAGAGGGCGTCGGGGCACCGTCGCGTGCACAGGAGCTCAAACACCATCGATGTCTCCAGTATGGCCATCACGCATCCGGCAATCAGTGGCGACTTGGCGGCACAAGTTATCCGATTCGGTGCGCGATGTGGTCAAACAACGGCGAAGCATTGCTCACCGCCGCGATTGCGGGTTGCGGCATCACGCTGCTTCCAGAATTTATCGCGGGCAATGCGATTGCCGATGGCCGTCTTGTCGCAATTCTCCCGGATGAGCCGCCAACACCCCTCGCGATCAGCATGCTTTATCCAAGACACAAACATCTATCTCCCAGCCTGCGACTGTTTATCGACCTTGCGACCTCGCAACTGAACGATACGACGGGCGACGCAGCCGCCGCGGTATAATATCTGTAAGCACCAGGGGATTATCGATGCCGACCAACAGACGTGGAGAGCCGCAGAACGCGCAAGCGTTCGACGATTGGATTCGCAATCGATTCGTCACACTCAATAGCCAACTGGAACGTCTATACAGAGAACAAGCGCAGCGAGAGAACGTCGCCAACGTTGGCGAGACCCTGAAACAAACACTCGTGACGGAGGGCCGTGCGCTTATCCTGCCATTGCTCGAGGAAGGGAATACCGACCAGGGGTTCGAGAGCGGTTTCGATCTTCTCGGTAACGTCGGCCTGTACATGGCGGCTTGCCGACGACATGAAGTCACACTGCCTGACCGTGAGCACAAATCACCGCTCGTGGAGGCGTCTGCACTAGCAATGCATCTTGGCGCATCACTCGGGGTCACACCACGATTTGCGACAAGCCATTTGTCCACCCACAACTTCGCGATCAATGGGGTTTACAAGCGCTTCACGAACTTAAAGGCAGAACAGGTCTTTCTCGACTACAACACACGCGGCATTTTTGCGTACAAACGCGCCGCGGACGCGCTGTCGCGAATCCTTCCGATCGGCATCTCTCACCCTGCCGCCGCGGATTTGCTGTCCGATGCCAAACACGCGCTGGCATCGGTAAGTGCCGCCAATCAAGCCCTATTTAACGAACTCAATATCGATGATTTCTTTTTTGCAGTTCGCCCGTACTACAAACCCTTTAAGGTGGGATTTCATACCTATCGCGGCGCCAACGCGGGAGACTTCGCGGGCATCAACGAAGTCGACATGTTACTCGGCGTCTGCCAGGCCAACGATCCTGCATACTCGCAGCAACTGGTCGACAAATTCCTCTACATGATGCCTGAGGACCAACGTCGACTGCGCGATTGCATGCGCAAGCCAAGTCTCATGGATGATTTCATCGCCAGCATCGATAGTGCGGGGGATGCACCGTGGTTCAAGAGACATGCGGCACTGTTCATCGATGTCTGCGCGGCTCACGGCCAGACCGCCGTTGAGCACCACGATCAGCTCGTGCAGCGATTCATCGCGCACCCATCCGCCCAACTTCCAGCACAAAGCCTCACGCACATCACGGCGAGCGGCCCCCCATTGCCAGCGCTGTTGGCAGGACTGGAGAAACTGAGAGATCAGCGCTGCGCTGCGGATCGCGATGACATCGTGACACGCTATGCGGACATGCAGCGCCTCAAGGCTGCGCTGCATTAGCATGCGCGATCAATTTGATACGCCGGACGGCATTTATCTGCTCAGTCACTCGGTTGGACTGCCGTTTTCCGATATAGCCACAGTGTTAGGAGAACGGTATCTCGCACCGTGGCAGAAAAGATCAAGCAGCGTCTGGAACGAATGGCTGCAAATCACCGACGACTTTCGGCAAGCGGTTGCAGCGCTAATAGATGTCAACGCATCAGAAGTCTGCCCACAGCCGAATGTATCTGCCGGTCTTAGTAAACTTCTCTACGCGCTACCCGCACTCAAGCGTAGGCAGACCATCGTGCTCTCAGAGCACGCGTTCCCGTCTCTCGCGTACGTGTTTCAACGCGGAAAGGACGCGGGCTTCAATATCAAGATGATTCCCAAGGGACTCGATGCGAAGAACCCCGAGGTTTGGGCAGATGCGATAGATGGCGACACGGGGCTAGTACTGATCACCCAAGTGCACTCAAACACCGGTGAGCAGCTACCTGTCAAAGCACTTTGTGAGGTCGCGAGGCGCGCCGGCGTCATCAGTGTAGTAGACACAGCTCAATCCACGGGAATTTTACCCGTGGAACCTACCGCATGGGGTGCGGATTGTGTTTTAGGCTCGTGCGTCAAATGGCTTTGCGGCGGACCCGGAGCCGGCTTTCTTTGGCTGCGTGAACCCCTCATTCACGATGCGACGCCCGTCGATGTTGGCTGGTTCTCCCATGCCGATCCTTTCGAGTTCGATATTCACAAGTTTCGCTATGCCGATGATGCACTGCGATTCTGGGGTGGAACACCCGCCGTCGCCTCTTCCGCCATCGCGAGCCATGCGATTCGTCGTATTTTGACGATGGGTATCGAGACGATCCGACACCATAACCTCGCACTGACACAGCGCTTGATCGACGCGCTAGACGACAAGTCGTTGTACAGTCCCCGTCATCCACAGCACCGAAGCGGCACAGTTATCGTGGATCTGGATCAGTGCGCACCGTCAGCGCAGGCAAGGCTGACGGCAGCCGAGATTCAATACGACGAACGACGCCACGGCATTCGTCTTTCGCCCCACATCTACAACAGCGAATCGGACATCGATACGCTTATCGACTGCCTCACTTAGACACGGATGATTGAGGCTCGCGCGCCCATTGGCCTGACACCATAGGCGTGCGGAGTGGGCGCCGTTATTGGGCCCACCCACAAATCGCCAGCCTACTTTCTCACCAACTTGAATGTCATGGTTTTAAACTCACCTTCACCATGATCTTCATACATGGTCATGGCCTCTACGCCTTCTTCAGGAAACGTACCAACGGAACGTGACGTGTAAGTCTCACCAGTGACAGGATGTGTTGACTCACCCGTCATAACAATCGCGGCTTGGTCCTCATCCCAAGTGCCCCGCATCAACAACAGCCCTGTCGACATGTTGTCATTCCAGGTCGACCAAAATTCGCCCGTAATATTGTCATAGCCAGTACGACCAACCCCTTTGAAGGGTGCCCCCATGACCACGCCGCTCCACTCTTCATGAAGCACACGCCCTTCCAACTCCATGGTTCGCACAACGGTCATGGTACTTTCCATTGGTGGTGCATCGGGGGCCATGTAGAACGACATGCTGGCGTCATATTCCCCAACGCTCTTGGCCAACATCTTGTGAGGCTCCCCAGGGGTCGCCGCCTTCATCATCGCCGCGGCCATGGCCTGCTCTTCGTCTGTCACTGAATGGGCTTGTTCTTCGTGGTGTCCCGCCGTCGCTGACAACGCCAAAGCAGCTGTTAACCAAATGAGTTTACGTTTGTGCATGAGTCCCTCTCCCGCATTAAGACTGTTTCAGCCTACTCTTCCCGTCAACGCGCGTCACATGTCGGTGGTGATACAACGGTCATTCAATGGGATACAACTGGCCCAGTCTCAACAACCGCGCAACAACGACATCGGCATGAGATCACGGTAGGATTCACCAACGATGTCGGAATGTAGTGCATGAACCAACCTGCAAACGCTAAATTCGCGCTGACCTTTCTCACCGCGACCGCGTTCATCAATTCGATGGGCATGGGTTTGATCGCGCCCATCATGCCGGCGTTGTTACTCGATTTGACGGGCGGCGACTTAGCCGATGCTTCATTCTGGGGTGGCATCGCAGTCATCAGCTACGCCACGATGCAGTTCGTCTTCTCACCGGTCGTCGGCGGGCTCTCGGATCGGTTTGGGCGACGACCTATTTTGCTCGTATCTCTCGCTGCCTATGCCATCGATATGTTCTTGCTGGCGATCGTCGAGACGTTGCCCTGGTTTCTGGTGATTCGCGCCGCCGCGGGTATTTTTGCGTCGACTTTTTCTACGGCGGGCGCTTACGTCGCGGACATCACACCCCCCGAAAAACGCGGTCAACGTTTTGCACTATTGGGAGCCGCGTTTGGCGCTGGATTCATCTTGGGCCCAGCGATCGGTGGCGTCCTTGGCGATATCGATGTTCGATTGCCATTCTTCGCGGCCGCAGGTGTCGCCAGCATCAACGCGCTGTTCGGATTTTTGTTCGTGAAAGAATCATTACCCCAGGATCGCCGCAGACCGTTTTCCTGGTCCCGGGCCAACACGTTCGGAACACTCATTCGCCTCATTAAGACACCAGGAATTGGCATGTTACTTCCGGTGTTTTTTCTGGCGACGTTGTCATCGTGGGTCTATCCAACCGTTTGGTCTTACGTTGCCAAAGAAAAATTTCTCTGGTCGGAAGCCGAGATCGGATGGTCGATCGCCTACTACGGCGTCATCGCGTTTGTTGCCCAGGCTTTGGTGTTGCAGTACGTGCTGCCAAAAATATCGATGCGAACCGCGATCTGGATTGCGCTACTCGTTGAAGCGATCGCACTCCTCGGCATCGGGCTCGCGACCGCCGGATGGTTTGTTTACGCCATGGTGACAACAGCGCTGATCTCGACGATGCAAGATCCTGCAATTCGTCAATCGCTCTCTTCACGTGTCCCAGAAGATGCGCAAGGGGAACTACAAGGGGGCCTCTCCGCGTTGACCAGTGTGGCCATGATCATGTCACCGCTCATCTACAACGGCACATTCACGCTAACCGCCGGAGATGATGCACTTTACTATTTCCCAGGATCGCCATTCGTCATCGCCGCATTAATGTCGGGACTAGCTTTGGTGTTTTATTCACGGCGCACACCACAGTCGGATCAGAATTGACGCCCCGACAGCGCCGGTACTTCGTCGAGCGGAATCGACCATACCTGCAATTGGCCAGCAGGCTGATCGTCAAAAGGTCGCGTCGATGTGAATATCAAATGACGGGAATCCGGTGTGATACGCGCAGCAAAATCAGCGTATTCGGAATTCACTGACGCACCCAAACTAATCGGCGTGGACCACTGACCCGATGCGTCGCGCGCCGAGAAAAAGAGATCGCTTTCACCGTCAACCATTCGAGACAGCAACATGAACGAGTCATCACCGGTAATCCACACGTGATCATCTCGTGCCGTGGAGTTAATCGGCGCCGGCAGCGGCACGGGTACCTCAAAACCTCCACTGCCATTAGGCGCAGCACTGTAGATATCGCGTTCGCCAACGCCATCCTCACGCTCGGTCCAGAAATACAACTTGCCGGACTCTGTGAGAATAGGCGCCGTCTCGTTGTTGAAGTACCGTAAGGCGCGTAAATCACCACCACGGATTCGATTGATATCTGGAGAATCCAGCGGCACCGGTTGTGCGTTTTGGTCGCCAATTTTGAGCAAATAGAGATCGAAGTCCTCTCCGACGTCTTTTCCATCATGGCGATCGCGAGCGACCGCCCAAGAAAATAAATACGAACGCCCGTCTGGCGTAATGCTTGGCCAATCAGCTCGACCCGTCGCGGTTTGAGGCACGAGTCTTGGTGCCGACCAGCGACTGCCCATACGAACAGAGGTTTTCATCCGCTGTGGACAATCGCCAATTCGTAGGCATTCAGATTGCGCGAAGACAATGAATCGACCATCCGGAGAAAAATTTGGGCTTAGCGTTATGCGACCGTCCTGCCCGAGCGCATCTGGAAACCAACGGACGGGTTCTGCCTGAGTAGAGGTGGCGACGAGCATTACCATACAAAACCAAAAGTAACGCATGGGAACCTCCTTTGATAACGAACGTGACATCAGAGAATTCGATGACCAGTGTCAAACAGACGCGCATCGATATCGCGTTGTGGACACTTGTGTTGTTACTCGGGAGTCGAGATGTTTAGCGAATGATAGAACGCCTCTGCGCGCTCGAAGAAAGCCCTTGGACTCTCAAAGTGCGGCAAAGCGCCACCCTCGATGGCTTCCACCGTCCATCGCGAATCGGCTCTGGCCCAATCGGCACCCCGAAAATCCTTGAAATCACCGCGCGTCGCATGCGGCAACCACACGGGCATGGTCAGCGATTCATAAACGTTCCGAATATCTTTACTGAATAGCCCACCTGCCAAAAATGCATAGGGCGCATTCTCGGCACCCGACTGGTGGCTGGTGAGGTCATCGTAAGCTGCGAGCGCCGCATCAAATTCGTCCGAGCCATTCGTCCGTTTCAGGAAATAGCGAATTACCTTGGGCTTCACCAGTAAGCCGTATAACGACTCGCGCCATAACGGCACCGTCAGGAATTTGTACAACCAAGGCATCTCGCGAGTGCTACCCGCTGGTTCACGTAAACGATCCGCGCCGCGATTGAAACCGGTTGGTGTCACCAATACCAGCGACCGAAAACGATCGGGCGACTCCGATGCAGCGCGTGCCAAAAACTCGGATGTCAAAGAGAGCGCTAGTGCATCAATGGGCTCATCCGAGCTGACTTCATCGACAAGATCATGCACAGCATCGGTGTAGAGTCTGACCGAGTAATCACGCTCGGAACGGTCAGAAAAACCGAAACCCGGTAAGTCGGGGACGAAAACACGACGTGTGCGACGGAAATGCTCAAAGATCGGTTTGACCTCAAACGCTGAGCCCGCGGCGTTGATGCTGTGCAGGAGCAACATAGGTGGGCCATCACCGGCGACGTAGTAACTGATCGGGCCTGCCCGGCGGTCCATCGTCATGCGCTCCGCCTCGAGCGCCGGTGGCAATTCAGTGTTGCTCATGTTGGATATGGTAACGTCTTTCTCGCCGAGAAGGCGTCGTCTCGCAATCGAGCACGCAACGGCGCACCACGGGATCCTGGTGTGCGCCTGAACCAGATGACTAGTTCAGGACTCGGTACCCGCGCTGGCGAATGCAATTCTTTAGCACTTGCTCTTTGGTGCGTTGATTCTGGATGCCCGACCGAGTCGCGCCGGACACGCCACCGTAACCAGCGCCACGCTCCGCGTCGCCGCTAATCGCACCAACGACCGCGCCAACCGCGGCGCCAACCGCTGCGCCTTTAGCAGCCCCTTCAGTAACGCTCACCTGTTCTTGATACTGTCGGCATTCGGTAAGGTCTTTTTCGTACTTGACCATATCCACACCCTTCGTATCGATAATGGGGTCCGGATGAGACGCGCATCCGGCCATTAGAACAATGGCCAACATCGCACTCGAAACCTTCGCTTTCTGATTATCCATTCGATGATCTCCGATTCGCACTCTGCAGTGCGCAAAACGCTTCGTCACAATTCCAACACCTACTGTGACCGCTAGCCCACAAAAAAATTCCGACGTTTGCGTACTCGACGAACGGCTGAATCAAAGTGTCAACCGTTACTGTGCCCGAAGATCTTCTGGCGATCGAGGACGGATTGCCTACGACCCCGCTTTGAAGGATTCCGCTAACCGCCACCCCGGGTTGCCATCAGGATCCAACGCATAAGCGCCGGCACCCGGGACACCACTCCGACTATTACCGTTGAAGCTTACCGCGACGCACATAAACGACATCCCTGTTGGCAATCAAAACGTCTTAGTAAGCAACAACCGCCACGGTCAGGTCCAACCATTGCGGGTGCCGTGATTCTCGAGCAAAACCAAAGTTGGTTACAGCGCCCATCGAACGATCAATCGGCTAGAACCGTGATGCATCTCATTTGCGGATGCGAATGATAATCGTTATTATTTGTATCGATACTTAAACGAACCAAGTAAATGAGAAAAAGCTTATGTATGAGAAGTTGATTGTCGCAGCCGCCGCATTAATCCTTTCTGTCTCAGCGTTTGCGGACTGCACCATTGCTATCAAGGTCGGAGATTCGTTGGCATTTGATACCAGTGAAATTTCGGTCCCTAGCACATGTAGTGAGGTAACCGTCACTATCGAGCACACGGGTACGTTGCCAGCACAAGCCATGGGGCATAACTGGGTACTCGCTGCGGACGCAGACTGGGAGGCGGTCGCATCTGCCGGCACGTCGTCGGGATTCGAAGGTAATTTCTTTCCGGCGGGCGACGATCGTGTGATCGCGGCGACAAAATTAGTCGGAGGCGGTGAATCGGATAGCATCACGTTTTCGACATCTGGCATGGATGCGGATGCTAGTTATTCGTTTTTCTGCTCCTTCCCGGGACATTGGTCGGTGATGCGAGGCAGCTTTAAGATCATATAGCCAGCGGCCGTTATTCGAATGCGCCGGATCATTGTGGTGTTGCTGTTAACGG
>JBCAZE010000223.1:0-4503 GCA_039700805.1 Pseudomonadota bacterium | reverse complement strand
CCGACCGCCTGGTTCGTAGCCAGGTACTCTATCCAGCTGAGCTACGGGCGCGTAAACCTGATTGTTCTCAGGGACCGCTCGAAACCTCGAGCGGCGCGTGATTATACGAGTCGCTACCAACAAATGCCACGCAAATCACAATAAAAACTGGCGGAGAGAGAGGGATTCGAACCCTCGATGGGCTATTAACCCATACTCCCTTAGCAGGGGAGCGCTTTCGACCACTCAGCCATCTCTCCACGATTCCGCTGCAATCAAGCAGCGGGCGCGAAAGTGTAGTTCAGTTGGGACCGAGCGTAAAGGTCTGTCGGTCAGAAGCGTGATTGCTCGCGTTATTCGGTTGAGTCAGCGTCCTTCGCTGCATGGACTTCGTTCTGGATCCGATCAAAGATCTCTTGACGATGGACAGACACGTCGCGTGGTGCGTTGATACCCAGGCGAATCTGGTTACCTTTAACGCCCAATACAGTAACCGAGATTTCCTCCCCAATTACGACTGTCTCTCCAACCCTTCTGGTGAGGATTAGCATTCCTGTTGTTCTCCGTCTTATTTCCCCCGTGCAGCCGCTCCTCGTCTGCACTGACCCATGGCCAAACACTGTCGGCATCTGAGCCCACATCCTGTGTTCAACCAGCCGCTCACTCGCCCGTCGCCACAAACGGCAAACTTGCTAGTAGTTATTTTTTCTCGCGGAAAAGCGAGCGACCTTCTTCAGCACACGCCATGACGGCTTCAGCCCCGCCAAAACGAGCGCCAATTAGACAGCATATTCGGACCACATGCAAATTGTCTGCTTTTGGAGACGCTTTCTTAAATGACTGTTTTTCTTAGATAAAGCGCTTATGTCTAGACAAATGGGAAGCCTATCCCAAATGCTCATTTACAAAGCCGGCGACGCTTGCCAAAGCAGAGTCTAAGTTTTCTGGCTGCGTGCCACCCGCCTGAGCGAAATCTGGGCGCCCGCCGCCCTTGCCGCCAACCTGTTCGGCCACCATTTTTACAAGGTCACCCGCGCGAATTTGACTCGTCAGCGCTTTACTGACGCCAACCGCAAGTCGCACCTTACCGTCTTCAACCGAACCAAGTGCAACAACACTTCGCTCGCCCAACTTATCTTTGAACCGATCAACCGCGTCTCGGATCGATTTCGCATCGACTCCCTCGATGCTGGTGGCGAGAACCCGCACGTCGGCTACGCTCACAGCCCGATCGGTTAGGTCCGTCGCACCACCCGTGGCCAGTTTGCGCTTGAGTGCTACCAGCTCTTTTTCCAGTTGACGATTACGCGCAACCATTTGCTCAACCTTCGTCGGCGCATCACTACGAGACGCTTTGACCAACGTTGCCACGCTATCCAATGCATCCTGCATCCGGCTTACTGCCGCCATCGCGTTAGCGCCGGTAACAGCCTCGATGCGTCTCACACCAGCGGCCACCCCCGATTCCGAGGTGATATGGAACAAGCCGATATCACCGGTGCGCGCGACGTGCGTACCGCCGCACAATTCCATCGAGAAATCGCCCATACGAAGCACCCGAACATCGCTCGAATACTTTTCGCCGAACAAGGCCAACGCGCCGGCTTTGACCGCATCGTCGTACGGCATCTCTGCCGTTTCTGCCGGATGGTTGCGACGCACTTCCTCATTCACCCGACGCTCGATCTCCCCGAGCTGCTCTGGCGTCACCCCCTCGTAGTGAGAGAAGTCGAATCGGAGCTTGTCGGCATCGACCAACGAGCCTTTCTGCGTGACGTGTTCACCGAGAACCTCTCGCAGTGCAGCGTGCAACAAGTGCGTCGCACTGTGATTCAGTCGGACTGCATCGCGACGGGCTGCATTGACGACCGCGGACACCTGGTCTCCCACACGCAGCGTTCCGGCCTCAACAACACCGATATGGAGGAAGGCGGCGCCATTCTTCTGCGTATCATCCACTGAGAAATTGCCATCAGCGGAAACCAAATGACCCGTATCACCGATTTGCCCGCCACTTTCGGCGTAGAACGGCGTACGCTCCAAAACGGCGATTCCGGACTGCCCCGCCGTCAGCTCCGTGACCGCTTCGCTATCGGCAAACAAGCTGACAATGGCGAGACCCTCATCGGCATCTTTTTCATAACCAGAGAATATGGTCTCGCCTTTGACCTTAAGACCGCCGCCGTCGCCCGCACCAAATTTACTTGCACCTTTCGCCATCTCTTTCTGACGCGCCATTGCTGCATCAAAGCCTGATTGATCGATGGTGAGCGTCCGTTCCCGCGCGATATCGGCGGTCAGGTCGGGCGGAAAACCATAGGTGTCGTACAAACGAAAAACAACGTCGCCGGGGATCGTGTCGCCTTCGACGCTCGCAATCGCTTGCTCGAGAATACCCATCCCCTGCTCAATGGTCTGAGCAAAACGCTCCTCTTCCTGCAGCAATACACGACCAACATGCGCCGAAGCTTTGGTCAATTCAGGATACGCCTCACCCATCTCATCGACGAGCATGCTAACGATCTTGTGGAAAAAGGGCTCGCGCTGGCCAAGCATGTACCCATGGCGGACCGCGCGGCGGATGATTCGTCGCAACACATAGCCCCGCCCTTCATTGGAGGGAAGCACACCATCGGTAATCAAGAATGCGCATGCGCGAATATGGTCAGCAATAACACGCAGCGACGCGTTCATATCATTGTCGACACCAACCTCTTTCGCGACCACAGTGATCAACCGCTGAAACAAATCCGTTTCATAGATGCTGTGGACACCTTGTAGCACCGCTGAGACACGCTCCAATCCCATACCGGTATCAACGGAAGGTTTAGGGAGCGGCGTCAGCGTACCGGCAGCATCCCGGTCGTACTGCATGAAGACCAAATTCCAGATTTCGACATAGCGATCACCGTCATCGTCTGGTGCACCCGGCGGTCCACCTGCGACCTCCGGTCCGTGATCGAAGAATATTTCGCTGCAGGGTCCACAGGGGCCCGTGTCACCCATCTGCCAAAAATTGTCTTTCTCATCGAGTCTGGACAACCGGTCCGCAGGCACGCCGATCTCATCGATCCAAATCGCTGCCGCCTCATCGTCTTCACGGAACACAGTGACCCAGAGTCGCTCCTTGGGTATTTCGAGAACTTCGGTAACGAACTGCCAAGCGAACCGGATCGCGTCCCGCTTGAAATAATCACCAAAACTGAAATTGCCAAGCATCTCGAAGAACGTGAGATGACGCGCGGTATAGCCAACATTTTCTAGATCGTTATGTTTACCGCCGGCGCGCACGCACCGTTGAGACGTTGTCGCACGCTGATAATCCCGCTGCTCATCACCGAGAAACACATCTTTGAATTGCACCATGCCGGCATTCGTGAACAGCAATGTCGGATCATTGCCTGGCACGAGCGGTGAGCTCGCCACGATCTTGTGCTGCTGTTGTTCGAAGTATCCGAGAAACGCCTCGCGTAATTCTCGGCTGGTCAGTGTTTTCATGCGCGCTTTAACTCTCGGCTGCCCAGCGTGGGACGTTGACCGCGCATTATTTCACAGCTGATCCACGGGCTGTAGCACCAGTTTCATGATTCAGTCGCCGCAGGCGGCCCGAACCTGTTCCGCGGAGAACCCACGACCTGACAAGAACCGCATTTGCTTGGCGCGCGTCTGATAGTCAGGGGCAAGAGCGTCACCGAACTTGCGTGCTCGAACCTCACTCGCGAGCGCAAACCAGTCTTTGTCACAAATCGCCAATTGCGCATCTATGGCCGTGCGCGTGACACCGCGATTGGAAAGCTCCGCACGTATGCGCACTGGCCCCTTCCCCTGGCGCCAGCGACTCGCGATGAACGCCTCGATAAAGCGATCATCGTTCTGAAGATTCTCGTCTGCGAGTCGATCCAATGTCGTTGCGATCGTATCGGCCGCGAAGCCGACCTTCTCGAGCTTTTGCGTGAGCTCAGCACGACTGTGTTCGCGTCGCGCGAGCGCATCCATGGCTCGCTTGCGACACCGGTTCGGAGAAAGCGGATCAGACGCTGTGAACTTGAGCGCCATGGACGGTCAGCTCATACGACCCTTATGCTTCAGCAGATGCCTCATCAGCTGCATCTTCATCAACGATTGCAGTCGGATCAGGCAACAATGCCGCCCGAATACGTGCTTCGATATCCGCAGCAATTTCCGGATTGGTTTTCAGAAACTCTCTGACGTTTTCCTTACCCTGCCCGATACGAT
The DNA here is from genome assembly GCA_039700805.1 of Pseudomonadota bacterium. GTDB lineage: Bacteria > Pseudomonadota > Gammaproteobacteria > Steroidobacterales > Woeseiaceae > CALBPI01. The sequence continues at coordinate 288 of JBCAZE010000223.1, read as the reverse complement.
CGCCGTTGTATGAATACCAGGAGCCCGCTTTGTCAACGATGCTATTGGCAACGCCAAGATCGATGAGTTCGCCTTCCGATGAAATGCCCTCGCCATAAAGAATCTCAAACTCGGCCGTTCTAAACGGAGGAGATACTTTGTTCTTGACGACTTTGACGCGTGTTTGGTTACCCACCACTTCGTCCGCTTTCTTGATCGCGCCGATGCGGCGAATATCCAAACGAACGGATGAATAGAACTTCAGCGCGTTACCACCGGTCGTTGTTTCCGGGCTGCCGAACATAACGC
>JBCAZE010000222.1:0-4512 GCA_039700805.1 Pseudomonadota bacterium | reverse complement strand
GCAGGTCGCCGCGCGCTTGCTCAAACTCACTGTCGTTCTTGCCGAGGCGTTCTGCAATCTCACTCGCGGGTGCGCTTGCGCCGAGATGCCAGCGTCCCTCGAAGTTGGCAGGTCTGTCGAGTCCGAAGTACTCATACGCGAGACCGAACGAGGCATCATCAAGATGCTCACGAAGTTCCTCAACGGTATACGTATAAAAAGCGCCCTCAACCCCATCACTGTCGGCATCAATCGACGCGAAAAACCCACCAGCCTCGTCGGTCATTTCCGTCGTCAAGAAGTGCGCGGTCATTCTCGCAGCATCTCTGAAAACCGGATCGCCTGTCGCTTGCGCCGTTTCGCTGTACAGCTGCAATAGAAGTGCATTGTCATAGAGCATTTTTTCAAAATGCGGGACCCGCCACTCTGCATCAACACAGTAGCGGAAGAACCCACCGCCAGCGTGATCCATCAGTCCGCCTTCTGCCATGCGCGCCTGTGCTAGTGCGGTCAAAAACAGCGCGTCGACATCCGGTTCATCTCCATTCGCTGTGCTGCGCCAGTGATGCAGCAGCCACAGTAGTGATGGCGCTTGCGGGAACTTCGGCGCACGACCGAACCCGCCATTCGTTTTATCGGCGTGCTGTGCCAGTTGCTGGCGCAATCCATAGGAGACGTTCGTCAATGAAAACGCGTCATCGCTTGCTCGTGGCTCCAGTTTTTCGAACACGTCTCGTACCGCTGCGCCTTGTCTGGCGGCCTCTGACGGATCCGCTGCGTGGAATTCCGCGGCTTTCGCCAGTACGTCGGCGAAACCGGGCATGCCTTGCATGGCTTCCGGCGGAAAATAAGTGCCGCCGAAGAACGGCAGTTGTTCGTCGGGCGTCAGGAACATCGTCAGCGGCCAACCGCCCGGTCGCTGCACGATCAGCTGGTGAGCGGTTTGATACACACGATCCAGGTCTGGTCGCTCCTCTTTGTCGACTTTGATATTGATAAAGTGACGGTTCATGAGGTCGGCGATGGCCGGGTTTTCGAAACTCTCATGTGCCATGACATGGCACCAATGACATGATGCGTAGCCGATCGACAGGAGGATCGGCTTGTTTTCGCGTTTCGCCTTATCCAAGGCTTCATCACACCAAGGCCACCACTCAACAGGGTTGTCCTTGTGTTGTTGAAGATAGAGGCTGTTAGCTTCGGACAGTCGGTTCATATCGGATGGCCAGGTGAGCGAGGCGGTACTATAACGCAGTGATCACACCCGTGTGTGCGATGTTACAATCCCCCGATGATTGTCTACCCGAACATTGACCCAGTCGCCATCCAGCTTGGTCCGCTCAAAGTGCATTGGTACGGGCTCACTTATCTTGCAGGTTTTGCGCTGTCATTTGTATTCGCGCGACGCCGCGCAAGACGGCCGGATACGCCGCTTGAGCCCCAACATGTTGAAGATCTGATTTTCTATGGTGCGATGGGCGTTATTCTCGGCGGCCGTATCGGCTACCTCTTGTTCTATGGGTGGCACAACGTGGCTGAGGACTGGCGCTACATTTACCGTTTCTGGGATGGCGGCATGTCGTTCCACGGCGGTTTGCTCGGTGTGCTTGTCGCGATGGCGTTGTTTGCCCGGAAACAAGGTAAGACGTTCTTTGAGATTACGGATTTCGTGGCCGTATTCACACCGCTCGGTTTGTTCTGTGGTCGGATTGGCAATTTTATCAATGGCGAACTTTGGGGGCGTGAGACGGATGCTCCGTGGGGTTTCTTAGTTGATGGTGTCGTCCGCCATCCATCCATGCTGTACGAGGCGTTGCTTGAAGGGCTGGTGCTCTTTCTCATCTTGGCTTGGTTTTCTGCCAAGCCGCGGCCGACCCGTTCAATATCCGGTTTGTTTTTGATTGGCTATGGTGTATTCCGGATCGCCGTAGAGTTTGTGCGCATACCCGATGCGCAATATGGATACTTTGCATTCGACTGGCTAACGATGGGGCAAATTTTGAGTACACCGATGGTCATTTTTGGACTGTATCTCCTAGTGACGGCATATCGTCGGGAACCCGCTGAGGTAGCGCGAGCGTGAAACAATATCTTGATTTAATGCGGTTAGTCCGCGACCACGGTGCCGAGAAAACAGACAGAACCGGCACAGGTACAAGAAGTGTCTTCGGTCACCAGATGCGGTTTGATCTCAGCGAAGGCTTCCCATTGGTCACCACGAAAAAGCTGCATCTGAAATCGATCGTCGGAGAGTTATTGTGGTTTCTTCGCGGTGACTCGAACGTTCGTTGGCTACAAGAACGAGGCGTGTCAATCTGGAATGAGTGGGCGGATGAGCAAGGTGACTTAGGTCCCGTTTACGGTGTGCAGTGGCGGTCTTGGCCAACGCCTGATGGGCAACATATCGATCAGATTGAAACCGTACTGGATCAGCTGAGAAATCAACCCGACTCGCGACGGATTCTGGTTTCCGCATGGAACGTCAGTCAACTCGATGAAATGGCGTTGATGCCCTGTCATTGCCTGTTTCAGTTTTATGTAGCGGATGGCCGGCTATCGTGCCAGCTCTATCAACGCAGCGCCGACATTTTCCTCGGCGTGCCATTTAACATTGCATCCTATGCCTTGTTGACGCACATGATTGCCCGGGAAGTTGGGCTAGATGTTGGCGATTTCATTTGGACCGGCGGCGATTGCCATCTGTATTCGAATCATCTCGAGCAGGCCGACTTGCAACTGACCCGTGATCCGCGGCCGTTGCCAACACTGCGTTTCAATCGTCAACCGAAATCACTATTCGACTACGACATGGATGATTTCAGTTTTGAGGGATATGACCCGCATCCGCTGATCAAAGGCGCTGTATCGGTCTAGATTTTCCTCGTCTGAGGGCAATCACACGGATCAGCTCGGCCTTGGGGTGCGTTCCGGGAGGATTCTGTGTATCCTCGGTCGACTTGTAGCGCAGCTGCATCACCCGGGGGGGAAAGAGGCATTGCGATTGAATAACGCGGAAGTACCGGCGACGGGCGGCTGTGCAGACACACCTGCGCTCCAACAGGGTGCGTTAGCCGTCATTGTTGCTGTGGCCGACAACGGCGTGATCGGCAAAGGTAATGCGTTACCGTGGCGATTGTCCGCGGATCTTCGTTATTTCAAGCAGCGAACCCTCGGCAAGCCCATCGTCATGGGCCGCAAGACGTGGGAATCCATCGGTAGACCATTGCCCGGTCGAGAGAACATTGTTATCAGTCGTGATAGTGCGTACCAAGCGGAAGGTGCCGTGCTCGTACCATCCCTGGAGGCTGCGCTTGCGCATTGCGACAAGGCTGCCGAGATCATGATCATCGGCGGCGCGTCTATTTATGAGCAAGTGATGCCAATGGCATCACGATTGTATTTGACAAGAGTTCATCTCGACGTCGAAGGCGGCGATGCGTTTTTCGACATGCCGTCTTTGGACGGATGGACGGTTCGATGCAATCATTTTCTGCCCGGCGAGAACGGCGAACCTGACTGCACGTTCCAGGTTTACGACCGATTGGCGACCTAGAATTGGATCGATAGATCTTCCTCGATCTTCTCTTTGGTCAGCGACAGATCGTCGCGAATATACTCCCATTCATTGATCAGGGCTTGCTCATACCCGACGGGCGTGATGTCCGGTTTATCGACATCCATGAGTGGCTCTTCAGGTGCCTCTATCGGGGTCACAATCGCCTGCGTCGCATCATTATTTTGCACGCGCGATTCGGGTGAGAGCGCAAATAAGGCGACGACAGCCGCCGCTGCCGCCGTCGGCAATGCCCACTGCCACACGGTTGGTCGGCGCCGGTCAGGCTTGTCCGCTTTCTCCTGCCTTGTTGCAGCGAGTTGTCTTTGAAACGAATCGTCTAGCGGCGCGAGTGCTTCACGGTTCAGTATCTCATCTGCATCATCACGCAGTTGTTTCTCAAGCGTGTTCATTGGTCGCTCCGCTCATTCAGTTCTCTAGCCAATCGTTGTCGGCTTCGCATCAAGTTGACTTTGACCCAGACCTGGCTGCGGTCTAAAACCTCGGCGATTTCTTTCACAGACGCATCCTCTGCATATTTTAGCCACATGGCCCGACAAGCGTCAGCCGAAAGACACCTTCGCGCTGTTCGCCAGACATTGTCACTATCGAGTTCAGCGTCGATGTTGTCCGAAACCACGGGTTCAAGTTCGATACCCGTCACGGCCCTTGGTCGACTCAGCTGGCGTAAACCGATGCGATACAACCAGGTACTAAACTGCCATTTCTCATTGTAGCTCTGCAAATAGCGCCAGGCATTCAACAGGGCCTCCTGGGTCGCATCTTCGGCATCACCGCGGTCCCCAGATTTGAGCCATAGAAACCGATGCAAACGCTCTCGGTATTGTGCGGCGAGTTGGGTGAACGCCGTTTGATCTCCAGCCTGGGCTTGGCGAATCAACTGTTGCTCAGCGGTCAGCACTTAGACCGCCACACTTCTTGAATGCTAGGCATGATTAACTTGACGTCTGGATTTGGTG
>JBCAZE010000043.1:0-19769 GCA_039700805.1 Pseudomonadota bacterium | reverse complement strand
GATATGTCCCAGGAAGTACACACGCGTTTGTTGTGGGTATTTGAAGGGATAACATCCTATTATGACGATCTTGCTTTGGTGCGCGCTGGCGTCGTCTCGCTTGCCGAGTACAGCGAGCTACTGGCGGGGAATCTGACGCGTATCCTAAGGACGCCCGGTCGACTGAGACAGAGTCTGACCGACTCCAGTTTCGATGCGTGGACTAAGTTTTATAAGCAAGACGAAAATGGACCAAACGCGATCATCTCCTACTACGCGAAAGGCGCGATGGTGGCACTGGCACTCGATCTCAAGTTGCGCAGTGAAAGCGAGATAACGCTCGACGATGTCATGCGTGAGTGTTGGCAGCGATTTTATCTGGATGATCCTCGAGGCATGCCAGAATCCGGTTTGGAAGATGTTGTGGCTGACCTCACCGGAAAAGACTGGACAGCGTTTTTCGACCAGACGCTGCGCAGCACGACGGATTTCGACCTTACTGATTTGCTGGCAACTGTCGGTATTCACTATGAGGTTCGCGTGCCGACCAGTGCCGACGACAACGGTGGGCAGCATCAGCAGCCGCCTTATGGTGTTTTCGCGGGTTTTCGACTCGATCCACGACAGTCGAGCAAAGTGGCTTTGGTACTCAACGATAGTCCAGCATCTAGAGCTGGATTGTCGGCTGGTGATACGGTGGTTGCGGTCAATGGCAGGAAGACTGACAAACAAGGCATTGACGCGACGTTACGCGCTGCGCGTCCGGGTGATGCGCTGGATATTCACGTATTCCGTTACGACGCCTTAATCCAGGTGACGCTGACGCTGGCCGAGCCATTGGCCGATATTGTGTCGCTCCGTATCGGCGACGACGAGACGTCGGAGGTGATCGAGCGGCGCCAACGCTGGTTGCATGCGTCTCGCTGGACGGACCGGCATGCACCCTGAAGGTGGATACGCTTAGCGGGAGGGACCGCCGAGCAGTAACGCATCAGCAGAGGGTAGTTTGAGCGCCCATTCTCGAACGGGTTTATCGCGATCACCTGTCATTGTTGTCGTCGCCCGTATTGAGCGACTTAATGCGTTGGCGTTGAGCCGACGATGGTAGCTGAACTTTCCAGCGAAAAACGGCAGGACGTCGTCAAGTGTGCCGTCGGTATCGAGTGCAAGTCGGAAGCCGTCGTAAAAGCGTTTCACGGCGTCGGCGACTGCAGTGTCCTCTGTGAGATTGTCAGACGGCGCAATCGTCCATGTTCGATCGGTTAACAATCGGCAAGTGCCAGCGAATCCTTGCTGCCTTGCTTCCGTCCAATGATCGGGGGGAATCAGGCTGAGTTCCCAGCGATCACCAATGAAGTATAGAAAGTTGTCGACGCCGATCGCCGGTTTATATTTGAACTCCGCGGACAAGACGAGCATCGAGGTGAAAAATTCTGCGAGCACTTGTGCTTGCGGTTTCGCGGTCACTCGCCGCGGTGTGGTGGCATGCCAGTCTTGCGAAAAACGGACGGTGCCGTGGCCATGACGATAGGTTTCCGGTAGGGCGACCGCGGCGTGATCGTAGTGATCTCGTGTCATCGGGCCCGCCTGATCGAGCCGCGCAATGCCGCGAGGCACCGGAGGGTTGTTTTGATCTTTCGTTTCTTTGGGCACGTGCTATCCGTAAGACGTCGTCGATATCGTTAGATAGATTCGTCAGCGCTCTGTGAACAGATGAACTGAATACGTGCCCAAAAGGCACGGTGGTTCCGACTCAACAGTCGGAACCACCATCTATTTAGAGCATATGGTAGAACACCAGCGGTGCTGCCATCCACAAGATCCCTTTGATCATGAAGAACCAGAAGCCGATCTTTCCGGCGCGTCTGATCCACAGCTGGTTTGTGAGTGATTGTGTCAATGAGGTCATTGGATCATCTCCCGTGCTGGGTTGCTCGCTGTTGCTGTCTTTCTCGAGAACATCCCCTTTATCTTCGGCACCAGCATCGGAGTCTTTAATTTGTACTCAGCGTACTCCGGATGCATATCTTCCAAGTCCTTCTCCTCCCAACGGATTGCAATGAGCGTGTAAGCGGTTGTGATCAATGCAAAGAAGAGGTGTGCGACGGTCATTGTTGGCGTCGCCCAAAAGACCACAAACCAGCCGACATACAGTGGGTGTCTAACGACTCTATACAGGACCGGCTCAACGAATTCGGGGGCTTTGTAGGGTTTGCCTAACGCGTAGCTAACGACTTGGCTCAGGCCGAAGAGGTCAAAGTGGTTAATTGAAAATGTGCTGAGCAGAATCAATCCCCAACCTGAAGCGTACAAGGCGTGCAATGCAAACCGGATCGTCGGTGATTCGATCATCCAGACTGTGCCGCCCATCGGCGCCCAACCAATGAACAGAGCAATCATCGCCAGGCTGGAGAGCAAGACATAGGTGCTTCGTTCCGCGGCGACCGGAATAAAACGCGTGATCCATCGCTTGAACCACGGTCTTGCCATGACGCTGTGCTGGACAGCGAAAAGGCCAAGGAGCGCCAAGTTAATCGCGACGGCCGTGCCAAGCGGCTGCGTTGGAATCGAGTCGATGGACTTCGGAACGAGGAAATTTCCGATAAAGCCGATCGAGTAAAGGAAGGTTGCGAAAAACACGACATAGCTTGCTACGCCGAATGCCAAAATCAGTAGTCGTTTCATGTCTATTTCTCCTGTTGGGTTGATAACTGATTGATTCAGAGACAAAATCTGAGTGAGCGTATTGTTGGTGACCATCGTGCGATGAGTCCTGACGAATCACTGACCATGCGCTGACCATTTACTGACATAGGGGACGCAGTCATATAAATGGGCGATAAAGCACACAATGTGATTCGGTTTGGTGAGGCTGAGCTCGACCTGGCGGCACGCGAGTTGCGTTGGCAAGGAGAGTTGCAGGCGATCGAGCCCCGAGTTTTTGAGTTACTCGCGTTTCTGATTCAGGAGCGTCACCGCGCGGTTACCAAAGACGAAATTCAGAGCGAAGTCTGGAAAGGCGCGATTGTCAGCGAAACAGCACTAACCCGAGCAGTGATGAAGGCGCGGAGGGCCGTTGGCGACAGCGCAGATCGGCAGGCGGTTATCCGAACCGTGCACGGTCACGGTTATCAGTTCATCGCATCGCAGCGTTCGGATACAACCGAAACGCAATCGGCGCCGACGACTGTCCTGGCGCGGCCAGGCAAAAAGGTCTTGCCCTGGATCGGCGTGATGGCATTGATGCTCGCATTGGCAATGGTTCTTTGGGCTTCACTACGGAGCCCGGCGACCGACGGTTTGCGATTGGCCGTGTTACCCATCATCGACGAGACGGGTGACAGCGAACTTCAATGGGTCAGTCTCGGTTTGATGGGGCTTGGTAATCAGTTGCTCGACGCACATGGTGACATAGCGAAAGTCTCCACCGATGAAGTGCTTCGACAGGTTGCCGATTCGGATATTGGCGCGATCGATCCGGATGAGCTCTTCGCCTCACTCAGTAAGACCACCAAGGCCAGTCACGTCATGCTGACGCGTCTCGAAGACACGGCGGGCAGTTTTCGACTCACTTACCGCGTGTTCAGTGACTCCGAGACGTTGGTCGAGGGAACGATGGTCGATGCGGAGCCGGTGGCCCTGATGCGCGGTGCCATCGCCCATATGCTGAGAGAGCTGGGGGGTGATGTCGCCGAAACGCGCGTTATCTCGGATGATCCGTTTATCAACGAGGCGTTCTCACGCGCGTTGTCGCTATCGCTAGAGGGTCGCTGTCAGGAAGCGCTTCCCATGTTTGAAGTCGTGCTTGCATCGGATCCTGGCAATGCAGGCGCCGCTTACGAATGGGCGGTGTGCGCGCGTATATCGGGGATGTGGCAGGAGGCCCGGGATCGATTTGACGCAGTGGCACGAGATGCTGAGCGAAATGAGGACCCGGCCTTGCTTGCGAAGGCGCTAAATGGACTCGCCACTGTTCAATTAAGAACTGGAGAGCAATCGGCGGTACGACCAACACTGTCGCGTGGGCTTGCAGCAGCCTTGATCACTGATGATCGCGAATTGGTCGGTAAGTTACACGTGTCGTTAGGTATCGATGCTTATAAAGCGCGGGACTTCGAGACAGCACGTGCTGATCTATCGCGTGCGCGTTTGGCGTTTACAGAGTCTGACCGCGGCTTCGTTTCTGGCGAGGTCGACGCTGCGCTCGCGAACGTTAATATGGCCGAAGGTCGCTTAGATGAGGCGGACACCAATCTTGGCACCGCGCTGCAAGCATTTCGAGATGTTGGTGATCGTCGTAATGAAGCGAAAATGCTCAACAACTACGGGTACCTGAGGCGCTTGCAGGGGCGAAGCAACGAAGCGGAAGCCTATCATCTTGAGTCGCTCGCGATTCGCAAAGACATCGGCGATCGAGTCGGACAAGGACGCATCTTGGGTATGCTCTCTGTGTTGTATGGTGAGTCGGGTGCTCACGATAAGGCGATTACCGCTTCTCGTGAGGCAATCGATATTGCGACAGCTGCGAATGACAAGCTGTACATCGCGACTGGGTACGCGCAATTGGCCCGCGCATACAGCTTGGCGGGAGATTCTGCCGCAGCGATTACCGCATTCACCGAATCGGGCGAGGTCTTCGGCGCCATCGGTGATTACTCGCGAGAGGCGCAAGTGCGAATGCGCTTAGCGCGTTTAGCCTGGCAGTCGGGTGAGACTACGATCGCGGCGGAGGAAATTCGACGCGTGAAATCCGACGCGACAGCGCGGTCGATGCCGCAGCCGTTGATTGAAGCATTCGAGCTTGAGGGCGATATCGCGGAATCAGAGCGCCGGACCGACGCTGCTTTGGTGGCCTATCGCGAAGCGATAGCGCAAGTCGATGCGTCTGGATTTGTTACCGGTCAAGTCCGACTGCTCTCAAAGCTTGCTAGCGTTGCGCTCGACAATGACGATGAGGCGGCGGCTGAATCGGCGATTGGTCGTCTGCTTGCCGTTGCGCCGAATGATGCCAATGTATGGCGAATGCAGGCGCGATTGTCTGAACTCCGAGGCGACATTGATGCCGCGGTTTCCTACATGCAAAAAGTCCGTGACGACGCGCCCACGAGGTGGAATGACAATGATGTTCGTGCGTTAGACCGGTATCTAAACTGGAAAGTGGCTGGAGAGCCTTAGCCTGTCGCAAGACCGCCCACTGGGCGTTGGCGTTTACGTCTTGACCACCAGCGAATCGCGAATAGTACGGAAAGGCATACCGCATAGATGGCGGGTTCGGTGATGTCTTTTTTTACTTGCCACCAGTAATGCCAAACACCGAGTATGCCGACCGCGTATGCGCCGTAGTGCAGTTGTTGCCAGCGTTTTCCAAGTCTGCGCCGCATGCCTGCCGTCGATGTGATCGTCATGGCGGTTAAAAGGATCACTGCGATCATGCCAAGCGTAATGAATGGCCGCACAAGAATGTCTTCAAGAACAGCCGTCAACAAGAGCCCTTGGTCGAGTATCAGATAGACCAAAAAGTGCAAGGCAACATAGAACGCGCCGAACAGCCCCAGCATGCGCCGAAACCAGATGAATTTTACGTTGCCCGTCAATAGCCGTAACGGCGTGATAGCGAGGCCGATCAAGATAAATCGAAGTCCCCAGTTGCCAAAAAAGTCGAGCAATGTCTCGACCGGATTGGCGCCGAGCCCGTTCCCGGCGATGCCAAACGTCACCAACGATATCCATATCGCTGGTGCAAGTGACGCGAGGAATACCAAAGGCTTTCCATAGCGACGCACAGGGTCTTTAGGCAAGCGGGAGCGCATGATGATTGGTTAGAAATTGCGCCGCAGGTCGAGGCCCGAATACAAACTAGCAACTTCCTCGCCGTAACCGTTGAACGGCAGCGTTGGTATTTTCGGTGCGAAGACCCCACCGCCAATTCGGCGCTCCCGGGCCTGACTCCAGCGCGGGTGATCTACGTCTGGATTGACGTTGGCGTAAAAGCCGTACTCGTTAGGTGCTGACAGGTTCCAGCTTGTAGGTGGCTGTCGTTCCATGAAACGAATTGCGACAATCGACTTGATACTTTTAAAGCCGTATTTCCAGGGCACGACCAATCGCAGCGGTGCGCCGTTTTGATTCGGGAGCACGCGCCCATACAAACCGACTGCCATCAATGTCAGCGGATGCATGGCTTCCTGGATTGTGAGCCCTTCACGATATGGCCAATTCAAAACGCGCGAGCGCTGCCCTGGCATTTGATCTTCATCAACCAAGGTTTCGAAAGCGACGTATTTGGCTTTCGAGGTCGGTTTGAACGACTTCAGGATATCCGCCAATGGTATGCCAACCCAGGGCACGACCATCGACCAGGCCTCTACGCATCGAAGGCGATAGATACGTTCTTCGAGCGCATGAGGCTTCATGATGTCTTCGAGGTTAAACGTGCCAGTGGTCTCTGCCTCACCGCTGATCGTCACAGACCAGGGGCGGGTGCGCAGGCTACCGGCGCGCGCTGCTGGATCCGTCTTTCCAAGACCAAACTCGTAAAAGTTGTTGTAGCTGGTAATGTCGTCAAAGCTATTTGGCGGCTCGGTGGTCGAGTAGCCGCTGGTCTTCACGCCTTTGAGTTTCTCGTACGCGTTGTTATCGACAGTCAATGGCAGATTGCTGGTCTTCGGTGACGTCGCCTGCAACGTCTGTTCTTCCGGCTCGGCGGCATTGCTGCAGCCTGCAGCGAGCGCTGCGCTGGCGGACAACGCCGTGATCAGCTGACGCCGATTCCAGTAGTCACTCTCCGGCAAAATCTCGCTCGGTCGAATGTCGTCTTTTTTCTTGATCAGCATAGAAGGTCCTTGGCCGTATGACGGCTATTGGGTAAACGTGCCGTTTAAGCTCCAATCGTAACTCAGAAAATCGAAGTCCCACTCTTCTTCCCGAAGACTCTTGGCAAGCGCCGGGTCCTCGATATAGGTAGCGAGAAATTTCGCGAGGCTTCCAGACGTTGCAGCGAACTCATCCCGATACCACTTGAAGATTCTCGACAGCTCTGCACGGTTATTCTGACGATCGAATCGATTGCTTTGCGGTGCATTGATAAACGCACGCGTAACAGCGTCGAGTTGCGCGTCGAGCGTCTCAGGTAGGTACAGCGTCTCAATCAACGGTGGGCAAGATTTTGAAGAGCAAACAATCGCAAAGTGAATGCGTGGGTCACCCTCATTGATGATGCGCTCATGTTCGAGCTCATAGAGCGTCATGTCATCTCCGAATACCCGGTACTGCCGACGCTTAAAGAATTTGAGTCTGCTGAATACGGACGACGGAGAGTAGCCATCGAGAATGCCCTGGATCGACAGAACGTTATACGCATTGATATGGGTCGCAAGGCGCTCCGCTTTGGTCAATGTGTCGGGTAGCGCCGTGTTCGCGATGATCTTGAGCATTGAGGCGTAGTCGTCGGATGCTGCGAAAGCGTCGTAGTCAACGTTACCGTCTTGGACATGTGCCTCAAGCAACGTCGCGTAAGCGGAAAACAACGTCACATTGTCGGTCGTCGCGGAAGCCGGTTGAATGAGTGCAGCTAAGCCGATAGATAGCAAAACCGTCGATAGCCGTTTACCAAGGAATCTTCTGACCGTCCCAAGCATAAAATGATCCATTATCGTTCTCACCAAGGTTGTCGATCACACGCAACAGGTGCTCAACCGATGTTTCGACCGTGAACAGGTTGTCTGCCGTGACGTTACTGCGAAAAGGCGCACTAAGGTCGGTGGCGACCGTTCCTGGATGAAGCGCGACGACACAGATCTTCTTGTGTGTGCGCTTCAGTTCTATCGACAACGTTTTGTTAAACATATTCTGTGCGGCCTTCGCAGCCCGATAGGCATACCAACCGCCCAGCCGATTGTCCGAGATACTTCCAACTCGTGCGGATAGTGTCGCCCAAACGCAGGGTTCGCGTTTTGGCAACAATCCGCAAAGATGTTTGGCCAGCATCAGCGGCGCGATAGAGTTGACCTCGAAACTTCGCCGAATATTACGCGCCTCAATATCTTGTAGACGTCGTTCGGGTCGCATCGCATCGTCATGTAGGAGTCCAACCGTATTGATCACAAGATCGAGATGACCCGGTAGCGATGCGATATTCGCCGCTGCAGCGATGATGCTTTCCTCGTCCGTCACGTCCAACTCGATCGTCGTGCATATCGATGATGTAGCGGCTAGATGGCGCAATGCCTCGCTCGATGCAGGTTGCCGAGCTGCGCAGATGACTCGCCCGAAGTCGCCCCTCGCGGCCAAGGCTTTGGCAAACCCTGCACCGATCCCGCGGCTGGCGCCGATGATCAGTGCGTTTTTTTTCAACGCTTCAGAGTCTCGTGTCGTCATAGTCTCGGATTCGGGAATGCCTTGCGATCAGATGCGCTGGCATCAGCGATCTAACGGGAATCGCTTTCCGAGCCAATTCGTCATCATATCGTTCACTGTTTCAGGGTGTTCTTGTTGGGTCCAATGGCCGCATTCAGCAATCATGTGGACCTCGAGATCACCGACATAGTCACGCATTGTCTCTACGTGCTCAGGTGTTATCAGGATGTCGTCTTCAGCGCCGATGAACAGCGTGGGTATGTCCACACGTTGCGGAACACCTTCCGTCATCGCCCAGTTGCGTGACCAATTTCGGTACCAATTGATCGCTGGCGTAAAGCCGCTTCGATTAAACGCCTCTACGAATACTTGGAAGTCTTCAGCGTCGAGTAGCGGCGTGCCGGGGAAAGTGTCTTTGCGCATTTCGCGTAGCATGCTGAATGCCTGACGCTGTTCTGGCTTCAGTTGATTGAATGCCGCGCGTGTTGCCGGCAAGCGTCGATACATGGCTTCGAGGAAGCGCTCGGTATCCGCTTCGAATGCCCGGTCCGCCTCGTCGGAGTCTTGAAAATTGATGATATAAAAATCGTCTCCGAGTACTTGTCGCGTCATTACCATGGGGTCGATTGCGCGACGCGGCGCAAATGGGATGTTTAGCGTGATCAGTCCGCGCATCCTCTCTGGCTTCAGCAAGGCCATTTGCCACAACAGCAGTGCGCCCCAATCATGACCGACAAACAGCGCATCTTTCTCACCGTAGTGGTCTAGTAAGCCGACCAAGTCATCGATCAGATGAAACTGATCGTAGTCTGTGACGTCAGTCGGCTGATCGCTGCCAGCGTATCCGCGTTGGTTCGGTGCGACGACACGATACCCCGCCGCTGCCAGTGCCGGGATTTGGTAGCGCCACGAATAGGCGATCTCTGGGAAACCATGACACAAGACTATGAGTGGGCCTTCGCCTTGCTCATGAACCTCCAGCTCAATGCCGTTTGTCGAAACCCGTTTTGCAGGCGGAAATCCCAATGCCATTCGACGATCCTCGTGCCTAGCCATGCTCGTGTCCGAGTGTACCGAGCAGGCGACTCGCTGGCGACTATCGGCGGCATCGTTGGCCGATAGGCGTGTGCCCATTGTTGGCGGTTGCCAATCGGGGAGGGCGCGCTTAGACTTACCGCAACACTAAGACAGGGCCGAGTAGTCGGAACATGCTGTGATAGCGAGCGAAGGATGGTGAGAGCTTCGTGACGGCATTCCGATGAATATCCCCCTCGAGTGGTACCCCGAAAGCACTAGTGCGAGTAGACGGTAACGATTGACCGGCGTAACCGGTGCCGAGTCATCGATAGATGACTTGCCAAGGCGTGTCGTGTGAGCGACGCGCGAAGCCGGGTGGTACCGCGATTCATCGCCCCGGATGCTAATTGACGGCGTCCGGGGTTTTTTTGTGTCGGACGCGACGATACAGAAGGTGAGTCATGAGTTTTAAACCGGTTACGGGTCGCTACAACGGGCCTGCACTCGAAGAAGAGATCCTGGACTTTTGGCGCGACGAGGATGTGTTTGCACGCAGTCTCGAGGCGACCGAAGACGGACCTCGTTTCAGTTTCAATGAAGGCCCGCCCACGGCGAACGGTAAGCCCGGCATTCATCACGTGCTCGCGCGCACCTTCAAAGATGTGTTTCCGCGTTACAAGACGATGAACGGATTCCATGTGCCGCGTAAGGCGGGTTGGGATACGCATGGCTTGCCCGTCGAGCATGAAGTCGAGAAGGCCATCGGGATTTTCGACAAGAAAGAGATCGAGGAGAAGATCGGTGTCGAGGAGTTCACCCGGCGCTGTCGCGAATCCGTCATGCGCTATATCGGTGACTGGGAGAAGATGACCGAGCGCATGGGGTTCTGGGTCAATCTCGATGAGGCGTACTACACGCTGAACAATGAATACATCGAGTCGGTCTGGCACTTATTGAAAGAGATCTGGGAGAAGGACCTCATCTATCGGGGTTACAAAGTGGTGCCTTACGATCCGCGCATCGGCGCGACGCTTTCGTCGCACGAATTGGCGCAGGGATATCGGGAGGTTGAGGACCCATCCATCTTCGTACGATTCGCGCTCGCCGATGAAGCAGACGTGTCATTTCTGGTTTGGACGACAACGCCTTGGACGTTGCCTTCAAATCTTGCACTCGCCGTTCACAATGAAATCGACTATGACTACATAAGCTTTGGCAGCGAGACACTAATCGTCGCAAGCGCATTGCGAGAACGCGTGTTTGGTGATCGGGAGCACCAGGTCGTTAAGACCGTCAAAGGTTCGGACCTCGTCGGCAAGCATTACACACGAATCTTCGATTACCTGGACGTGCCCGCAGATTGCCCCGCGTTTCAGGTATGGCATGCCGATTTTGTCAGCGTTGAAGACGGTACGGGTATCGTCCATACCGCGCCAGCCTACGGTGTTGATGATTTGGCGTTGGGTCAGAAGCATGGCCTGCCTGTGTTGCATGGTGTTGGCCTTGACGGGCACTTCGTCGATGCCGTCGAGCCCGTTGCTGGCATGTTCTTCAAAGAAGCGGATCCTGTGCTGATCCGTCTACTCAAAGAACGTGGCGTGATGTTTAGGAACGAACGCTACTTGCACAACTACCCGTTCGGATGGCGAACCGGTGACCCGATCATCTACTACGCCAAAAACGCCTGGTATATACGAACGACCGACTACAAAGACCGAATGGTCGAGCTCAACCAAGAAATCAACTGGGTTCCTGAGACGATTCGCGAAGGTCGATTCGGCAATTGGTTAGAGAACAATGTGGATTGGGCGTTGTCTCGAGAGCGCTTCTGGGGCACGCCGCTACCGGTGTGGACCAACGGTAAAGGCGACTACCAATGCATCGGTTCACTCAAGGAGCTTGAGGTGCTCACCGGTCGCAAATTGGATGCGCTGGACTTACATCGGCCTGCCGTCGACGAGGTCACATTCGAAAAAGATGGTGTTACGTGGCATCGCGTACCCGAGGTGATTGACTGTTGGTTCGACTCCGGCGCCATGTCGTATGCGCAATGGCACTACCCCTTCGAGAATGCCGATGATTTCGAATCGCATTTTCCCGCCGATTACATCTGTGAGGCGATTGATCAGACTCGCGGTTGGTTCTACACGCTGCACGCAATAGCGACCCTTGTATCGGATAGCGCTGCCTATAAAAACGTTATCTGTTTGAGCCATATCGTCGATGCGGAAGGCAAAAAGATGTCCAAGTCTCAGGGCAACATTTTGAATCCGTATGACGTCTTCGACAGCGTGGGCGCTGATGCCCTACGCTGGTATTTCTTGGCACGGGTGGCACCGGATGTCCAGAAACGGATTTCCGTGGACATTGTGGCGGAGGTTGCCAGTTCTTTCGTCAACACGCTTTGGAATACCTATTCATTCTTTGTGTTGTACGCGCGCCTCGATGACGTGGATTTCGTCCAACGCTCTATCGTGAGCGAACGACCAGAAATCGACCGATGGGCGATTTCGTTGCTGAATAGTACGACCCAGACCGTGACCGATGCATTGGAGCGTTTTGATGCACAAACGGCGGGGGCAGCTATCGAAGCTTTCGTTGATCAGCTATCGAATTGGTACGTGCGCCGAAATCGACGCCGGTTCTGGAAGTCCGACGATCCAGCGGACAAGGCCGCGGCGTATCACACGCTGTATGAGTGCTTGTCGCAGCTTTCTTTGCTGATGGCCCCTTTTGTGCCATTTCTTGCCGAGAAGCTCTATCAAAATCTCATTGTGGCCGTGCAATCAGACGCGCCGATGAGTGTGCACATGGCGAGTTGGCCGCAAGCGGATGCGTCGTTGTTGGATCAGGGCTTGCTCGATGAAATCGCTGTCGTCCAAAAAGTGGTTGGTCTCGGCCGGGCAGCGCGGGCGCAGAGCGGCGTTCGCACCCGTCAACCATTACCCCGGTTGCTGGTTCGCGCCCCGAGCGAAGCGGCAATCAGCGCGGTGATGCGACACAGTCAGCAAATCACCGAGGAGCTCAATATCAAGGACATCGAGCCCGTGGCGCGTGATGCGAGCCTGATCGAATATCGGATCAAACCGAATCTTCCTGTTGTTGGGAAAAAATATGGCAAGCAAGTGCCAGCGATTCGTGCAGCACTGCAGGCCATCGATGGCGATTACGTCGCGACACAATGTGCTGCTGGTGACACGTTTGCGCTCGAGCTTGATGGCGAGACGTTGACGCTCTCTGAGGAGGACGTGTTAATCGAGAGTGCCTCTGCGGAGGGGTATTCATGCGCAGAGGATGGTGGATACCTCGTCGGACTAGATACAACCGTGACGGAAGCGCTCGCTGTGGAGGGTCTTGCGAGAGAGCTCATTCGGACGGTTCAGGAGGCGCGGAAGCAAGCGGGTCTAGATGTATCGGACCGAATCTGCCTTGGCATTTCGGGCGATACGGCTGTCGATGCTGCACTGGAAGCATTTAAGCCATTGATTATGGCCGAGACGCTTGCCGAGCAGTGGCAAATTGGCCAAAAGGTTGCGTATGAAACAACTGGCTCGCTTGATGCATCGACGTGGCAAATTGAAATCACGCGTATTGAGAACTAAAGACCGCCACTAAATTCCCGCTTGCAGAGCAGCTTACGATTTTGTTATAAAGAATTGTCGAAGGGAGATTGACACAAACGCCGCGTTCCTGGGGGGTATGGGACGCGGCGTTACTCACTCAGGGAGCGTCAATTGTTATCCTTTTCTTGGGGGAGAAGGTGTCTAATTCCGTCCTTAAATCTGCTTTGCATAACGCCTTGCTCGTGCTGACAGGGCCTCAGAGCGCAAAACAAAGACTTCGTGATGCTTGGTTGAATCACCTAGAAGTATTGCCTGCTGATGAGCTGCCGGAAGGTGCCCGTGAGAATTTTCTGGCGATCCAGTCAGGGCTTAACCAAGAACGCCCCGTGAACAGCGAGCACCCCGCGGAAGCAACCATCAGAAAAATGTCGCCGGTTGAAGCCGCACGCTGGAATGAAGCGATTGCGAAACTGTATCTCTCGCTTGTCGCAGAGGACGGTCCAGTGCAACTGCGACTGGTTGATGCCGGGGATGGCGCGGTCGCCGAAGAAACAAACGATGCTGCCACTGACGGCGTTCCTGGATTCCTTATCCGTCACTAACCCCTGACCCGAGCGGCATTATCCCGTTCAGCATGATTGTGTCAAAATACGCCGAAATTCAGTTCGGGGGCCTCTCATGCCAAATCGTTTTCCTGTCATCGTTTCCATTGGATTGTTGTCTGCATTAGGCCTTGCTGCTTGCAAGGGTGATTCTGAGACGCCGCCCGTAGAGGCGCTGCCGCCGCTACCGATGGTGCATGAGGTGGTCGACGGTTTTGATATCCAGGCTCGGATCGATGACTACGCGACAGTCAAACTGACCGCCGACTTATCCCCCCTCAGCGACGACGAACGTCAAATGCTCCCGCTACTGATCGAAGCCGGTACGATCATGGATGACCTGTTTTGGCGTCAGGCATTCCGTGAGGACTATGCCGATTGGCTGGATCGATTGCCGAGTCCTGATGCCCGCCGGTTTGCACAGATCAACTACGGGCCTTGGGATCGTTTGGATAACAATGCGCCGTTCTTAACGGGTATTGCGCCTAAACCAGCCGGCGCCAATTTCTATCCAGCCGACATTACCAAGGAGACGTTCGAATCCAGCCAGTTTAACGACAAGGACGGGTTGTATTCGGTGGTTCGCAAAGACGAGAGTGGCGCGTTGATGACAGTGCCCTACCACGAGTTGTTTGCCGACGAGCTGACAGAGGCTGCTGACCTACTGCGTCAAGCGGCGGCGCTCACATCCGACGAGGACTTTGCGCGCTACCTGAGTCTCCGAGCTGATGCGTTTTTGTCAGGTGAGTATCGCGACAGTGATCTTGCCTGGATGGATAGCAAGACGAGTCTAGTCGATGTTGTTATCGGTCCGATCGAGACTTACGAGGACCAGCTCTTTGGTTACCGCGCCGCGTTTGAGGCATTTGTTCTGGTTAAGGATGCTGCTTGGAGCGAGCGACTCGCGAAGTTCTCTGCGTTCTTACCAGAGTTGCAGCGTGGGTTACCGGTGCCGGACGCTTACAAGGCTGAAATGCCAGGTACCGACTCTGACCTCAATGCTTACGACGTCATTTACTATGCCGGTGATAGCAACGCAGGGTCTAAGACGATTGCGATCAATTTGCCGAACGACGAAACGGTCCAATTGGAAAAGGGCACGCGTCGCTTGCAGCTTAAGAACGCAATGCGCGCAAAGTTCGATGAGATCCTCGTACCAATTAGTGAGGTGCTGATTGATCCCGAGCAGCGACAGCACATCACGTTCGATGCGTTTTTCGCGAATACCATGTTCCATGAGGTGGCTCACGGGCTTGGCATTAAAAATACGATCGATGGTTCCGGAACTGTGCGCGCGGCCCTCAAAGATATCGCTAGCAGCATGGAGGAGGGCAAGGCAGACGTACTTGGGCTCTATATGATCACTCGCCTACACGAGGCCGGCGAGCTAGGCGACAGCGATCTCAAAGACAACTATGTCACGTTCATGGCGAGTGTTTTTCGTTCTATTCGTTTCGGGGCGTCGAGCGCTCATGGCAAGGCGAACATGGTCCGCTTTAATTTCTTCTTGGAACAGGGCGCTATCGTCAGAGACGATGAAGAGGGATTCTATCGTGTCGATTTTGACAAGATGACCGCTGCGATGAATGCGCTGGCGGAGACATTGCTGACGTTACAAGGCGATGGCGACTATGAAGGTGCGACGGCGTTGACGAACGAAAAAGGACGCATTGAGGACCAGCTCGCACAGGATCTTGCGCGTTTATCGTCAGCTGGTATTCCCGTCGACATCGTTTTTGAACAAGGCATTGCAACGCTCGGTTTGTAGCGATTGGTGTATCAGAGCTTGTCTTTGTTCCGGGCGAGCAACAGCGTTATCAACGCGACAATCACGCATGTACCGAGGATGAAACCGGTGAGCGGCTGTGCGGTGTTGAGCCCGCCGAGTGATACCAGTTGTATTGATAGCCCTGCAGTAAGTTGTTGGAGGCAGCCGATCACCCCCGACGCCGTGCCAGCATAGTTTTTGGTTTGGAGTACCGCGGCGCTCTGCATACTCGGTGATGACAGGCCATTGGCAAACGCCAGCATAGCCATAGGCGCAAATAGGCCCCATGCGTTAATGCCGAGCTGCCAATGGAGCACTACCATGACCGACGATGCGGCTAATGCCAGCCACGCACCAAGGGCGATCATGCGATACATGCCGAGTTGGCTCGCGATCCGAGATGAAATGAGCGTGCCGGTCATGTAGCTTCCAGCAAGCATGATGAAGAAGCGTCCGTAAGCTGTCGGCGGGTAGCCGAGAACGTCCTCTAAAAGGTAGGGCACTATAGAAATAAACACGTAGAACGCCGACATGGTCAGTGCGCTCTGAACCGCAAGCGCTGCGAATACCGGCTTGCTAAACAGTCGCATAACGCCCGCGACGAACGGTTCGCGCTCGCCAACATCGGAGCGTGTTTCCGGCAGCGTAGCAAATACCAGTGTCCACACAATCGCGATATAGGCGCTAGCAGCAATAAACACGCTGCGCCATCCGAACTCAACGGTTAAAAGGCCACCGATCATCGGCGCAACCATCGGCACAACGACGATGACAGTAATCACCATCGATAAGCGCGAGGCCATGCCTTGTGCACCATAACGGTCGCTCAAGACGGCGCGAGACACGACGAGGCCGCCGGCACCGCCAAGGCCTTGGATAACCCGTGCGATGATCAGCGCCGACAGATCTGTCGCGACGGCTGCAAGAAAGCTGCCCAGAAGCGATATACCGAGAGAAAGGAGCGCGGTATTCCGACGACCGACCCAGTCGCTTATCGGGCCATACACCAACTGAGCGGGTCCGACGGCGAAGACAAAAGCGCTGAATGTCAGTTGCGCAGACGCTGCGTCGATCTCGAAATGCCGAGCGATCGAAGGCAGTGCCGGCAGGTACATCTGCATGAGCAGCGGTGCGACTGCTGTCGCTGCCGCGAGCAGGAGTGTCAGGCTTCGATCAGAAATTGGCCATCGGCGGTGCCGCCGGTCTTCAATGTCGATGGCTCAGCGTCTTTGGTCGATAACCTGGAGGAATTCGTCACGGGTCCGATGATCTTCCCGAAACGTTCCGAGCATTTGACTGGTCACCATGGAGACGTTCGTTTTGTGGACGCCGCGTGTCGTCATGCACTGATGTCTTGCGTCAACGATAACGCCCACGCCGCGTGGCTTCAGTACGTCAGCAATGCAGTGTGCAATTTGAGCCGTCATTTTTTCTTGCACCTGAAATCGGCGGGCATAGGCTTCGACTACCCTCGCCAATTTGCTGATTCCGACCACTTTACTGTCGGGAACGTAACCGACATGGGCTCTACCAATGATAGGTGCCATGTGGTGCTCACAGTGTGATTCGAAATTGATATCGCGCAGAACGATCATTTCGTCGTAGCCCTCAACTTCCTCGAAGGTCCGCTTCAGGTAGCTGACAGGGTTTTCTTTGTATCCGGAAAACCAATCAGAATACGCGCGTGCAACTCGCGCTGGCGTGTCTAAGAGACCTTCACGATCAACATCCTCACCGGCCCAGAGCAATAGCGTACGTACGGCTTCTTCGGCCTGCTTTTGCGTGGGTTTACGGTGTTTCTTACGGGTAGGTTTCTTTTTTCTGAGGGTGGTTGGCACCGGCAGCTTCCTCACAGGTTTGCATCTAGTTGTATAGTTTACCCGAACTTTGTCTAAAATAGTCACCTGATGTCCACCATTAAAGTTAGACAAATGCGCCAAATAATTTCGTCAATATTGATATTCGCCTTGTTGAGCGGCTGCGCCACGCAGCGCGCTGCGCAGCAAGCACCTATTGCTACCGTCCCGAATGTCGACCTCGAGCGATTTGCCGGTCGTTGGTACGTCATTGCCAATATCCCGACATTTATCGAAACCAAAGCGTGGAATGCCACCGAAGACTACACGCTTCGTAGCGATCAAAAAATCGACACCACCTTTTCATTCAACAAAGGCGGATTCGACGGTAAACGAAAGATCTACACGCCAGTAGCAACCGTAAGGCCGGGTACGGGCAATGCGGTTTGGGGCATGCAGTTCATCTGGCCATTCAAGGCCGAATATCGCGTGATCTGGCTCGCAGACGATTACAGCGTCACGATTATTGGTCGCTCAAAGCGCGACTATGTGTGGGTCATGGCACGGGAGCCGAGTATTGATCAGGATCTCCGCCGCCGGCTCGACGCATTCCTCGCTGAGCAAGGCTACGATCTCAGCAAGTTGAGAGATGTGCCGCAGCAGCCGCTTGCTGCGCGCTGAGCGGCAAAAGTGACATCCTCTAGCTGCTGGTTGGCGCTGCGGGTCTAATTGGGCAACTAACGCCCGTACCGCCGATGCCGCAGTAGCCTGCTGGGTTTTTGGCAAGGTACTGCTGGTGATAATCCTCGGCGTAGTAATAATTGTCTGCGTCTTTGAGTTCTGTCGTTATGGCACCAAGACCGGCGCCGCTTAGCTCTGCCTGATAGGTGTCTCGTGATCGCTTGGCGAGCGCCGCTTGTTCTGCCGTTGTTGTGTAGATCGCTGATCGATACTGCGTGCCTCGGTCATTGCCCTGCCGCATGCCCTGCGTCGGATCATGAGACTCCCAAAATACTTTCAACAGCGACTCAAAGTCGATGACCGTGGGGTCAAACACAACCTGTACCGCCTCTGTATGACCGGTTTGGCCGCTGCACACTTCCTCATAGCTTGGGTTGGCGGTGTAGCCGCCTGCGTAGCCAACGGAGGTGCTATAGACGCCGTCCAGTTGCCAAAAGACGCGCTCCGCGCCCCAAAAACACCCGAGACCCAAAAGCACTGTTTCATAGTTCTCCGGCCAGGGCCCATAAAGCGGTTTTCCGCTGACGTAATGAACGTCGCTGGTCACCATCGCTTGCTCGCGTCCGGGTAACGCCGCGGCTTCGGTTGGCATTTCCGGTTTTTTGAATGAGAACATTGCTCGCCTCGCATCATCGAAGTTTCTGTTTAATCAGTATGCGGTGTATCTTGCCGGTTTCAATAAGCAGAATTTAAGAATGATACGCAAAAACGCAACACCGCCACGAGCGGCATTGATGCGGCCGGGTTTGACTCAATGGATCGCACTGGTGGTACTCGCCATGTTGTGGGGCTCAAGATATTACGCAGTCGAGATCGCATTGTTGGCTTATCAGCCGATCGATATTGTTTTCTTGCAAATCGTCGTCGCGGCGGCTGCATTAATCGCGGTCATGAAGATTCGTGGTTTGAAGCTACCGCGGGATGCGAGGTCGTGGTGGTTTTTTTTCGCGATGGCCTTTGTGGGCAATGTCGCACCGTTCTACCTGGAGTCTTGGGGGCAAGTGGCCATCGACTCGAGCCTGGTCGGCATTTTGATGTCGGTTTCGCCACTATCGGTGCTGTTGCTGGCTCACCTGTTGTTACCGGACGAGCGCGCTAGTGGCTTGAAGCTGACTGGGTTTTTGTTCGGTTTGGTCGGTGTTGTGATTTTGATCGGGCCGGATGCGTTGCGTGCACTCGGCGGAGATCAAACAACAATTCTTGCCCAATTGGCTATCCTACTCGCTGCCGTTTGCTATGGCCTTGCAGCAGTGATCACGCGTTTGGCCCCGGAGCATTCACCTTTGACCATGTCTGCTAGCGTCATGTTGGTGGCCGCCGTGCAGCTGGCACCGTTTTGGTTGTGGCAGAACAAAGGGTTAGCGTTTGTCGCCGCGCCGCTAGCGCCAACACTCGCTGTTATCGGCATCGGGCTGTTTTGCACAGCGGTAGCGGCGTTGGTGTTTTTCTATTTGATCCGCGTGACCGGCGCAACGTTCCAGGCGCTGGTCAATTACCTGCTGCCGGTATGGGCGGTTTTGGTGGGCACGACACTGCTGGACGAGCGCATTCCTGACAACGGATTAATTGCCCTCGGGCTGGTGTTTGTGTCGCTTTGGCTCACGCAGCGATCGGCGGATCGCGCGCCGTAGCCATCGGTGAGGCTTTATTGCGATGGTTTCATTGCTATCGCGATGCCTCAGCGGTCATTCTGTCTCTGGTGCTTCGTCGTCAGTCGCGTCCTCGATCGGCGCATCCGCTGCGTCGTTCGTAGGGTTCTCGCTGGCCGGGTTATCTTCATCGCTAGGCATGGCTGACGGCGTCTCGTCTTCTGCAACCACGGGGGTTGCGGCGCGACTTGCTTTGGTGGTGCTGATCAGTTGCCGCTGGCGTGGTGTCAGACGTTGTTCCGAGTAACGAAAGTCATGGCGGAAAGACATCCCTGTTGTCGCCACGGGTGACCCATTTC
>JBCAZE010000042.1:0-19771 GCA_039700805.1 Pseudomonadota bacterium | reverse complement strand
CAAGGTGATAATGGTAGGTCGAGGGCCCCGTGTGCGCCCCGCTTCGATCAAAGCCAGTAATCACGCCCAGATTCAGTGCGACGTTTGGCCCTTCTTGATCGTTGAATATCGGTGCACCGCTGACCGCGATACCCACAGGTCCTAAAGACGTCGCTGTACTGGTGACTGCGAGCTCGGGCGTTACTGGCACCCGAAGCGTAAACAAATTGTTGTACTCCTCGATGAAGCCTGGTGACATTCGGCCTGATGTGATGTCAGGGTCACACGCCACGTACAGTCCACTGGCATTGCTGGGATCCCAGTAACATGACTCATGGTCGGGTCGACCGGTGGCCTCGATCACGACCTCATTGCCGTCTCTTGCAATGGTGACGTTGGGACCGAACCACAAGTACGCATCGCTGAGTTCACCGACTTCCTGATCCTGATCCTGATCGTTATCCGCTACGTCGTCGTCGGTATCGGTCACGTCGATACTGCTGCTTCCGCATCCGGCGAGTACAGCGGACAAAAGTATGGGGGCCCAATAGTGTCTTTCGAACATGGTCGTCTCCAAAACCGTAAGCTCGGGATGCAGTTGAACATCGCGATGTGCAGTAAATATGGAGAAAGTGTGAATTTGCCGAATCGGCAGATATGACTTGTTATCCTATGTACCCATGAATACGAAGATCGGCCGCAGCGTCTTCCTGAATACACTCGCTGTAAGCCTCACCATTCTTATTTTTAGCGCCGTGCTCACGCGTTGGTATCTACAACGTGGTTTTTTTGATTACGTCGCCGAACAAGAAGCGCAAGCCATTGGTCGTACCGTCGCCGAGCTTGCTGACATTTTTGAGCGTGATGGCAATTGGGATGCGCTGCGCGAAAATCCACGGCGGTGGTTCGAAGTGTTCGAACGGGCCGACGGACCATGGCGATCCGCCCCGCCCCGCCCTAATCGGCTTGGCGATGGGCCCCGAGATCGCAGACCTCGCGATGGGCGCCGCCGCCCACCCGGTGGCGGCCAACCACCGCCACATGATGGACTCGGCGCTGGACACGTCTCATTGTTAGATAAAGATGGCGTCATCGTTATTGAAGCAGTGCGCCAAACCAACGAGGTCAGACAGGTACCTGTATTGCTCAACGGAGAGACGATCGCTTATCTAGATATCTACGCAAGAAAAACGCTTTCTAACCCATCGGATTTGGCGTTTGTCAATCAACAAGAGCGTGTCATTTTGATCAGCGCGCTGGCAGCTTTACTCTTGGCTGCGATTGTTTCTGCATTCTTTGCACGTCGCATCACACGCCCCATCGCAAGCCTCGTGGGCAGTGCCAATGCGCTCGCGAAGGGCGCATTGGAAACCAGAAGCGTCGTTAACAGAGCCGACGAATTGGGTGAGCTATCCGCTTCGTTTAATCACATGGCAAGCAGACTTGAAAAAAGTCGCGACGCTAGGCGCCGGTGGGTCGCCGATATCGCCCATGAATTGCGTACGCCGTTGGCTGTTCTACGTGGGGAAATCGATGCTGTTGAAGATGGTGTCCGTACATTCAACGATAAGATGCGTGAATCGCTGCAAGCGGAGATTCTAAGACTGTCTAATCTGGTGGATGATCTGCATCAGTTGTCGGTCTATGACGAAGGTAGTATTCAAGTCACACTATCAACGTTCGACTTGTCGGCGACGCTAGTGGCCTCATTAGAGACCGCAAACCCGAGATTCGAAGACCTTGGACTTACCATCGAACGGGAGATACCGTCAGGGCTAAAGGTTCGTGGTGACAAAGGGCGTCTACAACGCGTGTTTTCGAATCTTCTCGAGAACGCCTTGCGTTACACCGACTCTCCAGGTCGATTGGTGGTTACTGCCCAACGCAGCGAGGGCGACGTGCTCATCGAGTTTGAGGACTCAGCACCCGGCGTTACCTCAGACTCACTGGATCATTTGTTTGAGCGACTTTATCGTGCAGACCAGTCTCGTAGTCGAGAATTCGGCGGGTCTGGATTGGGTTTGTCGATATGCAAGGCGATCGTAGAGTCTCACGATGGCACGATTCACGCTGAACATGGGCGCCTCGGTGGTTTGAAAGTAAGCGTTCGTTTACCCGCCAGTGAGTGAGAACCATGAACGACAAAGCACTGATACTGATTGTTGAAGACGAGCCGAAGATCAGCACGCTCCTTGCCGATTATCTTATGGCGGATCATTTCGAGACGGCCTGTCTCGATCGGGGAGATGTGGTGCTCGCCGAGGTTGAGGCAAAGAAGCCTGATCTCGTGCTTCTCGATCTCATGTTGCCTGGTAAAGATGGGCTCGCGGTCTGCCGGGAGCTTAGAGCGGTATCATCAATCCCCATCATCATGTTGACCGCTCGCGTTGATGAGATTGACCGATTGCTAGGCCTCGAGCTGGGCGCCGACGACTATATCTGCAAGCCGTTCAGTCCGCGTGAAGTCGTTGCGCGCGTGAAGGCCGTTTTGCGACGCGCACAAATGGTGGCCGCCATGTCCGAAGACAACGGGTTGAAGATCGACAGCGATCGATATGCGGCGAGTTACAATGGTAATGTGCTGGACTTGACGCCCGTTGAATTTCGCTTGCTAGCGTTGCTCGCTGGCTCACCTGGTCGCGTGTTTCCAAGAACTCGTCTGATTGACGCGATTTATACGGATGGTCGAATTGTCAGCGATCGAACCGTTGATTCGCACATCAAAAATCTTCGTCAAAAGATCACCGCTGCGTCGGACGGCAGTCTCGTCATTCACTCGGTCTATGGCGTGGGTTACAAGTTCGAATAACGACAACGTGCACAATGGAAAACGGTATAGTGCCTGGCATTGATTCAGCGAGGCGATATCAATGGCCGTCAACAATGATCACGACCCAAGAGATTTTGAGAGCTTAGACCCGGAAGACTGGGAAGCCGCACGGGCCACAGCCCACGAAATGATCGACGACGTTGTCGACTTCCTGAAGAGCGTCCGCGAGCGGCCCGCTTGGCGCAGAATGCCGGAAGCATCGCGTGACATTATTAATGAGCCGATACCGCGTCGCGGTACCGAGCTAGGAGAGGTTTACGCAACCTTCAGAGAGCATATTCTCCCCTTCCCCACTGGCAACATACATCCGGGTTTTTACGGTTGGGTGAAGGGCACCGGCAGTTTGACCGGCGCTTTAGCTGAGTTTTTGTCGGGCACCATGAACGCCAATATCGCAGGGTTCGACCAAAGCCCCACCGTCGTTGAGAAACAGGTGCTGAACTGGCTCGCTGAACTGGTTGACTACCCGCGGGATTGTTCTGGGTTGTTAGTGTCCGGCGGTACTGTCGCGAACTTGAATGGTCTCGCCGTGGCACGAACCGAATGCGCGGGCTTCGATGTACGTAAAGAAGGCATCACACAGTCGGCAACGCGACTGACTGTCTATGGCAGTACGGAAACCCACAGCTGGATCTACAAGGCATGTGATTTGATGGGGCTTGGGCTGGATGCAT
Organism: Pseudomonadota bacterium; assembly: GCA_039700805.1. Lineage (GTDB taxonomy): Bacteria > Pseudomonadota > Gammaproteobacteria > Steroidobacterales > Woeseiaceae > CALBPI01. The sequence goes on along the minus strand of JBCAZE010000042.1, from coordinate 16,288 downwards.
TTCGCAAAGTACAGGTCCATGACGACTTCACCATCGACGTTCAGGCCTGTCGGCAGCGCATCGAGCAAGACATCGCTACAGGCATGAAGCCTTTCTGCATTGTCGCTAACGTTGGCACAGTGAATAGCGCTGCGATCGACGATGTCACGGCGCTGCGCCAGTTGTCAGATGATTTCGGCCTCTGGTTGCACGTTGATGGCGCTTTCGGCTCTCTGGCTGCGTGGTCTGAGGAGACACGCGGCTTAGTCGCCGCACAAGCGAGCGCAGACTCCATCGCTTTCGACCTGCACAAATGGGGGTACATGCCATATGACATTGGCTGTGTACTCACACGGAATCCCGCTGCTCAGTTGAATACGTTTCGGCATGGCGCCAGTTACCTCTCACCCACAGACCGTGGGGTCGCCGTCGATAGCACCTATTTCAACGATCGCGGCATTCAGTTGTCGCGTAGTTTCCGGGCCCTCAAAGCCTGGATGTGCATGAAAGAACAAGGTGTCGACAAGATCGGGCGGATGATCAGCAAGAATGTACGACAGGCGCAGTATTTGGGAAACCTGGTCCAGGCACATGAAAAGCTCGAACTTGTGGCCCCGGTTTCGCTAAATATCAGCTGTTTACGCTACATTCATGATTCACTTTCTAAGGAAAGTCTCAATGCGCTGAATGAGGAAATCTTGTTACGCATTCAAGAGCAAGGGCTTGCAGTACCTTCAAACACGGTACTAAACGGCAGATTCGCCATCCGTGTTTGCATCACGAATCATAGAACGACGACATCTGATCTTAAGGCTCTTGCCGAAGCCGTTGTGGCTCACGGTGACGATATTCTCAACGAAGAGGACTTGTTGCCTTCTTGAAGCAATCGTCTAGGGTGTCCCCGAATCCGCAAACTCACGACTTGCGGACATCAAAGCGATGATATTGGCCCCGATGGTGGCCGCTGCAATCGCTGTGATTTGGCTTACATCGTACGCCGGGGCTACTTCAACCACGTCGCCACTGACTATGTTGATGCCGCGCAGTCCACGAAGTATCTGCTGAGCTTGCAGACTGGAAAGGCCACCCATGACTGGTGTGCCGGTGCCTGGTGCGAAAGCCGGGTCAAGACAGTCAATATCAAACGTCAAGTAAACGGGCCGATCACCAACAATGGAACGCACATAATCGGCAATCGCATCCGGCGTTGAAGCGGCAACCGCTTCCGCGGTCATGATATTGAATCCGTGAGTGTCCGGGTTGTGTGTCCTCAAGCCCAGCTGGACTGATATCGACGGGTCGATAATCCCTTCATTAGCAGCGTGATAGAACATCGTTCCATGATCGATGCCTTTCGGCTCACCAGCACCCCATGTATCCGAGTGTGCATCGAAATGAACGAGTGCTAATGGTGCATCGTATTGCTCACGTAACGCACACAATACAGGATAACTAGCATAATGGTCGCCGCCCAACATCAGTGTGCGAGCGCCTACCGTGTAGATAGCGCCAAAGGCATCCGTTATGTAGCGAGTCAGCGCTTCCGGCTGACTGGCATCCACTAATACGTCGCCATAGTCGACGACGGCTAATCGCTCAAACGGATCGTAGTCCCAGCCGTGCACACGATCCCAAGCAATCATTGATGACGCCTCGCGTACCGCGCGAGGCCCCAATCTCGCACCCGGTCTGGACGTGGTCGCGAGATCAAAAGGCAACCCAACGACTGCCACATCAACGTTGTCGAGTGACTTGGTGTAGCGGCGCCTCATGAAGCTCAACACACCAGAGAAAGACGGCTCGACGCCACCAGTGCGATCATCGCTACGCGACATCGCAAGATCAATGCCTAGGCGCTCAGTGTCATCACTCATCCGTTGGGCTCGTCAAATCCAAAAGACCTTTTTCGTCGCGTTTAACATGTAAGAGATTCACGGTGCTAGTGGGTGTTCGGTGTCGATGCGGGTGTAACGTGTAGGCAAGAACCTCAAGCCCATCGATCATGGATGGTCCAGGTGTGTCAAACGCGCCGGTCGCCTCCGCAATGAAAACACGATCATGTGCAATGGCGCGCAATACGCCCCAATCACTATGCGCGTCCGCGATCTGATCGAGCATCGACCGAACTGTGCCGAATTCGGCGTGACTCGCGGCGACAAAAATGACATCCGGGTCCAGGACACTGATGTGTTCCAGCTGCGTTCGTCGTGGTGCGACACCCGGCTTGCCATGTAAGTTACGTCCGCCCGCCAGTGCGACAAGCTCGGGATTCCAATAACCGGCACCCAGCAAAGGACTCAATGCTTCTAGAAACAACACGCGTGGCCTTGCATCATGCTGGACACTATCAGTGATTGTCTCGATACGGCGTTTGCGATACGACAGGCCACGAAGCGCAAGTTTCGCGGCGCTGCCTGCGCCTAAGCCCTCTCCTGCCAATCGGATCCCGTCAAACAACTCGTCGATCGACGAAATGGCGAGGTCAATCACAGTGAGATTGGGAACCGATTGAAGTCTCTCACTAATCTCATTTGGCAAATTCGTTGCGAGGACTGCGTTTGGATTGAGCGCCGCAACCCGATCAGCGATCACCTCTGCCATCGGCGCACCATGCGCCGCACCGAAATCGACACGTTGAACACCACGTACGCGATCCGGTATGCGGCAATTTGGGCCGGCGGCGATGATTGCTGACTCTAAGCCAAGAGCAATGGCAATCTCGGTCGCGCCCGGTGTGAGTGTCACGATTCGCATGATGGTCCGCCGCGGTGATCGCCAGAACGTCACCGTCTATCCCCAAACTGGCGGTTGCTTTGTGTCAACGCGCTGCCCGCCACCCGCGACAAGCTTATCAACTCCTATTGATAACGTAATGGCTCACGCACACGTTTGAATTTGTGTCAGAAAATTAATTCGACAGGGTTTCGACGGTTCCCTTTAATACGCGTTGGTTTGCAAATATAAGCAAATGACGAACCTTGTGTTGCGCAAAATCGTCGCTGAACGACAACGAGAATCAGACCCGTTTACTGATCGGCCACCGGAGAGTTGGGTAATGCGGGTCGCCATAACACGCCGAACAATACGAGCGCGCATAAGAGATCCACAATAGATACCGCGTAGTAAATCCACGTTGGAACCTCATTCACGCCACCACTCGCAATCCAGGAACCCAAACTGCCGATCAGCATGAACACAAAGACAACGTAGGCGACCGGCCGGACACCACGCCATAAGAATCGCGAAAGAAGTACATACAGCACGACCACCGGCAGCAAGATCAACCCTTCGTCAACAAAACCGCTGAGCGCCGCACCGAGCAAATGTAAGGCGGCCGAAACGAGTAACAGCGATGCTGCGATCTGCAGACCCGAGGATACGTTTTTCAACGACTTGTCTCCTATTGCCCGATAAGCGAACTCAGTTCGCTATACTGGCAATGTTATGACGGCAAATGCAAGCAGCAAACAGGAGTGTCGTGAACATGGCTAAGCTAAATGTGAATGGTGAGGAAAAGACCCTCGATGTCGACGGCTCGACACCGCTCTTATGGGTATTGCGAGAACAGTTGCAACTGACAGGCACGAAGTATGGGTGCGGTGTAGCGCAATGCGGAGCTTGCACGGTGCATATCGACGGCAATCCAGTGCGCTCTTGTGTGTACCCGGTCAGTGCGGTTGGCCCTACGCAGAAAGTCACTACGATTGAGGGCCTTTCCAACGACGCCAGCCATCCTGTTCAGAAAGCGTGGCTGGAACTCGATACACCGCAATGCGGCTACTGCCAGTCCGGCATGATCATGGCGGCGGCGGCCCTGCTCGAACGAAATCCATCACCGAGTGACGATGACATCAATGCCCAAATGACGAATATCTGTCGTTGCGGCACGTTGCAGCGAGTCAGAAAAGGCATCCATCGAGCGGCTGAGATCAAAAAATCGGAGGCCTCATCATGAAGCAGGTCAATCTTACACGTCGCCAATTCATCGCCACCACCGCTGCAGCGGGTGCTGGGCTCGCCATCGGGGTTCGCCCTGCCCTTGCAGGCAGCGCCGCTGCCCCAGTGAAAGAAATCAACGCCTGGGTTGTGATTGCTCCCGACGATACGGTGACAGTGCGGATCGCACGCTCGGAGATGGGGCAAGGAACGATTACTGGGCTTGCCCAGATGGTCGCCGAAGAACTCGATTGTGATTGGGAAAAGATTACATGGGAGTATCCAACACCTGGGGAAAATGCGAAGCGCAACCGGGTTTGGGGCGACTTCAGCACCGGTGGCAGTACCGGCATCAAAGGCAGCCATGAATATGTGCGTGAAGGCGGTGCCGCTGCCCGTCACATGCTAGTAGAAGCTGCGGCGACGCGTTGGGGCGTAAATGCCAAAGACTGTGCTACCGACGCTGGCGTGATTACGCACAAGCCTTCTGGCAAGACACTGCGCTATGGTGAAGTCGCGACCGCGGCTGCCGCTATGACCCCACCAGACTCGGTAACACTCAAGACGCCGGACCAATGGAAGATCATGGGCAAGCCAATGCCACGGCTCGACACGCGCGAGAAGTTGGATGGCTCGCAAGTCTATGGCGCCGATCTACATCTCCCCGGCATGTTGAATGCAGCGATTAAGCAGTGTCCCGTTCAGGGCGGCACATTGACTACATTCGCCAAGGACAAGGTTGAAGGTATGCCAGGCGTTGTCGATGTGGTAGCCGTCGGAGACAACGCCGTTGCTGTCATCGCTGAGACATGGTGGCAGGCTAAGAAAGCTCTGGATGCGCTCGAGGTTGAATGGGACAACGGCGAACACGCATCGGTATCGAGTGAATCGATCAACGCAATGCTCGATGAAGGTCTCACAGCGGATGACGCTTTTGTCGGCAACGCCAATGGCGATGCGAAGACTGCGCTTGAAAATGCCACTAAAGTCGTCACGGCTGAATACAGCTATCCTTTCCAGAATCACGCGCCTATGGAGCCCATGAATGCGACGGCAATGTGGACTTCAGATCGATGTGATGTGTGGTGTCCGACGCAGAGTGCAGAAGGAACACTACGTGCGGCGATTGAAGTAGCCGGCCTGCCCGCTGAAAACGTCGACGTCCATAAGCTTAGCCTAGGCGGCGGGTTTGGGCGTCGAGCGGGGTTCGATGATTTCACGCGCCAAGCCGTCATGATCGCAAAGACGCAGCCAGGGCGACCCGTCAAACTCATGTGGAGCCGAGAGGAAGACATGATGCATGGGTTCTATCACCCAGTGACAAAGGCACGTCTTCAAGGCGGCATCGACGAAGACGGCAATCTCACCAGTCTGCATCTTCGAATTTCCGGGCAGTCCATCCTGGCATCGGCGTTTCCTGGCGCACTAATCAACGGTATGGATCCCATGGTGTTTCAGTGCGTCGCAAAAAATGATGAAAGTCGATTAGGTGAACATGGCATTAGCTACGACGTCGACAATCTCTTGGTTGACCATGCGATGCGCAACACGCATATCCGCCCCGGTTGGTGGCGAGGCGTCAATGTCAATCAGAACGTCATTTACATGGAATGTTTCATGGATGAGCTTGCGGCTGCAGCGGGTCGCGACCCACTCGAGTTCCGGCGTTCGTTGATGAAAAATCACCCGAAGAATCTTGCGGTGCTGGAAACAGTCGCAGAGAAAATTGGGTGGGATCAGCCTGTTGCCGAAGGCCGTGGACGAGGTCTTGCCGTTTGCAAGGCCTTTAACAGCTACGTCGCGGCGTGCGCCGAAGTGTCTGTCGATGACAAAGGCAAACTGACGATGCACAAGATCGTTGCTGCAACGGATCCGGGTTACGCCGTCAATCCACAGCAGATCGAGGCGCAAGTTGAGGGATCGTTTGTGTTTGGTCTAGCAGCGATGCTTCACGGCGAATGCACCGTCAAGGATGGCGCCATCGTGCAACAAAATTTCGATACCTATCCGTCGTTACGAATGTCAGAAATGCCAGAGGTGGAAACCATTGTTATGCCGTCAGGCGGATTCTGGGGCGGTGTTGGCGAACCTACCATTGCAGTCGCCGCGCCGGCCGTTCTCAATGCTATCTATGCGGCGACTGGCAAGCGCATTCGTCAGCTACCTATTAAGCGGCAGTCATTGCTGGCGTAAGGCATCACGAGACTTTACTGAGTTTCACCACGCAACAAAAAAACCCGCATCGGTAAACGCGATGCGGGTTTTTTGTTTGCACAACACATTACTGTGTTCGCGAATCCACCTGAAGTCAGGTCACGGCCGGCTCGGCCTCAGGCAGTGACGGCTTTCCCTCGACGCTGACCGCCTTTTCCGCCGCACGCAGGGCTTCAATCCGCAAATCGAATCGCGCATCAACCGGAATACAGTGGTCGGCGTTCAAGCCGTTCAACATCGCGCTCACCTCTTCGTTCGCACCCGCAATGTACGTCAGCTTGCCGGCTTGCCGCGCGTCACACGCGATCGTTTCTACGGCGCGTGCTGCGGATACATCGATAAAGCTAAGTCGAGTGAAGTCGAGAACGATCGCAGACGCTTTCTTCTTCGAGATTTCACGAACATGGTGACCGAGATCAGCGGCCGCACCGAAGCTCAACGGACCGGAGAAATCGAACAGCATAATATTGCTGCCAGCGTTCTCGAGGATCGTTGACTCTTCGTCGCTTAGAACAGTTTGCTCCATCTCCAAGATGTCTTTTAGCTGCGCATCGGCGAGTCGCTTGATGAAGCCGAGTGCAGCCAGGAAGACACCAAGGAACACGGCATAGATCAAATCTACGAATACCGTCATCGCCAAAACGACGATCATCAATACGAGGTCCCAACGAGGACCGCGATGCGCGTTCTTCAGATAAGACACATCGATGATGTCATAACCGACTTTCACCAGAATACCCGCGAGCACCGCGTGTGGGATCTGCGAAGCGAGCGGTGACAAGCTCACTACCACGAGGAAAAGAATCGCCGCGTGAATCATGCCGGAAAGCTTGGTCTGTCCACCGGTGCGGATATTGATCACGGTGCGCATCGTCGCGCCGGCGCCTGGAATGGCACCAAACAAGCCAGCGATCGTGTTACCGATACCTTGCCCGATAAGCTCTTTCTCAGAGTCGTGACGAGTGCGCGTCATGTTGTCGGCGACGAGCGAGGTCAACAAGCTATCGATCGCGCCTAGGGCCGCAAGGATAATGGCGGCCTCCGCAACGATCAGGAAGGAGTCTCTTGAAAACTCAGGCGTAATGAACGATGGCAAACCTGTTGGGATATCGCCCAAAATCGGCGCGCCTTTGAACGCGACTGAAAGCAAGGTGCCAATGATCAACGCCGCCAATGCGCCGGGGATGTATTTACCGAGTGATGCTGGCCATTTAAAGACCAACAACAACGTCAGCAAACCGATACCCAAAGCAACGAAATTCGGATCAGCGACAGCACCAGGAATCGCGGTCAACGCAGGGATAGTGCCCTTGCCTTCAGGCTCGTGTCCGAACAGGCGTGACGCCTGCAGCGCGATAATAATCACGCCAATACCGCTCATGAAGCCAGATATGACGGGATACGGCACAAGTCGGATGTACTGCCCCAGCCGCAAAACGCCGAACAGAATCTGCAAAAGCCCCGCCAGCACAACCGCGGTGAAGATTAATGCCAGGTTGCCGGACAACGAGGCGAAGACACCCGCAAATACGACGACCATCGGTCCGGTTGGGCCTGTTACCTGCGAACCTGTTCCACCGAACAAGGACGCGAAAAAGCCGACAATAATCGCACCCCACAAACCAGCGATCGGGCCGGCTCCTGAGGCTTCACCGAACGCTAACGCGAGCGGCAACGCGACAATACCGGCGGTCAAACCACCGTAAATATCGCCGCGTAGATTAGAGAAATCAAAGAACTTCATCATAACCCCCTTTTATAGGTCAGATTAGTTTGTGTGGACACTGCCGCGGTTAAACGGCGAAGTACTCGACGAACCCTAAGCTGGCTGTTCGTCTTGATTCGTATCGCTCGACATCCAGAGTTTCCTCGCCGCATCGATCTGAGCGGGCTCCAATGTCAAGCTGCTGGATTCAACGAACTGCGTCGCATCGACAATCCAGGTCGCTAAGCTCGGCGTTACCAACGAATAGTGGTGATAACGACCCTCACGTCTTTCAGACACGATTCCATGCAATTTCATTTCATGAAGGTGCTGAGAAACACGTGGATTCTTAAGCTCTAGCCTTGACGCCAGCGTTCCGACGTCCCGTTCTCCTGAATAAAGTTCCTCAATGATGCGAATCCGATCTGGATGCGCGATCAACTTGAAGATAACGGACAGTTTGTTGGCAACTTCGACTCTACTCGGCATAGAAAAGACCCCCGTTTGTTCCATACCAAGTTTGCGCATGTTTGTAATTTCGAATTTACATACTTGCGAAAACTTGAAATTATACTAATCGCTTTGCTGAATCCCGGCAACCAAAATCGATCAGGCCGAGTCGGCTCAACGACGCTGGATTGCCAACACACCTATGCCGAGTTCGCATCGATACTTATTAATACGCTTGCACCCAAAAAGGCACGATCACTTCGCTGTCACGACGACTCTGATCGCGCGAGCGCCATCTGTTTTTGTCGTAAAAGCGCAACGGGCAACGCCGCCATTCAACATAGTGTGAACTTTTGTGTCGGGCGGCTGGTCAATCCGTGACGAGGCGCATGGCACTGAAGCGCCGGTTCAGACATGATGCTGATTTGAGAAAAAGGATCTAACCCGTTGCGTATAAACGGTTTCCTTGATCTATTACCATAATTGGAGAGCATTCCTTGTGTCCAGGTATAACAAGAAAAACACCCATAAAATGCGGTTTGGTCAAGAAAACATTGGCACTGCAGTTTTTGTGACTTGTGCACGTCGCAATTCTTGGCCAGATACGGATAATCAGGCATGGGGAAAGTAGGCTTCGGGAGCGATAACCGTATGAAACACGGCAATAAACGACGATGTCGCGGACGTCGCGCAGTGCGCGCTCGTGGCTTCACGCTATTTGAATTGATGATGACGATCGCCGTCGCGGCAGTTGTCGCTGGTTTCGCTGTCCCTTCATTTTTTGAAATCGTCCGCGCTAACAAGATCGTAACGAATAACAATGCATTGATCTCTGCCCTCGCCTTAGCGCGCTCCGAAGCCATTAAAAGTGGTTTGCGGACGACCGTCTGCCGTTCTACCGACCAGCAAACTTGCGCTGGCGCCGGTGGTTGGGAGAGCGGATGGATTGTGTTCACCGATCCTACTGGCGCTGGAACAGTCGATCCTGGCGAAACCATCCTTCGTGTTTGGGATCCATTGGACCCAGGCGACACGATCACACCACCTGCAGCATTTGACGCCTTCGTCTCTTTCGTCGGCACGGGTGAAACACGCGGTGCCGCCGCTAATGCCGGGAGCTTTGCCGTATGTGGCAAGGGGTCTGATCCCGTTGATGGCAGAACCATCACGGTTGGTCTATTCGGGTATACCAATACAACCACAGGAGCGGCAGCATGTCCTTGAGCTCCCTAAAGGCGAAGCGCAAGCAGCAATCGGGTTACACATTGCTCGAGATCTTGGTCGCTTCTATTTTGTTGACCGGAGGCCTTATCGGTCTTGCGAGCCTCCAAGCCAGCGGCACGCGTCTCAACAACAGCGCCTATCTGCGCTCCCAGGCCAACGTATTGGCCTACGACATCATTGACCGCATGCGAGCGAACATCGTGGATGCACGCGCTGGTGCTTATGACATCGGTCTCGGGGACGCCGCACCGCCGATGTCGGCACAAGTCGAGGACATTGATCTCGCACAATGGCGCACCAACATCACCTATTTTCTTCCTCAAGGCACCGGAGCTATCGAACGAGTGCCGGGACCGAGTCCACTCGACCCCTCAAGGATCACGGTCACCGTGCAGTGGCAAGATGGCCGAGAAGCGGCGGACATTGTCGATTTCGTGTTGGTGACAGAGATATGAGACGCAATATTTTGAACACACGCAACACTCAGGGTTACACACTGATCGAACTTCTGATCGCATTGACGCTGGGTGCATTTCTGATCGGCGGCATTCTTTCGCTATATGTTGGCAGCAAGCGCTCGTACAACAATCAACAAGCCGCCACGGAACTTCAAGAGCTCGGACGGTTTTCGCTGAATGCACTGGTCGCTGACATCAGAATGGGTGGCTTTTTCGGCTGCGGACAATCGGCGAACCTTGTAAACACGCTGAATACCGCCGCGAACTGGGCCTATGACGGCTCTGTTCCAATCGTCGGTTACGAAGGTGGTTCTCCAGGCTTCCCAGCGGCGATTGCCGCGCTCGCCGTCCCAGGTACAGACGCGATCAAAGTGACGCGTGCGATTCCTGACGATAATTACGTTGTTGACACGCACGCAACTGGTACTGGCACCATCACGTTGAAACAGCCGCATGACATTGCCCAAAACGAGCTTGTTGTCGTCACAGATTGCTTGAACTCATCTGTCTTCCAAGTGACCAATGCCGGTGTTGGCACATCGACAATCAATCACAGTGATGCGGGTGGCACCGTCGGCAATTGCACGCAAGGTCTCGGCTGGCCCCTCAACTGCGGATCAACCACTGGGACACCGTATCAGTACGGCGAAGATGCTTTCTTGATGCGCTATGACACCAACGCTTATTACATCGGCGTCGGTGCTTCGGGTCGCAATGCACTGTTCAGACTGTCACTGAACGCTGATGGCACGCTGGGCGCGCCGGTCGAAATGGCGGATGGTGTGCAAGACATGCAACTGGTGTATGGCATTGACAACGACAATGACCAATCCGTCGACGCCTATCTTTTGGCTGACGCTGTTGGTGCTTTGAACTGGGGCAATGTCCAAAGTGTACAAATCAACCTGCTAATGGAATCAGACATTGAACGCATTGCTGACCAGCCATCGTCCTATGTCTTCTTTGACGGAACCGCTGGCAGCATGGCGCCTGTCGTACCCGCTGATAACCGGCTACGGCGCGTATTCTCGTCAACAGTGACCATTCGCAACAGGAACATCACGTAATGAACAGTCAACACCTTCGTGCGCAAACCCTGTTCGGCAAGCCGCCACAACGACAACGCGGCGTTGTCATGGTCATCGCATTGATTGCAGTCCTGTTGCTGTCATTGATCGGCACAACAGCGATGCGAAGCTCCACAATCCAAGAAAAAATCAGCGGCAACATGCGTGACCAAGATGTTGCGTTTCAAGCTGCTGAGGCGGCACTGCACGACGCCGAAGAATTTTTGGACAACCTCACCACGTTGGCGTTGTTCAACGATACGACTGGGCTCTACACGACCGGCAACGCGCCAGACGTCTATCTGGCATGGCCAGCGGATGCGCGCGTGTTTAACGGTGGCGCCTATGGCGCACTCGGCAAAGTGGCATCGGAGCCTCAATACATTATCGAAATTCGTGGCACCGTCGATGAATCTGTCAGCACATCACTGAACCTCAGTGGTGGCTACGGTGTTGGCAGCGGTGCTGGCGATATTTTCGTCTTTAAGATTCACGCACGCGGCACGGGCCTTAGCAACACCTCTCAAGTGGTATTGCGCTCGAATTTCGCGAAACGTTTTTAAGAAATGAATTCTTTCGAAGGCTTTTCAGTTATGAAAACTCTCAACACATCACACTTACGTCGTTTGTTATTCCCTGCAGCCGGTGCGTTGCTAGCGGCCACAGCGGGTGCCAACCCCGGCCCGATATCGCAGTCACCGTTATTTCTTTCGGACGCTGTAGAGCCGAACGTCATTCTGGCGGTCGATGACTCGGGTAGTACAGACTGGGAGTTGCTGACGCCGACTCGTGATGGTCTTCCGTGGTGGAGCTTTGCTACGGAGAGTGTCACCGAACCGGATGGAACGTTTTCATTCCAGAACGATCAGCGATTTGCCTATTTGTTCCCTAACGGTTACGACGCTGGCGATCGTGCTGGGGCGACAAAATCGTACTCTGGGGGCTATTGGCCTTTGCCGCCGACATTGGAAAACGCTTACGGTAAGACGAACGAGTACAACCGCGCTTACTACAGCCCAGACATCGAGTATGACCCGTGGCCCTCAACCGGCACGCGCACGTTTCCTGAGTTCCCCGCGACGGCGGCACCTTGGGACCCAATCGCGGATACCGCAACGTTCACGATTGACCTGACTCAGCCTGTTCCTGCCAACACAACCGATATCGACCAACAATTTGTGGTTTGGAATGGCATGCGTAATAACGCGGGCAATATTCAAACCGTTGGTGGTCAATACCAAGGTTTTGAGTATTTCCCTGCGACCTACTTTGTCGTGGTCGACAGTGGTGTTGGTGTTGTCGGTGGCACGCTGTCCCTGGCGGGCCTAACACCGTTTGATTGTGCAGCACCAACACCGGCAACCTACACCGCGTTCCGCGCTGATCCGACCGTCAGTGGCTTCGCGGTTCAAGTCGATGCGTTTGGTCCCGATGGTCGTTGCCTACAGCGCATTGAGATTCGTAACGATGGTCGTAGCTTCCCAAGTGGTCGAACCTACGCGGAAGAGATCCAAAACTTTGCGAACTGGTTTACGTATTACCGCAAACGTCACCAAGCGATGCGTGGTGGCGTTGCACAAGCGTTTAGCGAAATCACAGGTGTTCGTGCTGGCTCCTTCCTCTTCAACGTTCGTACCAATGTCGATATGAACAGTTTGACGACGGACTCGGACACGTTCCTGGAAGAGATTTTCACGGCACGCGGCGCGAGCGGCACACCAACGCGGCGAGTCATCGATCACATGGGTCGACAGTTTGAACGCACGGATGGCAACGCACCGATTATCGAAGCGTGTCAGAAAAACTTCGGCATTATCCTCACCGATGGGTTCGCGAACACGAGCAGCATTAGCGTCGGTAACGCTGATGCGGGCCAAGGTGTTCCTTACGAGGACGCGTTCGCTAACACCATTGCTGATGCGGCGATGAACTACTACAACGACCTGCAAGCCCCTGCTGGGTTTGCCAGCGGATTGGTGCCGACACCAGCCGCGTGTGCCGGTACACCAAGTCCGCTGACGAACTGTAACGAAGATTTGCACATGGTCACCTACGGCGTAACGCTTAACACTATTGGTGAGATTTTCGGCGTCACGCACTTTACGCGTGAAGACGCATTTTTAAATCCTCCGGCCTGGGAGAATCCCAACCAGAGCTTCACGCCGACACAGGTTGATGACCTCTATCACGCCGCCGTGAACGGTCGCGGGGAGTTACTTAACGCATCATCGCCGACCGAGATTGCAACGCAGATGCAAGATGTCTTGGCTGCGGTTCTTGAAACTGAGGGTACTGCGGCGGCGGTAACATTCAACACGGGCTTGCTGAGTAGCGATAGCCTCGTGTTCCAGGCGAAACTTGATTCGGAAAGTTGGAGCGGCTTCATGACCGCGTCCGCACTCGACCCACTGACAGGTGACGTCGCGCCCGTGCCTTCTTGGGACGCGGCTGATCGTATCCCGACAGCGAATGCCAGACAGATTGTCACATTCGACCCCAACAACGACGGCATTCCTTTTCGAAATTTGGCTGCACTGACGTCCGATCAACAAGATGATTTAACGACAGATCTGCCTGCCGGCTTTACCGGCCAAGATATTCTCGACTACATCCGTGGCGATAGAAGCAACGAATCAGAAGTCGGACTTCGAGAACGTGCGGCGAGAACCGTGCTCGGCGATATCGTTCACTCGGGTCCGGTTCTTGTGGGTGCACCAAGAAGCAATTGGCCTGACGTCGCACCCTTCCCTACCGGTCTAAACCAGTACTCGGATTTCCGAGCATCACAGCTCACTCGCCGCGAGGCAGTGTACGTGGGTGCTAACGATGGCATGTTGCATGGGTTTTGGGCTGACACTGGACTCGCTGACTCTGGCATTGAGTTCTTTGGCTATATTCCAGACTCATTGTTTACCGATGTCTCCGGCGAAGGCTTGCATGCGCTCGCACAGCAAAACTACGGACACCGTTATTACGTTGACTTGACGCCGGTTGTCACCGATGCGTTCGTTGCCGTCGAAGATGGTGGATCAGCGGATTGGCATACCATCTTGATCGGTGGTTTGAGAAACGGTGGCGCTGGCTACTTCGCACTCGATGTCACCGACCCTAATGCAATGACTGAGTCAAATGCAGAAGCCATCGTCATGTGGGAATTCACGAGTGACGACGATGCCGACCTAGGCGCAACTTTCAGCGAACCGACGGTCGCCCTGATGGCCAATGGCCGTTGGGCCGCTGTTTTCGGCAACGGATATAATAACCCCGGCACTGGTCAAGCAGCGCTGTTTGTGTTGTTCCTCGATGGTGGATTGGACGGCACGTGGACCCAAGGCGTCGATTACTACAAGATCCTGTTGCCCGGCGCGAACAACGGGCTTGCGTCACCGCAGCTCGCCGACTTGGATAATGACGGTGTTCCCGATCGTGTGTACGCCGGTGACCTGCTTGGCAATATGTGGGCATTTGATGTGTCGAGCGCAAACCCGAATCAATGGCGATCCGATTACCGCTCTGGCGTGACCCCAGAACCACTGTTTACCGCAACAGACGCTTCGAACAATCCCCAACCGATCACAAGCCGGCCTGTGCTCGCACGTTGTCCCTACGACAACAGTGTCACGCCAGACATTATGGTCTTGTTTGGTTCGGGGCAATATATTGCAGAAGCGGATAAGTCGACGGTCGACCCTCAGACGTTCTACGGTGTTTGGGATCGCGGACAAGAAGAGCTCGAGCGCGACGATCTTCTCGTCCAGTTTGCGAACGACCCGACCCTCACCTACGACACGACAGCGGTTCGGATTCCCACCAATTTTGATATGGACCCGAATACCGAGTTTGGCTGGTTGATGGACCTACCCGACCTTGGCGAGCGAAACGTATCCAATCCGTTGGCGCGTGGGGACATTTTGTTCTTTAACACGATCGTACCAAGCGTTTCCGACCCATGCGTCATTGGCGGTGGCGGCTGGTTAATGTCGGTGAACATCTGTGATGGTGGACGTCCCGAAGCGCCCGTGTTCGACCTCAATGGCGACAATGTCATTACCAATGGTGATTTGATTGCAGACACCGTGTTGACGGATGCTAATGGCAACCCCATTACCAACGCGGCCGGTGGTCAGAAATTTGATCCTAACGAAGGCCTACCGTGGCAATCCTCAATCCTGAGTGACTTGCAGTACACGCCGGGTAGCACAGGCAGCATCGAGAAGCGGACGATCGAAGTGAACAGCAATACGCTGGACGGACGCTTGTCATGGGAGCAATTGATCAATGACTAAGTTAGTAATGGACGCTCGACAGAAGGGCATCACGTTGATCGAACTGCTGATCGTCGTCACGATTGTCGGCATTCTCTCAGCAATCGTCATACCGAGCTATCAAGAGAGTGTTCGCAAAGCGCATCGAGCCGACGGACAAGCAGTCATGCTGGAGCTTGCGCAGTTTATGGAACGCTTCTACACGGAGAATGGTCGCTACGATCAGGATCGTGCCGGCACGCCGGTCGGTGATTTCCTTGTAGGCTCATCGTTGATGCAGGCCCCGAAAAGTGGCGGCACCATCTACTACACGATGCAGCTCGACAACCTAACGGCAACCACCTACACCATTCGAGCCAACCCGTCGAACGCCCAGGCTGGCGACAAGTGCGGCAACCTCCTGTTCAACCAAGCGGGCGTGCGTGATGTCGATGGCGCCACGGCAGCGGTAGAGAACTGCTGGTAGATTGAACCAGCGCACGATCACGGCGGCCGCGGTTTTCTGCGGCGCCAATAACGGCCACGACAGTGCCTATCGCGAGTCGGCAACTGCACTCGGCACATCGCTCGCGCAACGCGATATTCTTCTTGTGTATGGCGGCTCTAGTTGCGGCTTGATGGGCGCAGTCGCAGACGCGTGCCTTGCCAGTGGCGGTCGTGTGACCGGCGTTATACCAACCGCTTTAGCCAAACACGAAATCTCTCATGAGGGACTTGACGATCTAAAGCTGGTTGAAAGCATGCATGAGCGCAAAGCGGTCATGGCGTCGCTCGTCGATGTCTTTATCGCACTACCCGGTGGGTTCGGTACACTCGATGAGAGTTTTGAGGCGCTCACCTGGACGCAGTTGGGTTTGCAACAGAAGCCACTCGGCCTACTGAACATCAACGGCTACTACGATGACTTACTGTCATTCGCTAATCATCAAGTCAATGAAGGTTTCGTCAAACCGATCCATCGACCATTAATTCTCGATGGATCGGTTTGAC
>JBCAZE010000221.1:0-4536 GCA_039700805.1 Pseudomonadota bacterium | reverse complement strand
GACACTTCGCGAGGCAGAACCTCAGAGTAAGCCGGTTGCAGGAGGACATCATCGAACGTAAGAGCTTCTTTGGCGATGCGCATGTGGGGGGATCCTCATGGTGCGGGGAGGTTAACCCGCCATTATACCGGCATATGCTCGCACGCGTATACTTAGGACATGGAATCCAATGCTAAAGACATCCTCTCGGTCAGCGGCCTGAACCGCTCGGCGCGTGCATTGCTTGAGCGCGAGTTCGGCACAATTTGGGTCGAGGGAGAAGTCAGCAATCTGGCGCGACCCGCGTCGGGGCATCTGTACTTCTCACTCAAAGACCGCAACGCACAAGTACGCTGCGCCTTTTTTCGTCAACGGCAACGAGGACTTGCGACAACTATTGAAAGTGGTGATCAAGTCTTGGTACGGGCGAAACTGAGCCTGTATGAGCCTCGCGGCGACTACCAACTCATCGTCGAGCACGCAGAGCCTGCAGGCCAAGGCGCGCTGCAAAAGCAGTTTGAGATCCTGAAGGCAAAACTCGCCGCCGAGGGCCTGTTCAACGAAAGTCGCAAACAGGCGCTACCGGAAACGCCCGCGAAGGTAGGACTGATCACGTCGGCGAGCGGCGCCGCGCTACGCGATGTACTGAACGTACTGAAGCGTCGCATGCCATCGGTTGACGTGATTATCTATGCATCTGCCGTCCAAGGCGCAGAAGCACCCGAGAGTCTCCGGCGCGCGTTGCACAAAGCGACCTATCGCAATGAAGTCGATACGCTGATCATCACTCGAGGTGGTGGATCGATAGAGGACCTCGCGGCCTTTAATGATGAGGCATTGGCTCGAGCCATCGCAGATTGCGACATTCCAGTGATAAGTGGGGTGGGCCATGAGATCGACTTCACGATCGCCGACTTCGTCGCCGACTTACGGGCGCCGACACCGTCGGCTGCTGCCGAGCTTGCTGTGCCAGACAGTCGAGAGATCGTCTACCTTTTAGCGAACCAGCGACGACACCTAAGGCGCCTGGTCAGCGATCAATTGGAACGCATACAGCAATCGGCCGATCAGCTCTCGCGGCGACTGAAACGACAAAACCCCGCGCTCAAAGTTCGAGCGGATTTGAAACGTCTTGCGATATCGCGTGAGGCGCTCGCACGCAGTCTGCCACGCCAGCTCGACCGACTTCGCGAGAAGCAAGCCGCGCTTCAGTATCGACTGGGATTGCAATCGCCCTCTAGACGCCTGGCGCTATTGGAAACGACGTTTGCGGCTGTACGCGCGCGATTGAAACGGGTGCCGCAGCGATTACTCGAGCCGCGCCGCGTCGCCCTCGCCTCCGCCGCGCGTGCGCTGCATGCGGTTAGCCCGCTCGCAACGCTCGATCGCGGCTACGCGATTGTCACGTCAGACACATCGAAAGAAGCACTGACCGATGTCGCAACCACATCAGTGGGCGAGCGTGTCAATCTGCGCCTGTCGAAAGGCTCGCTGTCGGCAACCGTCGATGCGATCGAGGATGAGTCTTCATGAGACGATTAATCCCGCTGCTCTTAGCCGCATTCTCGAGTGTCGCTGTTGCTGAGTATTCAGCAGTACCCGGCGGCGTGGCCGTCATCGATCTTCCAGCAGAATTCGCACCAGACTGGCGAGTCACTATGGACGGTAAGCCACTGCATTGGCGATACCGTGGCGACGCGCCGGTGGCCTTTGTCGGCGTACCGCTCGGTTTCGAAGGTGAGACGATTTCCATCGAGGTGACAACACCGTTGGGAAAAACGACGAGACTTTCGAAAACAGTCGGCACCAAAGCCTACCGTGAACAGCGCATTACGTTGAAGAACAACGACTACGTATCACCAAAACCGAAACAGCTCGAGCGCATCGGCGCAGAAAGAGAGATTATTGATGCCGCGCTCAATCACTACTCGACGAGCGTCGCCGCAACGGATCGTATGGTGCCGCCTGTCGACGGACGTCGCAGCTCAAGCTTCGGGCTACGTCGCTTTTTCAATGATCAACCGAGGAAACCGCACAGTGGCATGGACATCGCCGCGGTTACCGGCACGCCGATTGCTGCCCCTCTCGCTGGGCAGGTGATCGCCACTGGCGATTGGTACTTCAATGGACGTTCCGTCATTGTCGATCACGGACGTGGACTGATCACGTTGTATTGCCACCTAGACGAGATTGCTGTCGCGGAGGGCCAATCGTTAGCCACCGGAGAAACACTTGGCACCGTCGGTGCTACCGGTCGCGTCACCGGCGCGCACTTGCATTGGGGCGTTTATTTGAATGGCACGGCCGTCGATCCGGCGATGTTTATTGACGATGAACAATGACAAAGGACGGCCCAGGCTTGGTCACTCAGGTCGGACACTGGCAGAATTGATCGCGACCAGAGACCGCTTTACACTCGTTTTCCTTGGGTTGCTCCGCAACAAACTGGACGACCGCTGTATGACCCGAAGGAGCCGTTCGCAGTATCACGTTTATGCACGCGGTAACCATTCACGATTTACGCACCAGTGATCAAGGCGGCAGCTTCTTGGCTTTCGATTTGATTGATGTATTGCGCGCCATTGAATCTCTGGTTGATGGGGCACTTTGGGAAGTATCAAAAGTCTGGTGCATCAGGCGAGGAGACGAAGAGCCTGTCTTTGAGAATCGCTTGGACTGGTCGCAACTAACTGCCTTTGCTGAAGATTGCTCTCAAGTCATTGACGGGGAGTTTCGTGCATTTCGATCAGACGGCGCTGAACCGTGGCTCGCGATTGTGGCTGATGACAGTACTTATTACGTTGTTCTGACAGACGATTATCAAGCGATGCAGGCTATCCGCGACTGTTTCAATGATGTTCGCGACTCTGACGAGTGGGCTGCGAATTTCTCCGTATGAGACGGCCGCTATGAGTGACCGCTTCTGGCCGGCTCCAGCAACAGGCCGAGCGTCTGCTATGCTTACGGCTGTTGACCCAAAGCAGCCCCTCAAATCTAAGTACGCGTTGCTCCATCAGCGCTTTCTGAAAGGCCACAACCTGACCTGCTCAAAGAGCGGCGTCGGCGTAACATCAAATCAATCGAGCTGAGGAAATCAGCCTTAACTCAACAGTCTGTGGAGGTGGTGTAAAACCCGCCTGATACTCATCAGCGCAGAAACGCACTGGCATCCATCGAAAATATTCAAAATGAATTGGCTCAAGGGCACCATGCCCTTAAGCTACTCTAATTTCGACGCTTGCGAATGACTGACACCCAGTTTTCCAACTTTTCGATATCCGCCTTTAGGACATCCGGCTCAGGCAACTCCGCTCTTGCTGCCGCTGCTTGATCGTGACCGGGCAACCATTTGGAGCATTTGGTCATTGCCGCGCTTAGAGCCTTACAGTCATCGTCCGTTATGTCCGCGACCTGTATAACCTGCTGCGTCTGGACACTAGGGCGATACCTTTCTACTACCCCTCCTAGCAACACCTCCTCGAGCGCTCGCTCCCATGCTTCTCGAAGCAGACCGTATATATAACGAGCCTCCTTTTCGTAAACTCCTTGGTGTCCATCTCGATGCAGTTTTTCCGCGACCTGATACTGGTTCTTTAGAAATCCGATCTTCTTCTTTATCGGCAATGCAACCCACGGCAGTTCTTCCGCACAAACACCCGCACCGATAGAAAGTTGCCTTACATGTTGATCTAGCTGGTCAACATCCAGCTCTTCCGAAAACTGCTTAAGCAGAAGCAAAAATACAACATCATGAGTAAAGACAATAACTTGTCGTTGCTGCGATTCTAAGACAAGTAGTTTAGCAACACCTTCGCGCCATTTGTAATCAAGCGACGAAACAGGATCGTCAAACACAATACCTGACGGATCATCTGCGGTACTTAATTCTGCAAAAAACGCTGCAATAGATAAGCACCTCTGCTCACCTTCACTCACCACACGCGGTAATTCCACGCCTGGTGCGCGAGTCAAAATAAGCTTGTGATACAGAACTCCTTCTTTACCTCCGGCTTCTTTTAATTCCACCTCAACATGACGAAAAGCGAGGTTTGCCAATTCGTCGCTGAAACTTTCCTTGAGCTTACTTGTGACGAATTGTCTTGTAACTGCCGTGCTTTTCTGTGTAATTGATTGCGTCTTAGTATCATTGAGGCATAGTTCATACGCTGCCAACTTTTTCTTTCGCTCGATTTCATTAAGTACGATTTCCTCATGCTCCGCTAGTATCTTGCGGGCACGAAACTCCAGCACCTCTGCATCCATGCGCTTTTTCTCGTCCGCTTTAATACTGCCACTAAGCGTTTTAATACGTTCTTCAAGCTGGCCCGCTAGTGCCTCAACCTCACCAGATATTGCTACCATTTCTGGACAATCCGATGAAATATCCTGATTTTCATTCAAAGCGTTTACGATGTTTGTGCGACGGTGTTCATTGCTATCTAATGCGGTGGACACGGCATTCGCAAATTCTTCGTCCTCAATACGAATTTCCTTGATCGTCTCTTGGATTACTTCATTTTTGGTCTGAAAATCCACAAACTCCTGTTTCGCTTTGGC
>JBCAZE010000220.1:0-4540 GCA_039700805.1 Pseudomonadota bacterium | reverse complement strand
GGACCCACGATAACCGCGAGCACAATCAACGCCAGCAAAAACAATGAGAACTTCAGGAGTCCATCGCGACGCATGGCATGCAACGCGTGCCAACCGTGCGCTGTACGTGACGCTGCGCGACTCATTGGTATCGCACTCGCGGATCGAGGACCGCATAAAGAAGGTCGACGAGGAGATTGAGGAGAATCAAAATTGTCGAATAAAAAATGACGAGCCCCATGACCAACGTGTAGTCGCGGTTCAATGCGCCTTGGATGAAGTGACGCCCAAGGCCTGGAATATTGAAAATCTGCTCGATGACAACCGATCCACTCAGCAATCCAGCAATCGCAGGGCCTAGGAACGAGACCACGGGTATCAATGCGGGCTTCAGAGCGTAACGAAAGACGATGGTCTTAGACGAAAGACCTTGCGCCCGCGCCGTGCGAATGAACTGGCTCTTCATGATTTCGAGAAAGCTTGCCCGCATCAGTCGTGCAACATACGCAGCGAGCGGCAGCGCCAATGAGATCACCGGTAGGATGTAGTGGAGCGGGGAATGGATGCCACTGGCGGGTAACCAGTCGAGCATGATCGCGAAGACCAGCACAAGGATCGGCGCAATGACAAAAGACGGCACGGAGATACCCGTCATTGCCAGTGTCATCACCACATGATCGGAGACCCGATTTTGCCTTAGTGCGCTATAGATGCCGGCGGCGGCGCCGACCAATGTACCCAGTACCAGCGCTAAAAGGCCAAGCGTTGCCGAAACCGGAATCGCATCACCGATAAGCTCAGAGACATCCAACTGCCGATACCGAAAAGAGGGCCCAAGATCTCCCTGGGCAAGACCGCCAAGATAATTGAAAAACTGCTTCCAAATCGGCTGATCGAGACCATAGCTCGCCTCGAGTCGTGCCTGCATTTCTGGCGGTAAGCTGCGCTCACTATCAAAAGGCCCACCTGGCGCTGCGTGCACCAGTGCAAAGGTCACTGCCATGACGAGCAGCAGTGTCGGAATGACACTAAGCAGTCTTGTGATCGCATAGCGTAACACTGGCTAGCCGCCCGCCATTGGCGTAATCGTCAAGTGACGAGATAGATGCACGTCAAGCGCATTGTCTTGCCAGCCAGCGATGCGCGCGTGCACCAAGTGTTTGGCAACGAAAAAGTACAGTGGTATGACGGGGGCGTCTTCAAAGATTATGGTCTCTGCCTGTTGCAATAAATCGGCGCGGTTCTCGGCATCCGTTTCGACACGAGCCGCCGCGATCACCGCATCAAATGTCGAGTTCGAATAACCCGCGCTGTTGCTGGGCGCACCGGTCGTTAACAGCGACAAAAACTGAAGCGGATCATCGTAGTCGGCAATCCAGCTATTTCGGACTAAGCCTTCAAAACGCCCCTCGCGTGAGGCCGCCAGCAACACGCGAAATTCTTGGTTTTCGATCACAACCTCCAGCGTCGGAAATTGCTCACGCCACATTTGTTGGACCGCCAGCGCCACCACACGATTTTCTTCGGACGTCGCATAGTTGATTTTGATCTCACTGGGCATCGTCGTCGACGCCGCAACGTCGTTTTTGGTCGGCAGCGGCTCATACGTCAAATCGCCATTGGCCATACCACTCGGCACAAGACTGAAGGCGGGCTGTTCGCCACGACCAACCACCAGCGTCGCCAGCGTTTCGCGATCTATCGCAGCGGACAACGCGCGGCGCGTTTCGCGAGGTAGAGGCTCGCGCATATTGAAGCTCAAATAAACCACACCGAAATACGGCGCACGACGAAGATCGGGTGGCAACACATCACCGCGAAACAACTGTCTCGGCACCCGGCTCGTAATATCCAGATCGCCGCTGCGGTAAGTCGCATACTCGGTTTGCTCGTCATCGAAGCTGGTATAGGTCACAACATCAATCGCAACCGTATCCGCACCGTGATAGTTCGGGTTGCGCACGAGCTCCAACGTGGTGTCCGAGCGACCGCTTGCGATCTTGTAGGCGCCGCTCGTCAACAACGGGTCAGCCGCACGCGGCGACAGCGCGGGGTGAGCCAATCGTTCGGGAAAGTCTGCGACCGGCGATTCGAGATAGACATTGAAGTGACGTTCATCGACCGCATCGATGTGCAACAAACCGTCCTCAAGCCGCGCAACCGGCGCCAGGAGGTCAGCATAAAACGCGCCCGTTTCCGGCGCGACCAGCATCTGCCAAGCGCGAACGAAGTCGCCAGCAACCAACGGGCGGCCATCAGACCAACGTAAATCGGGGCGCAATACAAAACGCAGATGTGATCGGTCGGGCGACCACGCCCAAGACTCCGCTAGTCCCAGCGCTAACTTGCCATCCGCATCGCGCGTCAACAGACCTTCATGCAAATCGGACAACACAACCGCAGAGGCAACACTGCGCGCTAGCACCGGATCGAGTGACGCAGGCACCGCGGAAAGTCCACGACGTAACACTTGCGTATCCGGCGTCGGGGACTCAGCGCCGCAAGCGATCAACGAGACTATCGTGACGAGCAGGAGAATCGGTTTTACAGGCATGAATCCGGTCAGGCGCTTTTCTTGAGACTGCGTTTTTTCAGATGCACCAGCAACAGCGACACGGCTGCCGGTGTGACGCCCGCAAGTCGACCTGCCTGCCCGACAGTATCGGGTCTTGCCGCAGCAAGTTTCTGTCGCGCTTCGTTTGATAAGCCCTGCACGTCGGCGTAGTCGAGGTCATCGGGCAATCGTAAAGATGCCTGTTTCTTGTGCTGCGCAATCTCGCGCTGCTGACGCTCAACGTAGCCTTGGTACTTGATGTCCGTTTCGACCTGTAGCGCCACGCTCTCAGCGAACTCACGGCTGCCAAGGTAATCGTGTTCGTCGGCTGTCGCCGGCAATGGCGTCGCCCCAACCTTTGGCACCGTCGTCAGACTTCCAATAGTGACTTCGGGCCGGCGCAACAAATCGGCGGCTGTCGCTTCGCGGGACAAGCCCTTGCCATTGCCAAACAGATCGATGCCGTCGAGATCCTTAGCATGCAACACGATTCCGCCAAGCCGCTCGCGCTCAGCCTCAGCGCACGCCTGGCGCGCTTCAAAGACCCGGAAGCGGTCATCGTCGATCAAACCCATTTCACGTCCGATCGGTGTCAATCGACGATCCGCATTGTCCTCGCGCAGCAGCAGCCGATGTTCGGCGCGACTGGTGAACATTCGATACGGTTCTGCCGCGCCCTGGGTCGTCAGATCATCCACAAGCACACCGATGTAAGCTTCATCCCGTGTTGGGATCCAAGCGGCCTCATCTTTGGCCCGCCGCGCTGCGTTGATGCCGGCCAAAATGCCTTGCGCCGCCGCTTCCTCGTAACCGGTGGTGCCATTGATCTGGCCCGCGAAATACAAGTTCTCGAGATAACGAGTTTCGAGGCTACCCTTCAAGTCGCGCGGATCAAAATAGTCATATTCGATCGCGTAGCCAGGGCGGGTGATATGTGCATTCTCAAGTCCGCGAATGCTGCGCACGAAGGCTTCTTGCGTTTCGTACGGAAGACTCGTCGAGATGCCGTTGGGATACACCTCGAACGTCTCGAGACCCTCAGGCTCGATAAACACTTGATGCGATGCTTTGTCGGCAAAGCGCGTAATCTTGTCTTCAACGGACGGACAATAACGTGGACCAACGCCTTCAATATGCCCTTGGTACATCGGCGACTCATGCAACGAGCCACGAATCAGCTCGTGCGTTCGCTCGTTGGTATGCGTGATGTAACAAGGAATTTGCTGCGGATGAGACGAACGCCGGCCAAGGAAAGAAAAAACGGGTGCCGGGTCATCGCCATGCTGCGTTTGCATCACAGAAAGATCGAGCGTCCGAGCATCGAGTCGTGGCGGTGTGCCGGTCTTCAGGCGACCCACACGAAACGGTAACTCGCGCATGCGCGCTGCCAGCTTGTTCGATGGCGCATCGCCTGCACGACCGCCTGGGTAATGCACACCGCCCATGTGAATCACGCCACCGAGGAACGTACCAACGGTCAGAACCACCGCACGCGCCATAAATCTAAGGCCCATCTGCGTTTCAACACCAACGACCCGCTCACCGTCAACGACAAGATCCGTCACTGCACTTTGAAACAGTCGCAAGCCTTCCTGACGTTCTAGACGTCGCCGAATAGCAGCGCGATACAACACGCGATCCGCTTGTGCGCGCGTGGCGCGAACCGCAGGTCCTTTGCTCGCATTCAGCGTACGGAATTGGATACCTGCCTCATCGATCGCCTCAGCCATCGCGCCGCCGAGCGCATCAACTTCTCGCGTCAAGTGTCCTTTGCCAATCCCGCCAATGGCCGGGTTACAGCTCATCTGCCCGAGGGTCTCGATCGCTTGGGTGACCAATAATGTGCTGGCACCACTTCGCGCGGCCGCAAGCGCAGCCTCGGTACCGGCATGGCCGCCACCGACAACAATCACGTCATATTGGATTTCGGAACTCATGAGATCGCGGTCTTCCTCACAAACTGCGCGCTATTCTAACAGTGTTAAGTGTCAGTATTGATAGGCCTTA
>JBCAZE010000041.1:0-19831 GCA_039700805.1 Pseudomonadota bacterium | reverse complement strand
TTCCCTACACGACGCTAGTCCGATCTGATATTGACGACCCAAGATCGCTCGTGAGCTACGTCGATATCCTCAAGGATGCCCGGTGCACCGGTCGCGAGAATGAGTTTTTCTGCGCCGAGCTCTGCGGCGATCGCCGCAGCAACCGTGTCCGCGTTGATGTTTAAGAGCTCGCCATGTTCATCGGCAGACAAGGGGCTGACGACGGGCATCAAGCCGTTGTCGAGCTGCTTTTGCAAGATGTCGGCGTCAACCGATTCGATATCGCCGACATGACCGTAGTCCACTTCGCCTTCGCCGGTCTGTACCGGTGGGCGGCGGTTGGCGCGAATCAACCCGGCATCAACGCCACTGATGCCGACGGCAGGGACGTCGATATCGCGACAGGCGGCAAGGATGCGTGTATTGATCTGGCCGTTCAGCACCATCGTCGAAACGTTAAGCGTGGCCTCGTCGGTCACTCGCCGGCCTTCGACAAATTGACTGTCAACGCCGAGCGCGCTCGCAAGGGCGGTCGACTGCGGACCACCGCCATGCACGAGGACAATGCGGATGCCGACTTGATGCAGGATGCCGACTTGGGTCATCAAGTGTCTTGTCGTTTCGGGATCAGCGAAGACTTCGCCGCCGGCTTTGAGGACGAAAACCTTCCTCTTGAACAGCCGAATATAAGGCGCTGCATGTTTCAGTGCCGACACGACAATCGCGCGTTCATTTCTGTTGCTCATTTGCCAGCTCCCATCATGTCGTAAAGCACCGCCATTTGAGCAAGCATACGGTTGCGCGCCTGACCCACGACGACGCTGCGTGGTCCATCGAGAATCTCATCTGCCACCACAACGCCGCGTCGTACCGGGAGGCAATGCATGAACCGTGCATCGTTTGTTGCGCGGCCGAACCACGACTCGTCGACGCACCAGTGCGACAGGTCGGCGCGCGCCTCTTCGTCGGCGAGTTTGTCACCGTACTGGTGCGTCGCCGACCAACTCTTTGCGTAAATGATCTCTGCACCATCCATCGCCTCATCCCGGTCGTCTGTTTCGCGCACACTGCCCCCGTTCGCCGCCGCTGCCGCGTGGGCTTGTTGCATGATGGGCCGAGGCAGCGCGAAATTGTCCGGTCGCAATACCGTCACGTCCATACCCCGCATCGCCGCCATGTGCAGCGTGCTTGCAGGAACAGCGAGCGGCAGTGCTTTCGGATGCCACGCCCACGACAATACAAACTTGCCATTCTTGGGTACCGCGAGGTCGTCGAGTGTCTTCCAGTCGGCAAGACTCTGGCACGGGTGACTCATTGCCGACTCCATATTGATCCATGGAGAGTCGATGAGATCGGTTAGTTCGGTGAACGCTTTCTCTGTGATGTCATCGTCAAGATTTTTTCTCTCAGCGAATGCGCGGATGCCGATAGCATCTCCATACGAGGCAAGAACCGGCACCGCTTCTCGAATATGCTCTGCGGCACTGCCGTCCATGACGATGCCATGTCGCGACTCAAGTCCATGAATCGACATATCGGGTGAGATGACAAACGCGCCACCCCCAAGTCTTGTCATCGCCGCCTGGAACGATGCCAACGTTCTGAGTGACGGGCTCAGAAACAAGAGCGACAAGACTTTGCCTGCGAGTGCCTGAGGCTCTGGGTGCTGATCCAATCGTCCGGCAAGGGTGACGAGTGCATTGATTTCTTCGTTGGTGAAGTCACCTAAGTGATTAAACTTTTTCATTAGCAGGTTCCATCGGGAATATCGGCAAGTGCGTCGGCGAGGTGCGCGACGTCTTCAGGATCGAGGTTCAGTGGCGGCAGTAAACGAACGATGTTCGGATCGCCCGATAAGCCGGTCAAAATATTTTTTCGAAGCAAGGCATCGCGAACAGCCCGCGCCGGACCTTTGCACCGCAGTCCGAGTAACAGGCCTTTACCCTGTACGGACTCGATAGGTCCAACGACACAGCTTTCGCGCACTTGAGCCTCGCGTGCAGCGGCATTCGCGACCAAGCCTTCTTTGTTGATGGTTTCGACAACGGCGGTCATGGCCGCGGCGGCCACGGGGCCTCCACCAAACGTTGTACCGAGATCGCCGAAGCGCCGTTGCGCTGCGATCTCGGCGGTGGTTATCACGGCACCGCAAGCCACGCCGCCGCCCAACGACTTGGCCGCCGTGATGATGTCTGGAGTAACACCTGAGTGGCTGATCGCAAAAGGTAGGCCGCTGCGACCCATGCCGCTTTGCACTTCGTCGGCAATGAACAATGCGCCCACTTGTTTGGCGCGTTCGGCCAGTTTTTTGAGATAGGTTGGGCAAAGATCTTTCGCGCCAGCAACCCCTTGCACCGGCTCCACGATGACGGCGGCGGTATCTTCTCGGAATGCACTAGCAATGGCGTCGCACCTGTTTCGCTTGACGAAGGTCACATCGAACGGCGCATTCGGAAAGCCATACCATTTTTCTTTAGCGCCCCAAGTCACCGCAGATGCAGCAGCGGTGCGCCCATGAAAGCCATGCTCGACAGCCACCACATGTTTGCCGCCGGTTTGCAGGAACGCGATACGCAGCGCGTTCTCATTAGCCTCGGCGCCACTGTTTACGAAAAATGCATGCGAAAAAGGCTCGCCTGCGAAAGCCGTCAGCAACGCGGCGGCTTTGGCGCGCACGGGATTGGCGACGATATTGGATTGGAAAGGTAGCGTCCGGATTTGTTTGTCAACGGCATCGAGCAGCGCAGGATGGTTGTAACCAAGCGCTGCGACGGCATGACCGCCATACATATCGAGTACACGGCGCCCGTCCGCATCGGTCAGCCAAGACCCGTCGCCCGATACCGGAACGAAATCGAGTTGTGGATAAACCGGCAGCGTATGCGCCGCTTCTTCACGTTTCGTCGCTGTGCTTATGTCCATCCGATCGACGCCTGCAGCAGACCTTCCGTTTCGTCGAAACCGAGAAGGCGATTCATCCATTGCACCGAGCCACCCGCAGCGCCCTTAAGTAAGTTGTCGATGACAACGCAAACAGTGACTGCATCACCATCGGTGGTGACACCGATATCCGCAAAGTTGCTGCCGACGACAGACTTTAGTCGCGGCATACCATCGACGATGCGAACGAATGGCGCGTCGCGGTAGGTATCCTCAAAGATTGCCTTCAGAGACGCGTCAGTGATGCGCGTGTTGGCAATAGCATTGATCGTCATATGGATGCCCCTTGCGAACGGACCCGAGTGCGGCGTGAAATGCACTTGCGGTTTCTTGCCGGTCGCATCACTTAATTGCTGAACCACTTCCGGCGCATGTCGATGCGACAATGACTTATAAGCAAAGAGGTTGCTGTGGCGCTCGGGGGTATGAGTCGTTGCCAGCGGTGTTTTGCCGGCACCTGTCGCCCCGGTGATCCCGTTGGTGAAAAATCGTGGCTCGACCACGTTGCTCGCCAACAGCGGGGCAATACCGAGCTGTTGTGCTGTCGCGAAACAACCGGGGTGACCGATGTGCTCGGCATCCGACGCCTCGTACAGTTCTGGTACGGCGCTTTGGAAGGCATCGAGACGATGTGGTGCGCCATGCGGTTGACCGTAGACGGCTTCGTAAGCCCCGGCATCGTGATAGCGAAAGTCCGCTGATGCATCGACGACGGTCAACGCGCAGCCGTTGTTCTCTGCGATTGTCATGCATTCGTCAATCACTGTTGCGGCGCCGCCGTGAGGTGCTGCAGATAACAGCACGCATCGCGCCACGGATTGGATAAACGCACCGACCGTATCGATTCGGGTGAAGGTTAAGTTGCCAACCGCTCCACGCAAATGGGGCATGACGTTATCAACGCGCTGACCGGCAAGACTGTCTGACGTTGCCACTCGCAAGCTCACTGATGGATGAGTGCTGATCAAACGAATGAACTCTGCGCCAACGTAACCGCCCGCGCCGATGATCACCACTGGAATTTTGTTGTGGTTCATGTGTTGGTCTCAACCGCGCCCAAGAAACTGATAGCAAGCCGCATCATCCGCATCACCCGATGTCTCTGATGTCATTGAATACGTGATCTCCCAGTGCGACACCCTGGGTCAGTGCGTTTCGTGCCGTAACGCCCATCTTCTCTTCGATCAGATCGATGCCGACGGCGTTATCCGTCGACGGGCCGGTCACCACCGCAGGTTCGATGTCGTAAGTCTCTCGCAGAATGCGTACGCCGCCCCAAGCTGCCACCGGGTCGTTGGCGCAGAGCACGACACTGGTGATCGCGCTGCGTATGTCATCGTCGGCGAGAATCGCATCGACCCCGTAGGTGCCAAGCAGGCCATCGCCGAGTTCGACGACGATCACATCCGGTTGCTCCTCCGCGAGCGCGGCGAGTAGTGCGCGGGTTAGAGCGGGGCCGTTGTTCGCGGTCGTCGTCATGACCCCAAAGTCAGAGAATAGTTGTGAGGTAAATGCACCGGCGTCTTCCATGGCGAGTACGTCCCGTCGCAGTGAGACACCGGTGACCTTGCAGGCGGCGACGCGCATGCCGTTTGCACGGAGGCGCGTCACGATCGCACAGGCCGCGGCCGTCTTGCCAGAGTCCATGCAGGTGCCAGCCAGGGCCACAACCGGCACTCCAATATTCAGCTCGGTCAACGCTTCCGGGAGTGCGCGCGCGCCAGCGCGCGCGGGCACGCCGATACGCTCGCCAAGATAAGGAAAGTCGAGAACCATACCGAGCACCTTGCAGTCGAACGGTGGCCCGAAATCTGGATTGGCCGAATCGCAATGCCCGAGCACACCGCCGATGTTGAGCATCTGCACCGTGTCACCAGGCGCGAGTGCGGTGGGCAACGATCCAGAATAGCCGAACAGGGCTTTCCGATGTCCGAGGGCACCTACGATGACATCACCTTTCTTCAGCGTCGCCATTCTCCCGCTGGTTAGCTCCAAGGTGTTATAGCGCGCTTTGTTGTTCTGAATCTCGACGGCAACCAGGACGCCCTCTTCGCAGAGGATGTCGCCGGAGAGGCGAATTTCGCTACCGAGGTTTTGGTGTTGTGCTAGCGACGCGACCTTGTCGACAAAAACGGCGCGCGTGTTCATGATGCGTTCCTTGCTCGCGATTGTAGGATCCCCGGCAGTGCGAGTACGCGTGAGTAACCGCGCGCATCGGCGGCGGTCCATTCGCCAGCAGCCTCACCGTAGACACCTTTAGTCGCGGCTAGCAGAGACTGTGCCGACTCGGTACCTTCAATAAACAAACGGCCCGGTGAAAGCGTGAACGTGACCGTGCCGGAAACCTGCGCTTGCGAACTCTCAAGTAATGCTTCGATATCACGGCAAGCGGGATCCAGTTGCTTGCCTTCGTGTACAAAATCGCCGTACGTCGCGGCGACCTGATCTTTGACGCGTAACTGGAGGCCGCTCAGCGTTAGCTTCTCAAGCTCACGGTGCGTTTCGATCAGAATCTCTGCAGCAGGCGCCTCGAAGGCGACACGCCCTTTGGTGCCTAGAATAGTGTCGCCAAGATGAATGCCACGGCCAATCCCGAATGTTGCCCCCAGGGTTTCGAGTTGTTCGATCAGCGCTACCGGGCTGGCCGTGTTGCCATCGAGTGCTACTGGTATGCCTTTCTCGAACGTCAGCGTATGTGACTCCGGTGACTTGCCGGATTCGATCGCGCCGGATGACAGCACCCAAGCTGATTCCGGCAGACCTTGTTGGCTGGTTAACGTTTCTTGGCCGCCAATGGTGATACCCCATAGGCCACGGTTAATTGAATAGTCCGCGCCGGTGGGCGGTGTGGGTAAATCTCGTTCGGCGAGAAATGCCAGCTGGTCCTCACGCTGCCAACTGTTGTCACGTACCGGTGCAAGAATTTCGCAATTGGGTGCTAACGCGCGCAGTGCCACTTCGAACCGCACTTGGTCGTTACCCGCTGCTGTACAGCCATGTGCGATTCGTGATGCGCCGCGTTCATTGGCCACTTTCGCCATCATCGCTGCTTGCAGGCCACGCTCTGCCCCGACACACAACGGGTAGCGTTGGCCGCGCTTGATGTTTCCGGCAATCAAATATCGAATGACTTCATCAAAGAAAACATCCTTAGCGTCAACCCGATGATGTTCGACAGCACCCAGTGCTTTCGAACGCGCCTCGAGACTCAGCGCTGCCTCGTCATCGATGCCACCCGTATCCACCGTGATTGTGATGACATCGCAGTTGAGTTGCTCAGCGAGCCAAGGGATACAAAACGACGTATCGAGACCGCCAGAATAGGCCAGCAACACAGGGGGATTGGTGCTCATACGGTGTCCTCCGGAGCTTGCGCGGGCAAACGTGCGATCAGCCGCCGGTTCGCGACTTGTCCTGTCGTTGCAATAAAAATCGTGTCGTCGCCGGAAATGGTGCCAACGATCTCTGGCCAGCTGGCCCGATCGAGCTCGAAGGCGACTCTACCGGCCGCGCCAATAGCCGTATGAACCACTAACATATGGGGTCCGGCGGCTGTAACGCGTCTGATGTAGGCGAGACTGGTCTCAGCATCCTCGTCGTCGGTGTCATGCATCAACCGATAGCCATCGGGATCTTTGATCACCTGCAATTCTCGAAGATCACGGCTAATGCTGGACTGCGTGACCGAGTGGCCAAGAATCTCTAGCTCCTCCGCGAGTTTGCTTTGCGTCCGGATCGAACGGCTGCGAAGCAGACGTTTGATCGCGCTGCGACGCGCTTCCTGTTGCTGTGTATCGACGGGCATTTTCGGTTTCTCGAATAATTTGCGCATAATTTATAATAGTTGCGCATAAAAATACAACTAAAAATGCGCTATGCTGCGCGCCACGAACCAACAAGGAATCGACAATGAGAGATCCGGTCATCATCGAAACAGGCCCGAACCCGGATGCGGCCGTCATTCTGTTCCACGGCCTGGGTGCCGACGGCCACGATTTTGAGCCGATCGTCAGCGAATTGAATCTGCCGGCGTCGGCAGCGATTCGGTTCATCTTTCCCCACGCGGCGCCACGGCCGGTGACCATCAATGGGGGCATGTCGATGCCAGCTTGGTTTGATATTTTGGGTTTGGATCGCACGGCTGCCGCGGATGAGGCAGGTATTCGGGAGAGTGCGGCGCTGATGCAGCGCTATGTCGATGAGCAAATTTCGGCGGGTATTGCGCCCGAACGCATCGTCATCGCAGGCTTTTCTCAAGGGGGTGCGATCGCGTTGTTCACGGGGCTCACAACGTCAACCCCGATTGCGGGTGTTCTGGCTTTATCGACCTACCTGCCGCTTCTCGACCAGACGACGGCCGAACATCAGGGGCGTTCCGATCTGCCGATATTGATGGTGCACGGCACGCAAGATCCGGTGCTGCCGGTGTCGCTAGGCGAGCAATCCCGCGACTTCATTAACAACCTTGGCTATCAAATCCAATGGCAGACGTATCCGATGCCACATTCTGTGTGTTACGAGGAGATTGTCGCCATACGGGCTTGGTTAATGTCCAAGCTCTCACTGAGCTAGCGCCGAATATCGGATCAAGCGAAAGCGCGAGATCAGTCGAACGCAAAACTCAGTTCGTACTCTTGCGTTGCTTCCCCTAAGGGCGCGTAGTGTTGCTCGCGTATGTTCACACCGCCCGCTTGATCCACGATCACGGTCGTTGAGCAACGCGTGCCGTAGCGATCACCGACGATAAACGGCGCCGATAAGATCCGTCGCTGTTCAATCGGAAAAAAGGGCTGTGGTAAGTCTTGGTCCGGTGCTTGCCGCCGATCGGTCAGAAAAGGATCGAATGCGTGCAGCGTGGCCGCGTTTTTCTCGAGGACCGTGCGCATAAATGCCTCTCCGCGCTGCATCTTTGGCCATGCTTCGTCCAATGCGCCGTTGCTGAGTGCATAAAAACCCGCTGGCAACGGTCCGGAGTCCAATGATCGGTTCGAAAAGTAATACAGACCGTCGCGGTCGCCGAACAGCAGATTGAAACCGGCGTATTGATCTTCGGCGTTCTCGATGTCGCTGAGAAATTGCGCTGGACTCTTG
Organism: Pseudomonadota bacterium; assembly: GCA_039700805.1. Lineage (GTDB taxonomy): Bacteria > Pseudomonadota > Gammaproteobacteria > Steroidobacterales > Woeseiaceae > CALBPI01. The sequence continues at coordinate 11,821 of JBCAZE010000041.1, read as the reverse complement.
AGCCCAGAAAGCCAGGCCGGAATCAGGTCACCCCGGCTGCGAGGTGCTGCTACCGGCGTCGGGTCGCGAAAATTGGTGATGACGCCGAAGCGTCCATTCTTGGCCAGCGCGAGCCAGGTTCCTTTTGCCACTAAGTCGCGGCCACCCACGATATCTGGTGCGTCTTCCCAATAGCCGATGGGCGAAGCGGGCCGGTTGAACTGCTCGTCGCGGTTGGCCGCAATGATCAGTGGTAAATCAGGTTTGGTTTTCCAACTGAGTAGTACGAGGCACATCCGTGTTGATCCAGCAGTTAAAAAAGCATGGCGCCGGACGTGCCGACGCCATGCTTCGAACGGTTGTTAGAAATGTCTAGCCTTGTTTTTGCAACAGGTCGCGAATTTCCGTCAACAATTTTTCTTCAGCAGAAGGCTCCGGCGGTTTCGCTGGTGCTTCTTCTTCCTGTTTCTTCAGCTTGTTCATGACTTTGACTGCCATGAAGATCGCGAATGCGACAATGATGAAGTCGAGGACTGTGTTGATGAAACGGCCATACGCGATAACCGGCGCACCGGCTTCCTCTGCTGCAGCCAACGTTTCAAATGCGTTGTCGCCAAGGTTGACGAACAGCGCACCGAAGTCGACGTTCCCCATCAGCATGCCGATCGGCGGCATGATGACGTCTTTGACAAATGAGCTGACAATTTTGCCGAAGGCTGCGCCGATGATGATACCGACCGCCATGTCGACAACATTGCCGCGCATCGCGAATTTCTTAAACTCTGCAAACATTATTATTCTCTCCCGAATGAAGCGTGGTGTTGTGCCACGACCGAAAGTGTAGATCAAAACGCGTTATGACTAAACTCCGGTGAATCAATTGTTTGCAAACTGTCTAGCGCCGGGGCGCCGTCGTCGCTCTGTACGGATTTCACAAGCGGGGCAAACATGGAAGTCGAGGGCGTATCGGTCAAACAGGTAATCGGCATCGCAGCGATCGCAGGTTGCCATCGCCAACGTATCACCCGTTGCGAGCGCCAACATCAAACTCCAGGCCCACTCGAAGCCGAACAAGGGTTCTTCATGGATGACCTGATACAGATCATAGACACGACAGAACGCCACGCCGACAGCGACATCCGGGGTCGACCACGCCGCGCCGATATCATTGGTGTCGCGAATAGTGAGCAAACTCGCAGTCAACATCAGATGCATCAGTGTCGTCGCTTGCAGCTGGTGTGGTGCGTTTTTGACGTAGCGCGCGAGCTGCTTCGGAGACTTACCTCGGCGACGCCGCACCGCGCGGCCATCGCGGTGCGTAAAGTACTGCGCGCAAAGTTTGCGAATACGATCATCCGATAGTCCCGTGCAAGACCGGATCGTATTCGTGCGCGCTTCCCGCGCGATCATGGCTAACGCCAGGTCTAGCTTGGCCCGTTCATTTCGATAGCGTTCGTTCATATCACTCTCCTAAACTGCAATTTGTGAGCAAAAATACACATATAAAGCTCATCGACTTCAATTTAGTGTATAAACAGTCTAACCAATATGTGTGTTTTAGACCAAATAAAACAAAAAGGAGATTGGTGTGTTCCGTCAGAGTTCTTTGTCCACTCGCTTATTTGAGCAAATTAGTGCTTTAAATCAGAGTTTTATCGATGTCATGGACGTCGCTGCTAGATCGGGTGCCGTCGACGTGAGTCACGACATCTTGCATGGTCTTACGCATGCCCATGCCGACCAACAGTCGCATTTCGACCGATTACCGTTCTTGCTCTATCGGCTCTATGACGCGGCGTCTACGCATCCGGGTCCATCCGGAATTCCCGACGACATTGCCGGTGCCTCAGATCTCGTCACGCTGACCGCGAGTTTCATCTGGCAATTGGCGCAAGAAGACGTCGCGCTTGCGACACTCGTCACTGGCTTCGACCAAGTCTGGTGCCAGAACTTTGGCCAAAACAGCATCGCCGACCTGGCAGGTTTCGCGACCCGCGCGCGCTTGCGAATCCGGCTGGTCGACGCGCCTGGCTACTGGCAAGACCTTGTCCGCCAGCGCGGCATCTCTTCGCTTCAGCGGGCAAGTCTCGGCGCCACTGGTTTGCAGCTGATACTTTCCCGTGCGCGAAGGCATCGCGCTCGCCGAAGTCTGCCGAAGATCACAACGTCGGAACCGGGCATTCGCCAACGCTAAACCCGCACGGCGGATCGCGCTACAATGGCGGGATGCATGCACTTGATATCAAAGGTCTGACCAAGACCTATCCCAACGGCAACGTCGCACTGCGTGGTATCGACTTTACAGTCGACGAAGGCGACTTTTATGCGCTGCTCGGTCCGAATGGCGCGGGTAAGACGACGACGATCGGCATTGTGTCCTCATTGGTCACGAAGACCGGCGGCAGCGTATCGATCTTCGGGCACGATATTGACAGCGATCTCTCCGCGGCGAAGCGGTGCATCGGGCTCGTACCTCAGGAGATCAACCTCAATTTATTCGACAAGGTGTTGAATACGTTGGTCAATCAAGCGGGGTACTACGGCATTCCGCGCAAGCTGGCGTTGCAGCGTGCAGAGAAGTATCTCGAGCAATTGAGTCTTTGGGATCGGCGCAATGACATTGCGCGTAACTTGTCGGGCGGTATGAAGCGTCGCCTGATGATCGCCAGGGCATTGGTTCATGAGCCGCGACTTCTGATTCTTGATGAGCCGACAGCGGGTGTCGACATCGAGATTCGTCGCTCGATGTGGTCTTTTCTTCAAGAGATCAACGCCAACGGCACTACCATTATTCTAACGACTCATTATCTTGAGGAGGCGGAAACGCTGTGTCGCAACATTGCGATTATCGATAGTGGCGAAATTGTCGAGAATACTTCGATGAATGCATTGCTTCGTAAGTTGCAGCGAGAAGTATTTGTCTTATCACCTGAGCAAGCGCTATCTGCTGCCCCGGCTTTGAATGGTTTTGATGTTGAGCTTCGCAACGACGGTGATATCGAAGTCGCAATGACACGAGGGCAAAACCTCAATGCGATGTTTGCGCTGCTGGAGAACAATGGCATCGCTATCCAATCGATGCGCAATAAGGCGAATCGACTCGAAGAACTGTTCCTGAACCTCGTTGATGAGAAAAAAGCGAAGGCGAATAAGGCATGAGTGAAGCATCGATCGCAGCACGCAACTGGGTCGCATTTCTGACCATCGTCAGGAAAGAGTATCTGCGTGTTATTCGTATTTGGGTTCAGACGATCGTGCCACCGGCGATTACGATGACGTTGTATTTTCTGATTTTCGGCACATTGATCGGGAGTCGAATCGGTACGATGGATGGTTATTCCTATATGCAGTTCATCGCGCCCGGCTTGATCATGATGTCGGTCATCACCAACTCCTACGGCAATGTTGTCTCATCGTTCTTTGGTGCCAAGTTTCAAAAGCACATCGAAGAGATGCTGGTCTCTCCAGTACCGAACTCAATCATCGTGCTTGGCCATGTCGCCGGCGGCGTCGTGCGGGGGTTAATGGTTGGCACCTTGGTTGCCTGCGTTGCCCTCGCGTTCACTAAACTGAAGATTGAGCACCCATTGATCATGGTGTCGATGGTGATTCTGACCTCGGTCGTCTTTTCGCTTGCTGGCTTCATCAACGCGATGTTTGCCAAAAAGTTTGATGACATCTCCATCATTCCGACATTTGTCCTAACGCCTTTGACTTACCTCGGCGGCGTGTTCTATTCGATCTCCTTGTTGCCCGAGTTCTGGCAAAAGGTATCGATGGCAAACCCGATTTTGTACATGGTCAACGCGTTCCGCTACGGCGTGCTTGGTCAGTCTGACATTCCGATCGGCACGGCATATTTGCTGGTACTGTTCTTCGTTGTTTTGCTGTTCACGGTTTGCGTCACGCTGATGAATCGTGGTGTGGGCATTCGCGAGTAAGCAATGTGCGGTCGCTTTGCATTTTATTCGGCGGCTGAAGCAGTCAACGATCTGTTTGGCGTCACGCTACCGGACGTCTCTGTATTGGCGCAGTACAACATCGCGCCCACTGATCTTGCAGCCGTGATCCGCATGGACACGGAAGGTCAACGTCAGTTATCGATGATGCGCTGGGGGCTGGTCCCATTCTGGGCCAAGGATCGAAAGATGGCATCCCGTATGATCAACGCCCGTGCTGAGACGGTCGCTGAGAAACCCGCCTACCGAAAGGCGTTTGCAGCGCGGCGTTGCCTCGTGCCCGCTGACGGTTACTACGAGTGGTTGACCATTGCAGGCAAGAAGCAACCACACTACATCCATCGTAGCGACGAGCAGCCGTTAGCGATGGCAGGTATCTGGGAGACATGGCGGGGGGACGATGAGCCGCTTGAGACCTTCAGTGTGCTCACGATGCCGTCGGCTGGTCCGATCTCGCATTTACACCACCGTATGCCAGTCATGTTGGATGACGTCGATGCCGAGCATTGGTTGGCCGGCAGTGACAATAACCCGCCTGTGTTTCGTGAGATGAACGCCGAGGGTTACGCCGATCAGCTGGTGAGTTGGCCGGTATCAACCGCAGTGAACAACGCCCGCAATGAGGACCCGCGTTTGATCGAGCCACTGCCGGACGACGAAAGCTAGTTCACGCGTTACGGATCAGAACTCATATCGAAGACCGGCCGAGATGGTCCTTTCGTCGAAAAACTCAAGGTCTTCAACCGCTTGATACTGCAGATAAGCGCTAATGCCACCCGACACCGAATCATCGAATCGCTGTTGGCGGGCACCGCGGATGACCGAGGACAGGCCCACCGACCAGACAAAGAAATCACTATCGAATGGATCGGTCGGGACAACGAACGCGAACGAATCATCCCCCGCGCCGGCATAGCGCGCGCGAATTGAGCGTGATTGGTCCTTGAATTCACGATGGTACTCAACGCTGACATAAGGCAACGCGACGCCCCAGTTTGGTGTGAATGCATACGTCAGTCGCGCGCCAAGCGTCGCGTCGAGTGACTGGAACGTCTGTTCGTCGACGACCAGGTTAAAGGCATCAGTGTCTATTAATCCGCTAAGCAAACTGACGCTGCGATCTTCTGCGAAACTGTCGATAGTGACATCGAGATATTCGGCGCCGAGGTACGGTTCGAATGTGACGGCGCCGCGTGAGAAGGTCATGCCAGCGTCCAACGTGCCGGCGACGATATCTGCCTGAGGCTCACTGCTTGCACGTGAGTTCGATGCCGCGACCGCTGGGTTGAATGACGGATAGCGGATATCGCGGTTCAGCGTGTAGTCGAGCTGCTGCCGGCCACCTGAGACCGATACAAAATAGCGATCGGTGTTGAGCAGTCCAAACACGAATGCGCTATTGCCGTTGCTTTCCATGTCGCCGTCGACGACAGAGATGCGATTCGCGTCGGGTACGAACTCGATCGACTGGTCTGAATAGCCAATCATCGCGCCAACCACAAGCGAAGATGTGAGCCGATAGTCAATGCCAAGCGTGAGTTCGCGATTGTCGAAGTCGAAGGCATTTTCGTTTCCAGTCGGTTGCTTGTCGCCGGTTCCGATCGCGACGTTCAAGAACCCACCCCACGGGCTCAGTGTATTTTGCCCACCGCTCGAGTTGTCGTTGAAGGCGAGTCCGGCGAGCGACGAATCTCCCCACGACGGCGGTAAGCCATAGGTATTCGCAACAGCGAATCCGGTGGCACCCGATCGGAGTGCGGACAGTCTTGCTGCGAGGCTAGCCAGTTGGTTGTTGGTAAACTGCGTGGCCATCGAGCCCTGGACGGCCAGCTCTTCCGCCGCGGTCCAGCGTAGCGCTGTACCTAGACCACGCTGATCGACATCGAGACTTGCGGCGGTCGGCCCCTCGCCGAGTAACGCATTCGCCGAGTGCACGAGTTCGCGCGTTGTTAGGTAGACAAAAAACTGAACGGTGCTGCAGCCCTCAGGGCGGAGCGCATCGCCCGGCGCGGCAACGCCATCGAGTTGGCCGCCGGGATTGCAGGTCGCATCCAGTGTGTTGAATGTGGATTGGTTCGCTGCTGCTGCCGCGCGCTCGACATCGCTCGCATAGATGAGCCGCGGGTCTAACAGGCCGGGCCCTGGATCGACGGATTGTGCCAATGCAACATCACACCACGTGCAGGCAAACATCAATTGAATCAACACGAATAACCGGGAATACGGGCTCATTTCCTGATCCTTTTCGTAAGCTGCGAATAGTCTACCGAAGCCTCGGCGACGAACAACCTGATTTTGGTTCGTATGATCGGTACGACAAGAAAGGGGTATATCTCGCTGTTGGCATTGAGCGGTCTAAGAATTCGGAATATCGCCGACCCTCGAATTTGCTAGGATCGTCGTTAGGGATTGTTCCGATGATTCGGGGAGGCATGGATGACACAACACTATCGTGTGCTCGCGCTCGTCTTATTGACGTTCGCAACGCCACAGGTATCGGCGGAGTCGTTGGCGGCAGCGATTAAGCTTGCACGACCCGGTTGGTCTATCGAGAGTCTGGTCGAGGAAGCAACACTCGTTGGCGATGAACGACCCATTTCGCTGTTGGACGGTCGGCTTAGAACACGCGTTCGCTCGACGCGTGACGTCCAGGTATGGACAGTTGACGAGGGGGACTTTCTGCAGGTCCATCTGGGTGTCTTGGCCGCACCGATCAATTGTCTCTTCCACGCAGACCCAGGCTACACCGCTTTGTTGGTCAGCGAATTGTCAAACAATGCTATCAAGGCTGTCTTGGAGGAAGAAAAGGCACAACTGGATAGCAAGGAAGTGAGGACATGGACGTTGGATCATGTCGGTATCCGTCCAGTGCTCTTCGTGTATTGGAAATTCAAGATTGTCACGTCTGACGGCAACAAGAAGAACCGTTTCCTGAAGACTGCGGTCTCTCTGGTTGATGACACGCTTGTGTCTTGTACACACGCTCAACATGGAAACGCGCCAAATTTCCTTGCTGTTTTTTCTCATCTCATCCAAAACGCGAAGGTATCGAGCGCAACGCAAAAGCCGTTCTTTCAAGAACTATCGGTTATGAGAAGCGATGGGTTGCCAACGCGCTTTTTTCGAACGCGGTACTTTGCCACCGAGAAAGACGGTGTCAAAGTCGCGACGGATGTCGGCAATCTCTGGGCTTCGTCTACCAAAATCGCGGTAATGGACTCCAGGGAAATGCAGCAGGGATCCGTCAGTGGCGAACTTCTTCGGCAGTCATATGCAGCACATTATGATGGCGTCACTATTGCGGATCTTGAGTTGTACCCGATCGACGATAGGACCTGGGTGGTTGATGGAAGCTATGCCCGGGAACCACTAAGTGCGAGCCTGGAGTCTGACACGCTATTGTACACCGCCTCCAAAACTGTATCGCTAATGAAGGAGATGATCTCTGATCCAACAAAAGACACAGTTGAGCTTCAGACATGGCTACCGATTCTGGAGCCAACGAAGCTTTACGACATGAAAATTGAACAAATCGATGACTCAAGAAGTGCGCGATATACGATTGATGGAACCTCTATGCGTATTGAGCTAGCGATGGACGGTACGATCGAGCGTATGCATGGTCGCGTCGAAGGCATCGAAGGCCTGCCAAGCGTCGATACGGAAATTGTCCGTGTTGCTACCGAAGGGCAAATGCCAGCTGACTAGCTGTTTACCCCAGCCGTGAGTGCGGTGACGCATTGAGATCGTCATTGGCTGTTGTTGAGCTTTCGTCGAAAATTATACTGGCCTCCTGATATTTAGAAGGTGATGGTGGTGTGTTTGCGCGCGCCCATTCGCTACTATCTTGACAACCAGCAGCCGCATTCAAGGAGCGGAGATGAGCAAAACAGCATGTATACCGGTTATCGCAGCTGCGCTGTGTGTGTTGGGTTTCGGGTCGACTGGGGCGGTCGCACAAGACGGCGGTTCTGGACTGCCGGAATGGCTTCAGAAGGAGCTTGATCGTGAGGTGAAGCGTCGCGGTAAGAGCCGCTCGGTCGAGTTGTTTGACGGCATGCTGAGCTCAACAGTCAAAGCCAAGGAAAAAATTGAGTCCGTTGCATACGACTGGGGCGAGGGTTTCCTCGTCAATTTCGGCTCGAAGAACACGCCCGCCGAATGCTATGCCTATGACGGCGATAGCAATTCCGCGACATTGCTCAGCAATATTGCGGAGGTGGGTATCCAGAACGTCTTGGAGGCGAATGGTGCGAGCCTGAAGAGTCGTACCATCCAGTCGGTGATTGTCGACCACGTTGGCGCGCAGCCCATCATGGCCCTTGAGTGGTTTTTGATTATTGAAAAAGCCGAAGGTGAGCAATTGGCGGCGCAGACTAAGGCTGCAGTCGCAGTTATCGACAAGACATCGGTTGCTTGCATTCACACCGAAATGGGTTACAGCAAGAGTTTTCTTCAGATGTTTGTCGAGTTTGTCGAAAATGCGAGCACAAGCACCGACGATATATCCCCTTACTACCAAGAGCTGTATCTCGTGCAGTTAAACGATCAGGCAGTCGGTTTCGCAAAGATGGACTATGTGCGTGACGAGGAAGGTGATTCCCGGATTGTCTCAGTTGAATCTTCTGCTTTCGCTGCCGATCGCTCAACGTTGTCGACTTCGGATGGTTATTCTTATGAATGGAGTACGCCGCAAGGCGGGTTGATCAATGCCTACAGTGCCAATGTTGAAAATGGCGAATTAACCATGCAGCTCGATCTGAGCAGGGATGAGAATGACATATGGGGCGTCAAGGGCAACATTCAGGGCAAAGAATACGCAACCGAGTTGCCTGATGTGTCAACCATCGAATCGGGTTTGCGACAAATACAAACAGTTCGGGATGTGATCGGCGATGCTGAGCGCACGGAAGGTGATCTTATCGCCTGGATACCGGATGCCGATCCTGCGGCGTTAACGCGCGTCACCTTCAATCAGGATGAGGACAACATGAGCGGAACCTTGAGTCTTGGGCCTTTGGTGATGAAAACCAAAATCGCGGGGGATGGCACGATCTCGGAGATGGCATCGGATCTCGGCGGTATGACCATGACGATGACGCGTGTTTGGTCGGAAGGTGAGGTGCCGCCGATTGAGTAAGCGGCTCGCCGTTCTTATGGCACTGATGCTCTTGCCGGTCGCGGTGCCGGCACTGGAAGATCAGGGGCTCTACCTTCATGTGATCCCAGTCGACGTGTTGGAACGCGAAGATGACCAGGATGCGACGCTACGCCTTTTCATCGACAATCCCGAGGCAGTCGCCGCAACACTGACAGCAAAAGGCATGGCTGTGGTCGCAAGCGATACCGATAGTCTCACGGTGTCTCTCAAAAATGCGCGGCAGACGTTCTCCGGCCAGCCTGATGATTGGTTGTCCGATACGTTTGTCATCGATTACAGTGAGCCATCGGTCGTTGACATGCTGGCGTCCGACGCGTGGCAAAACGACGCGCAGCCTTTGCCCATTGAGGCGATGGAGGACGGCGTGTTCGATTGGATCAGTGACAAGACCTATGCGCGTAACTTCGATTTCGCCTCGACCGTCGCGCGTACGCGATCCGGCGATTGCACAGAGCACGCGGTCTTATTGGCGGCCGCGGCACGCGCGTCCGGCAAGCCGGCTCGGGTGGTTCTTGGTCTGATGCTCGTCGATGGGGAGTCGCCCTTTGTCTATGGGCACGCGTGGACGGAGGTTTGGGCGGACGGTGAGTGGCAGTTGCTCGATGCCACCAAACCAGAGGCTTATGCTGATGCGGAAGCGCTCTACTATATTCCGACCGGGCTACTCGAGAATGAGTCACCGAGCTACGCGATGAGCCTTTTTTCACTGACGCTCACTTTTCCGGCACGCGTTGAACTATCGCGTTAGCGGCGCACGTTTTTCGCAAATCGGCAGCCAGCCGGCAACTTAGAATTTCTTAATCTTCTTGAGGTACTTTGCAACGTCTTTGTACGAGTTGTCAGCGCCAGAATACATGACAAGATTTTTTGCCGTCTTCAGCCATTCGATGGTGCTCGGCGTCATGGTTTCCATCGCCTCAACGAGGTCGTTGCTATTCATCGGCCGATCTTCGCCACTCTCTAGAATATCGCTCAATACAAAGTCTTTCGCTTGATCGATGAGTCCGTCGATATCAGCGCCAGAGAAGTAATCTGCTTTGGCGGCAATGGCGTCGTAGTCGATGCTATCGGTCGGTACGCCGATCAGTTTCATCGCTAGCATCTCGCGGCGGGCTGCCTCGTCGGGTGGCGGTACGAACACCTGTCGTGAAAATCGACCGGGCCGTTTCATCGCGGTGTCGACGTCCCACGGCATATTCGTGGCCGCCAAAATCAACAGCTCGTCATTATCAGCTGCGAAACCGTCGAGCTGCGCTAGAAATTCATTGACGATGGTCCGTGCCGCAGCCGATGTCGATTTGGAGCGCGAATACGCGAGTGCATCGAGTTCGTCAAAGAACAGCACGCACGGTGTTTTGGCTCGCGCCTGCTCGAAAATGGCAGCCAAATTCTTTTCGCTCTCTCCGATCCACATATTCAAAACATCGCTGATGCCGACCGACTGAAACTCCGCATTACATTCACCCGCAATCGCACGCGCCATATAAGTCTTTCCGCAGCCGGGTGGGCCGTACAACAGCACGCCGCCACCGCTTTTCTTGCGAAACTTCTGAAACAACCCCGGGTTACGAAACGGCTCGATGATCTGCAGTCGAAGAATTTTCTTCAGCGCGTCCATACCCGCGACGTCTGCGAAGACGATCTTCTCGGAGCGCTCGTCGCGAATGCGCGTAACGTTGGATGAGGCACCATCGATCACCGTGAGATCCGGTCCGCGTGACTGCGCGGTGGACGCCAGCGATTCCAGCGCGTCATTGGGTATGAAACCATCCATGTTCCGAGCGCGCGTGTAATGCTCCAATGCCAGCTTCTCGTCGCCTTCATGCAATGCACAAAGCGCAAGCCCGCATACGGCGGGTCCGTTAGCAGCATGACTCTTTAAGACAATCTCGAATTGCTGTTTCGCGACGTCGGTTTCGCCCGCCGCGAGCAGTTTGTCGGCATAGGCCAATCGAGTGTCGATATCGAAAGGGTCGTTGACTAAAGCGTCGCGTAGTTGATCTAGCGTGTCGTCGTTCATTGGATGCCCATTATTCGTTTTAACAGCCAAGGCCAAACCCAGCTGTAAATCACAAATCCGAGAAACACGAGTGCGACCGTACCCTGATACTCGGCGAGCACACCGGATTTCATGTAGAGCATGAAGACCAGCCAGATTGCGATCGAACCACCCCAGCCCCATTTGATCACCGGCCACAGCGGTTTCATTGTCCAGTGGTTGGTAAAGCGCAGGTTGTTGGCGAGCTCGACGTAATGCGGGTTGTCCGGTTGTGACATGACGAGAGAGCGACTCAATCGATACGCCTCGCTCGTCTTCCCATTGTCGAGTAGCCGCTGCACAAGCAGGATGGTTGTTTGCGCCTGGTCGGGGTGCTCTTTCAGTAACCGTTGCATACGCGCGGTCTGTTCGGCGTCTGGCTGACGGATAAATGCACATTGGGCGTGAATCGACATCGCACTCAAATTGTCGGGGTCAAACCGGAGCGCTTCGGCTGCCAGTTTCTCCGCCTTATCGATATGGAACGTCTGCAGCATAATGTCGGCATAGAGGGCAAACAGCTCCGGCGATTCCGGGTAATCAGCCAGCAAACCGAGTACCGTTTGTTCCGCTTCGACATACGCTTCGCTTGCAACATGAAGTCGCGTGAGTAAGACGCGTGCACTGTAGTTATGTGGTTCTAGCTCGAGAATGCGATGCGCATGCGCGCGCGCATGCGCATCG
>JBCAZE010000219.1:0-4543 GCA_039700805.1 Pseudomonadota bacterium | reverse complement strand
TTCTTGTCGATGAGCTTGGTCATCACGCCACCCATCGTCTCGATACCGAGCGACAATGGTGTAACGTCCAGCAACAAGACATCTTTGACGTCGCCCGACAGCACGCCACCCTGAATAGCGGCACCAATGGCAACGGCTTCGTCCGGGTTCACGTCACGGCGTGGCTCGGCCCCGAAGAAATCTTGGACCTCTTCGGCGACTTTCGGCATCCGCGTTTGACCACCGACCAAAATCACATCATTGATGTCAGAGACTTTCAGTCCAGCGTCTTTCAATGCGATTTTACAAGGCTCGATCGTGCGCTTAATAAGATCACCAACCAGTGATTCGAGCTTGGCGCGCGTCAGCTTGATGTTCAAATGCTTCGGACCACTCGCATCTGCAGTGATGTAAGGAAGATTCACTTCCGTTTGCTGCTGAGATGACAGCTCGATCTTGGCTTTCTCACCCGCTTCTTTGAGTCGCTGCATCGCCAGCGGGTCTTTCTTGATATCAACCCCCGACTCTTTCTCAAACTCACTTGCCAGGTATTCGATGATCTTGAGGTCAAAATCTTCACCACCCAGGAAGGTGTCGCCATTGGTCGCCAACACCTCGAACTGGTGCTCGCCATCAATCTCAGCGATTTCGATGATCGACACGTCAAATGTGCCACCACCTAAGTCGTAGACAGCGACCGTGCGGTCACCACGTTGCTTGTCCATGCCATACGCCAACGCTGCTGCGGTCGGCTCATTGATAATCCGTTTGACGTCGAGCCCTGCGATCTTGCCAGCGTCTTTGGTCGCCTGACGCTGAGAGTCGTTAAAGTAAGCCGGTACCGTAATGACCGCCTCGGTGACAGCCTCACCCAGATAGTCTTCCGCGGTCTTTTTCATTTTCATCAGAACACGCGCTGAAATCTCAGGCGGCGCCATCTTTTTGCCGTCTACCTCAACCCACGCGTCACCGTTATCGGCCTTTGCAATGGTGTACGGCACCATGTCGATGTCGCGCTGCACCACGTCGTCTTCAAAGCGACGTCCGATCAATCGCTTCACCGCGAACAACGTGTTGTTCGGGTTGGTGACTGCCTGACGTTTCGCAGACTGACCGACCAACACCTCGTCGTCTTTGGTGAATGCGACGATCGACGGCGTGGTGCGATCACCCTCGCTGTTTTCGATCACTCGGGCGGCGTCACCTTCCATGACGGCGACACAAGAGTTGGTCGTCCCGAGATCAATTCCGATTACCTTACCCATGTTTTTTCCTCAAAAGTTGCTGGCCGGATCACATTCGGCCGCGTGTCATTTCTGTTAGCTGTGAGATGCGGTCTACGACGGATTTTTTCAAGCGTCAGGCTGAGGTGCAGCGACCACAACCCGTGCCGGTCGTATCAAACGACCATTCAACGAATAGCCTTTCTGGATGACATCGATGACCGTGTTGGGCTCTGCATCGGGCATCGGCACCATCGTCATGGCCTCATGCTGCTGCGGGTCGAACGGCGCGCCGTGCGGGTCAACTTGCTCCACACCAAACTTCGCCATTGCTGTCGCGAAGACCTTGAGCGTCGCTTCGCTGCCCTCAAGCAGCGTCTTCGCATCCGCTTCGGCGCCCGCGGCGATACCTGCCTCAAGACTATCGGCAACCGCCAGAAGCTCCGCGGCAAATTTCTCAATGCCGTATTTATGGGCATTCTCGACGTCACGTCTCGAGCGCTTGCGAACGTTTTCGAGCTCTGCAACCGCACGAACATACTTCTCCCAATTCTCGGAGGCCTTCGCCTCAGCCAACGCCACCGGGTCGTCCAGTTCAGCGTCACTGGCCTCTAGTGCCTCGTCGGACAGACTGACGTTGTCATCCTGAGCGACATCCTCTAGGGATGCGTCTTCGGGACGGTTATCCGCCTCATTCATTGATTTCACTCCAGTTTTTGATCAGGAGCGAACCGCTCCCTTTGTTTCTGGAGCTGCTATGGGGTCTCGCCGCGAGAATTCAAGATCGAAGAGAGCAATTTTGCCGTGATATCGACAACCGGCACGACTCGGTCATAGGCCATGCGTTTCGGTCCGATCACGCCGAGAACACCGACCACCTCATCATCAACGACATATGGCGATGCGACGACGCTGCAATCGTCCAAGATTTGGTAACCGGACTCCTCGCCAATAAAGATCTGTACGCCGCTGGCCTCGATACTGCGATCCAATAGATCAAGAAGATCGCGTTTTTGGTTGAACGCATCAAACAGCCGACGGAGTTTGTCGACATCCGACAGCTCAGAGAAATCCATCAAATTGGTCTCTCCGGCCATGATGTATTCTCCGCGCGGCTGTCCGTGATCGGCGAAGGCGGTCTGCGCCACGCTGACCATATCGATCATCGCCTGATTCATCGTCGCCCGCGCGTTGTCGAGTTCGTCCAATATCACCGAGCGAATAGCGCCGAGCTCGAGCCCGGCACAGCGTGCGTTGATGAAGTTAGCGGCGACGGTCAACTCATCCCGCGTGTACTCACGATTCGTGTCCAGAATGCGATTTTGAACTTCACTTTCATTGATCACGAGAATCGCAAGGACACGGGCATCGCTCAGCGGTAGAAATTCGATTTGGCGCAGTGTCACTCGCTCGACACGCGGTACCGTCACGACGCCGGCCATCTGCGTGAATTGCGACAACAGACTGGATGCGCTGGAAACTACGTTGGAGGTGCTATCCGACTGCGTTTGCAGGCTGCTCTCTAGCTCGCGCACCGCCGCAGCGGTCAACGGTTTCACACGCATCAAGGTATCCACGAAAAACCGATAGCCCTGGGCCGTTGGAATCCGGCCAGCTGAGGTATGCGGGGCTGAAACAAACCCCATATCCTCGAGATCGGCCATGACATTGCGAATCGTCGCTGGACTGAGCGTCAAACCCGCGTCTTTAGCCAGTGTGCGTGAACCGACCGGCTGACCGTCCTGAACATAACGTTCGATCAACGCGCGCAATAGCTGCTGTGCGCGCGGTGTCAGTAATTCGTTGTCATTGTTTGCCATCTGCTGTCGCGTCCCCGCGCACTGACCCTTGAAACAAACCTGAACGAAAACGGGTTCCGGCTCTGGTGTTTAGTTATACTCATTCGCCCGTACCCGTCAACTACCAAACGGTTGGCGATCGATAGCGACACCAGAGGACACGCAAGGCGACAATGGCTGACTCCATCCGATCTGCAGCGCTTTTTGGGCACCCGGAAGATGATCGCGTCCAAGCGCAGATGGCAAGCGTGGCGCGTTGGTTTAACGAGGCGGGTATCCGGGTGTTGGTGGCTGAGGCGTCAGAAAGCGTTGCGGCCGAGCGTATCGAAGAGTCAAGACTCGCCGACGAAGCGGATCTTTTTGTGGCAATCGGCGGCGATGGCACGATGCTCTATGCCGCACGCATGGCGGTCGGTCGTGAGATTCCTTTGCTAGGAATCAACCTTGGGAAGCTCGGGTTTTTGACCGATGTCTCTCCGGACGAGATGGCCCGCTCACTGGCCGCCGTTTTGAATAATGAGGCACTGATCGAGGAACGCCTGTTGTTGGAGGCGTCGGTCCTTAGGGAAGGACAAACGGTCGCATCAGCACTCGCGATGAATGATGTCGTCGTCGCACGACGAGAAACAGGACGAATGATCGACTTCGTCACTCGTGTGGATGGCACCTTCGTCAACAATCATGCCGGCGACGGCCTGATCGTCGCCACACCGACGGGTTCCACCGCGTATGCCTTGTCATGCGGCGGTCCGATCATTCAACCGGGTATCAGTGCGATGGTGCTGGTGCCGGTTTGCCCGCATACACTTAGCGATCGCCCGATTGTGCTGCCTGATCACTCACTCGTTGAGGTGCAACGCACCGAGCGCTATGAAACACGATCAGAAATCAGTGTTGACGGGCAATTCCTCGAGTCGCTGGAGGATGGCGATGTGCTCACCATTCGCGCCTCTCAACAGCGACTAAAATTGATCCATCCGCCTGGCTATGACTACTTCGAGCTCTTGCGATCCAAGTTAAACTGGGGTGTGAGCTCACGCAGGCCACCACGACGCAAACACCGATAACACCATGCTGACACAGATTCACGTACGCAACTTCGCCATTATCGATGAGGTGTCTGTCGAATTCGGGGATGGCATGAACGTGCTCACCGGCGAAACGGGCGCAGGCAAATCGATCCTCGTTGACGCGCTCGGGCTGGCGCTCGGCAACCGCGCCTCTGCGGACAGCGTACGCCCAGGTGCTGAGCGCACCGAAATCACGGCGAGTTTCCAGATCGCCTCGGGAGATCCGGCAGGCGAATGGCTGAAAAGCCAGGCTTATGATGCGGACGACGAGTGCCACGTACGACGCGTCATCAACAAAGACGGCCGATCTCGCGGCTTTATCAATGGCAATCCAGTACCGATGCAGAATCTGAAAGCGCTTGGCGCCCTGCTCGTTAACATTCATGGACAACATGAACATCAGACTCTGCAGTCGAGTGCTGCGCAACGACAGATGCTGGATGCGAGAGGCGGGCTCAGCGCGCCGCTAACC
>JBCAZE010000218.1:0-4546 GCA_039700805.1 Pseudomonadota bacterium | reverse complement strand
CAATGAGACGGTTCTACTCGGCCGCGGTGGCTCGGATACCTCAGCTGCGTACTTCGCCGCCATGCTTTCCGCTCAAAGGCTTGAGATCTGGACGGATGTGCCTGGTATGTTCAGTGCCGACCCGCGTATTGTCCCGGCAGCACGATTGCTGAAACAACTGCATTACGACGAAGCACAGGAAATCGCCTCGACCGGCGGACTGGTCTTGCATCCTCGTTGTATCGGGCCGTTAAGAAATGCGCAGATTCCATTGTTCGTTCGCTGTACGCCGAGACCGGAGCTCCCGGGCACGCTGATCGCCAATCTAAAGACCGACCCAGAGCCTTCCGTCAAAGCGATTTCGCTACGTCAGAACATCACGCTGATTTCTATGGATGGTGTGGTGATGTGGCAAGAAGTTGGGTTTCTCGCCAACGTATTCGCAGTGTTCAGTGATCATGGCGTTTCCATCGATCTTGTGTCGACATCGGAAAGCAACGTCACTGTTTCGATCGACGGCGAGGCCGGCCCCGATAGTGAGGACGATTTACGCGCTTTGATTGAAGCGCTCTCTGAATACTGCCGCGTTAAGCTGATTCGCAATTGTGCGGCGGTGAGTCTCGTTGGTCGAAAAATTCGTGCGCACCTGCACAAGATTGGACCGTCGCTCTCCGTTTTCGAAGAGCATCAAGTGCATCTATTGTCGCAAGCGGCAAATGATCTGAATCTGACGGTGGTCGTCGATGAAGCGCAGGGTTACCGCTTGGTTCAGCAGCTTCATCCATCGGTCATCGGTAAGCGTGCCAATGATGACATGCTAGGTGATAGCTGGGAGTCGCTGAATGCGTCACCAGATCAAACATCGGTCGTCGAACCGAGCTGGTGGCGAGATCGGCGTGACGCGCTACTCAAGATCATGTCGACACGCTCGAATTGCTATGTTTATGACGCAGCCACGATAAAGGCACGCATGGCGTCATTGCAGGGGCTTTCGAATATCGACAACGTGTTGTTCGCGATGAAGGCGAATTCAAATCCCGAGATTCTCAACTTAGTTTACGAGGCGGGATTAGGCTTTGAGTGCGTCTCGCCCGGCGAACTTGAGCGCGTGTTTGGCCTTTTCCCCGACCTTGATCCGAAGCGGGTGTTGTATACGCCAAACTTTGCGCCCGCAGAAGACTATGTGGCGGGGTTCACACGCGGTGTTCGTGTGACGCTGGATAATTTGTTTCCGCTACGCGCCTGGCCAGAGGTTTTTAAGGGGCAGGACGTTTTTGTGCGTTTGGATCCAGGCAAAGGTCGCGGGCACCACGAGCATGTGCGCACGGCAGGCGTCCATTCGAAATTCGGCGTTCCGCTTTTTGAACTGCCACTGCTCGAGACGTTGGTCTCGTCGGTGGGTTGCCGCGTTGTGGGCATTCATGCGCACTCAGGTAGTGGCATCACGGAGCCTGGCAGCTGGCGACAGGTCGCAGAGATTCTTGTTGACGCATCGGCGCGTTTTCCCGATGTATCTGTACTAGACCTCGGTGGCGGACTAGGTGTGCCAGAGAAGCCTGGAGATGCGAGCCTCGATCTACAAGCGTTTGATGAATCGCTGTCGGCGCTGAAAACGCGTTATCCGGCGCTATCGTTGTGGCTAGAACCCGGGCGTTTCTTGGTCGCAGAATCGGGCGTGTTGCTTTCTCGTGTGACGCAGACAAAAGGCAAAGGGGCTGTGCAATACGTTGGTTTGTCGACCGGTATGAACTCACTGATCCGGCCAGCACTCTATGGTGCTTATCATGAGATTGTGAATCTGACGCAATTGGATCAACCGGCCGACCAAGCCGTCACGATTGTCGGTCCGATTTGCGAAACGGGTGATACATTGGGCGCTGACCGGTTAATGCCGTCCACGTCGTCGGGTGACGTGATATTGATTGCCAACACCGGCGCTTATGGCTACGTGATGGCCTCGCACTACAATTTACGAGCGCCGGCGGAAGAGCTGTTGCTGCAATCCGACTAAAGGGTAATACGATGACATTTGTGCTGGACGAGAGTACTGCGGTGACCCTTCAGAGTGAAGGTGTTTATCGTTGCTCAACCGACAAGCGGTTCTGGAATGGTGATGCGGCCTACGGTGGTTGGCTCGCAGCCGCGGTCATGGCGGCGTTACAACAAGAAGATGATCATCGCGGCATGTTGGTCAATCAAACGGTTCAATTTCATCGTGCGGTACGCAATGACGCCGTCGACATCCGAGTGTCGTTGCTCGAGCGGCGCAGAACCCTCGACTTTTGGTCAGTGACCTGCACGGATCCGGTTGATGATGCGGTCGTCGCGTCCGCGACGATGGTTTGTGGTGAAAAGCCGCCAAGCGAGACGGCGTTCAATGCAGCGCCAGAGGGATTTGGTCCGCAGTCGGCAGGGTTTCGGCTTGAGCAACGCAAACAGACGCCGACTTGGTTTGGTCATTTCGATATGTATTTGGTGAAGGGTATTCCGTTCAACCCCAATCCGACACCTGCGTCGGCGATTTGGATTCGAGAGGGGGATGGCCGGCCGGTGGATGACAAGGCGATTCTCGCCATTGTCGATGCCGCCATGCCGCGTACTTTTTTCGTCGGTGAAGGGCGCTTGCCTGCCTCTACCGTGACTCTGTCGACGCATATTTACGCGACAGCGGAGGAGTTAGCGAAGGTTGGCAACGACTATATGTTGCTGACCACCGACAGTGCCACAATCCGGCACTCGTTCGCGAATCAGCAATCGATTCTCTACGCTGAGGATGGTCTGGTACTTGCGACCAGTTATCAGACGACGCGCTTCAGAGAGCGGTGATCAAGTAGTAGGCTTCACGCCTAACGTTTATGTCTCTAGCGATGGCGCCGTTCGAGCGTTGCGCCGACATCGTCAAGGCCAAGGCCACGCATCTTCAACATTACACTGACGTGATAGATGAGATCAGCAGCTTCACCTAACAGTTCGGTATCGCTCGCTTCGGTCGCTGCAGCGAGCGCCACTTCGACGCCTTCCTCACCGATCTTCTGCGCGACTCTTTGAATGCCTTTTGCTGCGAGCCGCACCGTATAGCTATCCGCATTATTCGGATCGTCCAAGCGCGACTCGATGGTGGCTTCAAGCGTTCGCAAAAATTCAATAGACATGTGTCGTTAATCTCCTCGGTGCAACGCTGGCCGCACTGCGATGCCAGCCTGCGTTAATGTCGCTTTGAGCGTTGGTATCGGCAACTCGCCACTATGGAAAACACTCGCGGCGAGGGCGCCATCCACGGATGCGTCGCGAAAAACATCAATAAAGTGTTGTTGACTACCCGCGCCGCCTGACGCGATTAATGGGACTCGACATAGGCGCCTAGCGCTATGGAGTTGCGCGATATCGTAGCCCTGGCGTACGCCGTCCTGATTCATACAGTTCAAAACGATTTCACCCGCACCGCGATTTTGTGCTTCGACCAACCAATCCATGGTACGGCGTTCGGGATCTTGCATTTGATCCGGATTGCCTGTGTATTGTCGGACACGCCAATCGCCGTCCTTCTCAAGGCTGTCTATACCAACAACCACGCATTGACTACCAAATCGCTTCGCAAGTGTGTTGATGAGATCCGGTTGCTCTAGGGCAGGAGAATTAATTGAGATCTTATCTGCGCCTTTGTTGAGGACCGACTCCGCATCGGCCAGGCTTCTGATCCCGCCGGCGACGCAAAACGGAATGTCGATTGCTTCGGCGACACGACTGATCCAAGTTCGATCGACAGAGCGTCCGTCAGGGCTCGCTGTGATGTCATAGAAGACCAACTCATCGGCACCCTCACTGGCGTACCGCGCGGCGAGCGGCACGATGTCTCCGACAACACGGTGATTACGAAATTGAACGCCTTTGACCACACGGCCATCTTTGACGTCAAGGCAGGGAATGATACGGCGAGCTAGCATTGGCTGAGTTGCTCCGCAGTAATTTTTCCTTCAAGCAACGCTTTGCCGGTGATTGCGGCTGGAATTCCGGCGTCTCTCAATGCGATAAGATCCTCGATCGAGGAAACACCGCCCGAAGCTTGCAGGGCGATATCAGGGAATTTCCGTAGCAGACGACGATAAAGCGAAATCGATGGTCCACTCATCGCACCATCTCTGCCGATGTCCGTACAAAGCACATGTTTCAGGCCGACCGATTGGTAGTCGGCGATGACGCGCTCGATTGTCTTGCCCGTAGATTGAGTCCAGGCGTCGGTCGCGACGATCGCGTCGTTGTTCTCGTCCAAGCGCACATCGAGAGCGAGTACGATGCGATCGCTACCGTAGCGCTCGAACCATGTTTTCACGGTCTCCGGTGACTTGACAGCAAGACTGCCGATCACAACGCGTTCGACATTGGCATCCAGCAACGCATCGATATGCGCGTCTTGCCGAATACCACCACCTATTTGCACTTTCATGCCGCTTTTGGTCGCCATCTGTTCTAGCAGCTTAAGATTGACCGGCTTTCCTGCCTTAGCGCCATCCAGATCGACAAGATGCAAGTAGTCGCAGCCCAGCGCGGCATACGCCTCGGCTTGTGC
>JBCAZE010000040.1:0-19895 GCA_039700805.1 Pseudomonadota bacterium | reverse complement strand
CCATGCTGGCATTGCTTTAGGCAGTTTTGGCACGCCTTTCGACCAACGCCACGCCAAGCGCAACGCGGCGAGTATCAGCACCGTCATTCCAACCGATTTGTGGTTGGCGATTAACGCGATTTGTCGTACGCGCTCACCATCGGCTTCCGCCCATTCATAGAGCTTGGCCAACACGAACTGGAGAACGATCATGGCGGCGATCGCCCAGTGAAAAAACCGGGCGATGCCACCGTATTTGTCAGATTTTTCGGCTGACATCGGCAATGCCGTTATTCAGCGAGCCGCAATTCCGTTTGGATGTCGAGCACGACTTCGTCACTGACCGCTGGAGCATAAGCGCCGAGATCCCAATCGCTGCGTTTCAGTGTTGCGCTGGCCGATACGCCGATGGTCGGCTTTTTGCTGAACGGGTGCGGCGCTGCTTTGTTGATGACGGCATCGAGCGTCACTGGCATCGTCTTGCCCTTGATCGTCAGATCGCCGGTCACCGCAAATTTGTCGTCGCCGGCCGCTTTAATGCTGGTAGCCACAAACGCAATGTCAGGATTGTTCGCAACGTCAAACCACTTATCGCCTTTCAGGTGATCGTCGAACTCGGCAACGCGGCTGGATACGCTGGTTGCGTCAATCGTGACGGATAGCGCGCTGTCCGCGACGTTGTCCTGATCTAACTCGAGTGTGACTCCGAATGACTCAAACCCGACAACTGGTCGTGAGAAGCCAAGATGGGTATAGCTGAACGAGATATAGCCATGCGTATCTTCCAGCTCGTAGGTGCCGGCCGGAACATCGGCCAGTTCCGCAGCGGCGCTGCCGCAAAAGAGAGCTGCTAGCGCAACGGCTTTGGAAATCTTACTGATCATAGTCATCACTCCGTGGATCTATTCAGAAGTTGGGGAATCGGTTTCGGTGCCGGTTTGATCCGGTCCCGCTCATCGGGACCGTCTTAGCCACCAAATTATAACAGACGGTGTGAGATGAACCTTGCTTCGACGGCTGCATGGTTGGATACTTTGCGGCTGTCGCGCACGCCGCAGACCCCGCCATCATCGGGCAACTAGCGGTTATTTCAGGAGAATTCGATGAAAATTGGCATTCCATGCGAAGTTCATGAGGGCGAGCAGCGCGTCGCGATGACCCCAGACGTCACAGGGCTGGTCAAAAAGCTCGGTTTTGACGTGCTGGTCGAGTCCGGCGCTGGCAAGGCGGCAAGTTTTCCAGACGAGGACTACCGAGAGTCAGGCGCGGAGGTGTTGGATGACACAAAAGCGCTCTACGAGGCGGCCGACATTGTACTCAAGGTTCGCCAACCGGAGTTTCATCCAGCATTGAAAGTCGAAGAGACGGACTTGCTTCGTGAAGGTCAAACCCTAATTAGCTTTATTTGGGCAGGCCAGAATCCCGATCTCACCAAGACGCTCGCTGATAAAGGCGTCAACACGTTGGCGATGGATAGTGTGCCGCGCATCTCGCGGGCGCAAAAAATGGATGCTTTGAGCTCGATGGCGAATATCGCGGGTTATCGCGCGATGGTTGAGGCAGCACAACACTTTGGGCGGTTCTTCACTGGTCAAATCACGGCGGCGGGCAAGATCCCCCCAGCGAAAGTATTGGTGATCGGGGCTGGCGTTGCCGGATTGTCCGCAATCGGTACGGCGAAAAGTATGGGCGCCATTGTTAGGGCGTTTGACACCCGACCAGAAGTCAAAGAGCAGGTCGAGAGTATGGATGCTGAATTCTTGATGCTCGATTTCGAAGATGATGAGGACGGTGCCGGCGAAGGTGGCTACGCCAAAACAATGAGTAAGGCGTTTATCGAGGCTGAAATGGCGCTCTTCGCAGAGCAAGCCAAGGATGTCGATATTATTGTCACGACCGCGTTGATTCCCGGTAAGCCTGCACCGAAGTTGATCACCGAGGAGATGGTCGCTTCGATGAAGGAGGGCAGTGTCATCGTCGACCTGGCTGCCGAACAAGGCGGCAACTGCGAACTGACCGAGCCTCACCAGGTCACCAAAAAATACGGTGTCACGTTAATCGGCTACACCGACCTTCCGAGTCGTTTGGCTGCGCAGTCCAGCCAGCTATACGCCACGAATCTGCGTCATCTACTCAACGATCTGACGCCTGAAAAAGACGGGCAGATTGATATCAATATGGATGACGAGGTGATCCGCGGCGCCACGGTTGTCAAAGATGGTGAGGTGACTTGGCCACCGCCCGCGCCGAAGCTGTCGGCAGCTCCGAAGGCTGCGCCGCAACCGCCGGCAGAACCCGTTGTCGCAGAAGAAAAGCCAGGCGGGTTTTTTGGTCCGGCCATCGCCATGGGCATCGGCGGCGCATTGCTTTTGGCGCTCGGTCATGTTGCTCCGGCTTCATTCATGTCGCATTTCACCGTCTTCGTGCTCGCTTGTTTCGTCGGCTACATGGTGATTTGGAATGTGTCGCCTGCGCTACATACGCCATTGATGAGCGTAACGAATGCGATTAGCAGCATTATCGTGATCGGGGCACTTGTAAAGATCAGTGGCGGCGGCTTTTTGGTCGTTGGCCTCTCATTTGTTGCGGTGCTGATCACCAGTATCAATATTTTCGGCGGTTTCGCTGTCACCCAGCGCATGCTGGCAATGTTTAGAAAGTAAGGCGGTAATCGATGATTTCAGAAGGACTGGTACAAGCAGCCTATATCGTCTCTACGATTCTTTTCATTCTGGCACTCGGTGGACTCAGCAACCAAGAGACCGCCCGACGCGGAAATTTGTACGGCATGGTCGGTATGTCGCTCGCTTTGATCGCGACGATTATCGGCATCGTTTCCGACAACTACTTTTTATTGGTGATTGCGCTTGGCGCGGGCGCCGCGATCGGCATCCGCTTGGCGAAAACGGTGCAAATGACGCAGATGCCAGAGCTCGTGGCGATTCTCCACAGCTTGGTTGGTCTTGCCGCTGTGTTCGTCGGCTACGCGACATTTCTGGATCACGGCAGTGGCTACTATGGCGTTGAGCTCACGATTCACAATGTCGAGATCTACCTCGGCATTTTGATCGGCGCGCTCACTTTTTCGGGCTCGGTCATCGCCTTCGGGAAGCTGAGTGGCCGTATTGGTGGTAGCCCCTTACTGCTCCCGGCAAGACATTGGCTCAACCTGGGTCTCGGTATCCTCGCGTTCTGGTTGGGGACCATCTTCGTGGACCAAGCCGCTAACGGCGGCGGTACGTTTGTGCTGATCCTTATGACGCTGATCGCGCTCGCCTTTGGCGTGCACATGGTCGCGGCAATCGGTGGCGCCGATATGCCGGTTGTTGTGTCGATGTTGAACAGTTATTCCGGCTGGGCGGCGTCGGCAACAGGCTTCATGTTATCCAATGATCTTTTGATCGTGACAGGGGCGTTGGTGGGCAGCAGCGGCGCTATTTTGAGTTACATCATGTGTCGTGCGATGAATCGCAAGTTCCTTTCAGTCATCGCCGGTGGTTTCGGTACGACGGCTAGCAGCAGCGGTGGCGGTGACGGCGCAGACCAAGGCGAAGTGGTCGCGATGCAAGCGGAAGAGGTTGCTGAGCTTTTGGCTGGTGCAGGGAAAGTGATGATCGTGCCCGGTTACGGCATGGCGGTCGCACAAGCGCAGCACACCGTCAACGAGATCACCCGAGTACTTCGCGACAAAAAGGTTGATGTGCGATTTGCCATTCATCCGGTGGCCGGGCGCATGCCAGGGCATATGAACGTGTTGCTTGCCGAAGCACGTGTTCCTTATGACATTGTGTTTGAAATGGACGAGGTCAATGACGAGTTCGAAGACATCGATGTCAGCGTCGTCATCGGTGCCAATGACATTGTGAATCCTTCCGCACAAGATGAGCCCGACAGCCCGATTGCTGGTATGCCGGTCCTTGAAGTTTGGAAAGGCGGCACCACCATTGTTCTCAAACGCAGCATGGCGACAGGTTACGCTGGCGTTCAAAACCCGCTGTTCTTTAAGGACAATACGCGGATGCTATTCGGTGACGCGAAATCAACGCTCGATGACGTGTTGCGCGCACTACAACAATAGGAAACGACCGTGATACAGGAAAACCACGCGACGACCGTCATTCTCGGTTCTGGTCCTGCTGGCTACTCGGCCGCTGTTTATGCGGCGCGCGCTAACTTAAAGCCGATGCTCATCACCGGCATGGAAATCGGTGGTCAGCTTACAACAACCACCGATGTCGACAACTGGCCTGGGGATGTTGAAGGCTTGCAGGGTCCCGCCTTAATGGAACGCATGAAGGCGCATGCGGAGCGATTCGATACCCGCATCGTGATCGATCACATCGAGTCCGTGGATTTTTCATCTCGTCCGCTGAAACTTCGTGGTGGCAGCACCGAATATACGGCCGATTCTGTGATTATCGCGACCGGCGCATCGGCGAAGTATTTGGGTCTGCCTTCGGAAGAGGCATTTATGGGTAAGGGCGTCAGCGCCTGTGCAACCTGCGATGGTTTCTTTTATCGGGGTCGACGAGTGGCCGTCATCGGCGGTGGCAATACAGCCGTCGAAGAAGCGTTGTATCTCTCGAATATCGCCAGCGAGGTCGTTCTGGTTCATCGACGCGATTCGCTACGGGCGGAGAAAATCCTGCAAGACAGATTGTTCGAGAAGGCCAAGAACGGCAATGTCACGATTCACTGGGATCATACGCTCGATGAGGTACTCGGTGACGAAACTGGGGTTACCGGAATGCGCATACGTCATGTCGATTCCGGCGACACCACCGATGTCGAGCTGCACGGTGTGTTTATCGCTATCGGGCATAAACCGAATACGGATATCTTTGCGGGCGAGCTCGATATGAACAATGGTTACATCGTCATTAAGAGCGGGCTTGCAGGTGGCGCAACTGCCACGAGTGTGCCCGGTGTTTTTGCGGCAGGGGACGTCGCGGATCAAGTCTATCGTCAGGCAATTACCTCGGCCGGATTTGGCTGTATGGCGGCGCTTGACGCGGAAAAGTATATCGACGGATTAGCAGACGGCTAGTCCAGAGGGACAAACAATGAGCGTTTTCGATAATGCCGCTTTCGAGCAGCATGAACGGGTCGTGTATTGTAACGACCCGCAGTCAGGACTGCGCGCCATTATCGCGATTCACTCCACTGCCCTCGGTCCCGCTGCTGGCGGGTGTCGCTTCTGGCACTACGAAGACAACGCTTCCGCGTTGACAGACGTTTTGCGGTTATCTCGCGGCATGAGCTACAAGAACGCGATGGCGGGGTTGTCGCTCGGTGGTGGTAAAGCCGTCATCATGGCGCCAGAAAATCGACAGTTGACGGATGACGTCTTGGCGGCGTTTGGTCGCTTCGTCGACACACTTCACGGTGACTACATCACGGCGGAAGACGTTGGGATGAGTGTCGCTGCCATGCAAACTGTGGCTAGCGAAACTCGGTTCGTTGCCGGTCTGCCAAGCGATGAAGGTCAAGCGGGCGGTGATCCCTCTCCGAAGACGGCGGATGGCGTATTCCATGGTATCCGCGCGGCGGTTCGTCATCAGACGGGCAGCGACGCGTTGGCGGGCATGCATGTCGCGGTGCAGGGTGTTGGTAACGTTGGCCTCAGTTTGTGTCGTACGTTGGCAGCGGCAGGCGCGAAGTTAACTGTCGCGGATATCAACGAGGCACGCGTGCGCATGGTGTGCGAGGAGTTGTCAGCAACACCGAGCTCACTGGAAGATATTGTGGCAACGGATGCCGATGTGTTTAGTCCCTGTGCGCTAGGCGCGATCCTAAACGAATCATCGATTCCCACGTTAAAGGCACGTATCGTCGCCGGCGCAGCGAACAATCAGCTTGCGACCGACGACGACGGTCAGCGGTTATTCGATGCCGGTGTCATTTATGCGCCCGACTACGTGATCAATGCTGGGGGCATTATTAACGTCGGCTGCGAGTATGCCGGCGGTGTGAGCAATGCCGAAGTCGACCAGCGCGTCGAACAGATCGGCGAAAGACTGGATACGATTTTCGAGCAATCGGCGAGCGAGAAGCGACCGACTAATGAAATCGCCGATCAACTGGCGCGTGAGCGCATTGGCCGCTAGCGACAGATCTACGAGAGTCCGTCAAAGACGGCCATAAAGTTCTGTGGGTCAGGTCGATCTGACGGTTTCACTGAACGATAGCTGTAACGAATCAAGTTATTGCGATCCACCACAACCACGGTTGGGCGGATCGTTCGTCTGCCATAGTCATTGTGGAACCGATCTGGGATGGCTTCTTCGTCAACAAGATCCAACTCTGTCGCTGCGGCGAGATCCTTGTCGAGCCAAAACTCAAACTGGACGTCAAACTGCTCAGCCACACGCTGCGTGATTTCCAACGGTTTGCGAGTCACGATGATCAGCTTTCCGCCGGATTCCGTGATACGGCGATAGTGTTGTGTGACGGTTTTCACCTGCTCGGAGCAAAAAGGACACCAGCTACCACGAACGAATACCAAGACTGCGTTGTGCCCCGCCAGTGATGACGATGAAACCGTCTCGCCGTTTTCCGTTTGGCACTCGAACACGGGTAGCTGTCGGCCGACGACCAATTTCGGTGAGGCGTCACCGGCACCGCGCATGAGCTTCGAAAGCAGTAGCCAGACCACGATCGAAAAAACAAACATGCTAACTAACATTACGCCAACGTTCATGCGAGGTCCCCTTCGCTAACTCGAAGTACTATCTTACCCATATGTTCGCCGGACTCCATCAAAGCGTGGGCTTTGGCGGCGTCTTTTAATGCGAACGTTTCGTAGATCATTGGTACGAAGCCACCATTTGCAAGTAGCGGTACGACTGCTTTTTCGCAAGCCGCCGCGATGGCGGCTTTCTGGGCATCGGTTTGCGGCCGCAAGGTTGACCCGGTCACGACCAGACGTTTTCGAAGCACCAGTCCCATGTTCACATCGTTGGCTATTGGCCCTCCAAGCAGCGCAATCACAACGTAACGTCCATCCATGGCCAACACACTCAAATTCTTGGCGGTATAGTCTCCCGCCACCATGTCGAGGATGACATCGACACCGTCAGGGGCCGCGGCGGCAACCGCTTCCGCCCAGTCTTCTTGTTTGTAATTGATGCTGACATCGGCGCCGAGCGCTTCACAAAATTGACACTTCGCTTCGCTGCCAGCCGTTGTTATGACCCGGCTGCCATGTGCTTTGGCAAGTTGAATGGCGGTGCTGCCAATGCCGCTCGAGCCGCCATGGACAAGCAGTGTCTGCCCCGCCGACAGTCGGCCACGCATCCAGACATTGGAATACACAGTAAACGCCGTCTCCGGGACTGCAGCCGCCAATGTCATATCGAGATTGTCCGGGACTGTCAGACAGTGCTGTTCGTGCGCCACCACGAATGCTGCGTAGCCGCCACCATGTGTCAGTGCGGCGACGCGATCGCCGATACGCCAGCGCGTCACCGAAGCGCCGATAGCGACGACTTCGCCGGACACTTCCAGTCCTGGCAGATCGCTTGCACCAGGCGGTGCTGGATAGAGACCGGCCCTTTGGAAACAGTCGGGTCGATTGACGCCCGCTGCGAAGACGCGAATCAACACCTCGTTATCCTTAGGTGTCGGGACAGGGCGCTCGGTGGGTATCAGTACCTCGGGTCCACCGGGTTCAGAAATCTCGATGGCCTGCATCATGGTTTGGGGCATTTCTGCGCTCCGACGAAAAGTTAAAGTGTAACCGATCCGGCGACCTGTCAGTTGCAGCCGTCTACCTGAGTCGGCAGTATCGACGCGTCACACAGCGACGGAAATACTATGTCTCACAGAAACAAAGTGCACAGCCTGGTAGAGAAGCTGAAGGGGTATCCAGCGGGTCTATGGTTGTTCTCAAGAATGGTGTGCTTCAAGGCACCTTACTTTGGCAGTATTCGACCAACGTTTACGGTGCTCGAGCCGGGGAAGGGCGTTGCCCGCTTGCGCAAACGGAGAAAAGTCACGAACCACCTTGGCACCGTACACGCCATTGCGATGGCGAACCTCTGTGAATTCCTGGGCGGCACTTTGATGGAGGTTAGCATCGCCCCGAATATGCGCTGGATTCCGAAAGGTATGGATATTCGTTACCTAGCGAAAGCGTCGACCGACGTCATCGCATCCTGTGATATCCACGATATTGATTGGCGAGAGACCGAAGATGTGGTGTTAGCTGTATCGGTTCACGATACAGCCGGCACATTGGTGGCAACAGCGGAAATTCCGATGTACGTGTCACCCAAGCCGGCAAAGCGAGGCTAGCGCATTGTCTTTTTATGGTGCCGCGTCTTGCAGCTCCGGCACGTCAACAAGCTTCAGTGATTCGATGAACGCGATAACATCAGCAACGGTTTGTAGAGGAATTTCCTCCATCGGAACGTGGCCAACGCCGGGATACATGATCACGCGGCTGCTTTGAATCGCCGCGGCGAAGCGCTGTGCGTCCGAGGCCGGGATCCATCGATCCTCTTCACCCCAGAGGATCAGTGTGGGTGTTTTGATGTTGGATAGTAGATGCGTTTTCTCCGTACGTTTTGTTCGCGCGCCGTCAACAAAAGCCTGTCGATTGCCGCCGAACAACGACAGCTGGTAGTAACGTTCAATGAGCGCATCGGTGACCTTACTATCATCCCCATAGACTTCGTAAACGCTTTTCTCGTAAATGCTCCGAGGGGCGAACAACGGAATCGCTTTATTGATCAGTGGCATGTTGGCCAAACGAAAAGCCAGTGAAGGTGGATTGTTGTGCATAAATCCGCTGGGGTCGATCAGGACCAAAGCGTCCAACTTTTCGCTGTGGTCCAGCGCGTATTGCCAGCTGATACGTCCTCCCAGAGAGTTGCCGGCCAAAGTGAATCGCTCGATGCCGAGCGCGAGCACGAATGCGTCAAGGAATTCGACGTAGGCTTCGATGCTGTAGTCCCGGTCGGGTCTTGCTCCGGTCAGTCCATACGCTGGCAAGTCGAGTGAGACGACATCATAGTCGGATGCAAGTGCGCCAACCCAGCCCTCCCAGGTGTGTAACGATGCCGCGGTGCCATGCACCAGCACAACGGTTGGGCCGCGCACGTTGCCTTCGCGACGGTAATGCACCGACAGGTCTCCAATCTCAATGAAGCGCGATGCGTTGGATTGGTAGGCGCGCAACGCGTCGCGACTCAGTGGTGGTTCATAGTGGATCCATGTCACCGAGGCGAGGATTACGCAGACGATGGCAATGATTCTGAATCGACGTTGGCTTTTTCGAGTCATCGTGTAGGCACCGCTTGAGATCACTCGATGATTGTCACACACTTGCGACTCCCAAAAAACGTGATCTGGGGAGGGGCGATGCGGGATAAACAGCTCAAGCTTGGGGATATCCCACTGCCGGAGGTGTACAGCGGCAAGGTCCAGCCGGAATGGATCGATGTCAACGATCACATGAATGTCGCTTGGTATCTGCTTGCCTTCGACTACGGAATCGATGGGCTATGGCATCAATTCGGCATCTCCGATGAACGACGTGATCTAACGGGTGATTCAACGTTCGCTGTCGAATCGCATGTTCGCTATTTGAACGAATTGCGTCTCGATGAGGCATTCGTCATCCAAAGTCACGTGATCGCCTATGACGAAAAGCGCATCCATCAGTTTCAGTACCTGTTCTCGAAGGACAGTCTAAAGCTAAGCGCGACCTGCGAATGGCTGCATTTGCATGTCGATCTTAATACGCGTCGAGTGACTCCCTGGCCCGAAGATTTGTTGCGCAATATCGCAGCGCATCCTTGCTCAACATCTTCACTGACTGCACCTGAAGCGCTCGGGCAAGTGATCTCGATTCAGAAACCAATAAACGCAGGGTAGAACTCATGACCAAGCAATATATCCTCTCGATCGACCAGGGAACGACAAGCAGCCGAGCGATCGTCTTCGATCAGTCGTTGCAAGCGGTCGCATCGGCGCAGCAGGAATTCAGTCAGCATTTTCCGGCGTCTGGTTGGGTCGAACACGACGCCGAGGAAATCTGGGCTTCCGTCGTGGCGGTTTGTCGAGAGGCCCTAGCGAGCGCCAACTTAGACGCCAGTGACATCGCCGCGATCGGAATTACGAACCAGCGAGAGACGACGATCGTCTGGGATCGAGAGACCGGAAAGCCGATTAGTCGTGCGATCGTTTGGCAAGACCGTCGCACTGCGGAGATCTGTCGAGAACTGGCTCGCGCTGGGCATGCGGATACGGTCGCTGAGAAAACGGGCTTGAGACTTGACCCGTATTTCTCGGCCACCAAGGTCGCTTGGATACTCGACCACACAGCGGGAGCACGTGAACGCGCGCAACGCGGCGAGCTTGCATTCGGTACGGTCGATAGCTTTGTACTCTGGCATCTCACGAATGGCGAGGTGCATGCAACGGACGTTACAAATGCATCGCGCACTGCCTTGTACGACATTAGCGCGCAACAGTTTTGCCCAGAACTTCTCGAGATTTTTCGTGTGCCAGCGAACATGATGCCCGATGTCCGAGACTGTGCCGCAGACTTTGGTGTCACGGATCCCGCGTTGTTTGGCGCAGCGATTCCGGTTGCGGGTATCGCCGGCGACCAGCAAGCGGCGCTCATCGGTCAGGGTTGTTTTGCACCTGGCGAGACGAAGTCGACATACGGCACGGGCTGTTTCGTCATCGCGAATACAGGCGATGAGATCCTCCGCTCATCCCACCAGTTGTTAACGACCATCGGCTATAGGATAGCAGGCAAAACCACCTATGCGCTTGAAGGCAGTATTTTCGTCGCCGGTTCGGCGATACAGTGGCTGAGAGACGGCGTACGATTGTTCGACGATGCATCAGAAACGGGTGACATAGCGAGCGAGCATGGCGTTGAAAAAGACGTTTATGTCGTACCCGCGTTCACCGGGCTAGGCGCGCCTTACTGGGACCCAGACGCGCGCGGCGCTGTCTACGGGATTACGCGTGGCACCACGCGCGAGGCG
This sequence comes from Pseudomonadota bacterium, assembly GCA_039700805.1. Classification (GTDB taxonomy): domain Bacteria; phylum Pseudomonadota; class Gammaproteobacteria; order Steroidobacterales; family Woeseiaceae; genus CALBPI01. The sequence goes on along the minus strand of JBCAZE010000040.1, from coordinate 8,910 downwards.
CTGGTCACAGCCACGCTTCAATCCATCGCCTACCAGACTTGGGATCTTGTCGGTGCGATGAGAGATGATGGGGTTGCGCCGGGCACAATCCGCGTCGACGGTGGCATGGTCTCCAACGACTGGTTCTTGCAGTTCTTGGCCGACGTGTGTGGCTGCGACATTCGCCGCCCGACCAATACGGAGTCGACGGTACTTGGTGCGGCGATGCTGGCTGCGCTGCAGTGTGGCTGGTTCACGTCGCTCGCCGACGTTCAATCCGCGCTCGCCGAAGATCGCACCTTTAGTCCATCAATGGCGGCTGCGGATGTTGAGTCTCTGGTTGGGGGATGGGTCGATGCTGTGCGACGGACGCGGGTGTCGGCGTAACGGATGCGACAAATGTCGACGGGCTGGGCAGTCCGTCTTTCGTGTTGCTGAGGTGGCTGAGAAACTCATTGGTGCAGCGTTCCCAGCTATTCGCAAGGGCGTGGTGTCGGCAGGCGTGTCGATCGATATGCAGCGCTTCTAGGCATGCGCGTCGCAGGCAATTATCGAGCACCCCGGTGACGCCGTTTTTGACCACATCAATGGGCCCAGACACCGGGAACGCCGCGACTGGAACGCCACAAGCCATTGCCTCGAGCATGACCAAGCCAAACGTATCGGTCCTACTCGGAAACACGAAGACATCGGCGCTTGCCATCGTCGCCGCGAGATCTTCTCCAAACTTATAGCCGGTAAAAACGCAATCAGTAAATTTCTCGCGTAGTGTTCCTAACGCTGGACCATCACCAACAACGACTTTCTGACCCGGTAAGTCGAGCTCGAGAAAGGCCTCGATATTTTTTTCAACGGCAACACGACCAACGTACATAAAAACCGGTCCACCGCGGGGGTCCCGGGCTGCGCCACTGGGCTTAAACAGTCGGGTATCGACACCTCGCCCCCACAGAACCGGTGATCGAAACCCGTTGCTGCGTAGCTCGTCGACGATCGCCGGTGTGGGTGCGAGCGTGTATTGCGCCTTGTTGTGAAACCAGCGAACAAAGCGGTACGTGATTCGTTCTGGGATTGGTAGTCGTTTTCTGACATACGCCGGAAATTGTGTGTGGTAGGACGTCGTAAACTTCAATTTGCGCTTGATGCAATAACGTCTTGCGATAAGACCAAGCGGACCCTCAGTCGCGATATGGATTGAGTCTGCATTGAATTCATCTAATGCCCGACGTAATCGACGTCCGGCAAATAGCGACAAGCGTATTTCTGGATACGTTGGACAAGGTATGGTCTTGAACGGCTCGGGTGTGAATAGCTTGACGCAAAAACCCAACGATCTTAGCGATTCCGTTGTCCGAGATAGCGTTGTAACGACACCGTTCGTCTGTGGATACCAAGCATCGGTGACAATCGCAATCTTCATAGCGCTCTCCTGCCGAGTAGATGTCAGGCGCGAGAGTAATGCGCCTAGATGACAGCCACGTGACAAACGGGCGTATGTTCAACCTTGTAAGAAAAACGTCATCCGCTTGTCAAAAGATCGTAGTTTCCCCGGCGCATGCTTCGCAAAAAATCGACAGGAGTAACGAGATGCACGATTTAATTTCGCGCGCAGACGTTGCAGAGTTGAACCTGTGTCTGCGTCTCCATGGCCTCAGTGAGCGCGAAGCGATCAATCGCTTGTTTGGTGTTGTGAGCCGTCTAGGTGATGGCGTCCTTTGGTATACGTTGATGGCAATCATCGCCTTGGCCGGCGGCGTCGCCGCCAGTGTTGCGATGTTACATATCGGTTTGACTGCGCTAGTCGGTGTGATGATTTACAGCCAGCTTAAGTCGCGACTGGTTCGCCAGCGCCCGTTTATTTCTCACGACAGAATCACTTGTCGAAAAGCACCACTCGATCAGTACAGCTTTCCATCAGGGCATACTTTGCATGCAGTGCTTTTTACGACCATGTTCTTTCACTATGTGCCTGTACTCGGTTTAGTTGTTCTGCCGTTTGCACTACTGGTCGCACTGTCGCGCGTTGTGCTTGGTCTTCACTACCCGAGCGATGTCATCGTCGGCGCCATTCTCGGTGCGGTGCTAGCAATCCTTAGCCTCCAGGGGTTTGCTATGCCGGTTGTTGAATTTCCTGCATCGTTTGCGGGCTGGACTCAAGCCTGGGTTTGAAAGAACAAAAGCCTTCACTGTTGAGAAACGACTTCTCGCTATGATCTAGCTTTTGTATGCTGTGTGCATGCAAGACTCACGCTTCAGTCACCGCATCGCGACTAACGCCGATAAGCAAGACATCATGGCGCTGATGTCAGCTGCGATCGAGCAGAATATGCGAGCGTTTCTTACCCCCGAAGAGATCGAAGCGGCGCGCGCGACGATGGGCATTGATCAGACGCTCATTGATGATGGGACCTACTTTTTGATTGAGGCGACTGTTGACGGTCGCACGCATTTGGTCGGTTGCGGGGGATGGGGCATGCGCCGGACACTGTACGGTGGCAATCATACCGTCGGCCGTGACGACAGTCTTAGTGACCCAGCGACGGAGCCAGCAAGGATTCGCGCGATGTACACGCATCCTGACTGGGTGCGCCAAGGCATCGGGACGTTGTTGTTGGATTTGGGGGAGGCTGCCGCACGTCGCGCCGGTTTCAAGACGATTGAGCTGGGATCGACGGTAGCCGGCGAGCCGCTTTATAGCGCGCGGGGCTATCGCGCCTTGAGCCGCGATGAACAGGTCTCAGCATCCGGCGCCATCAATGTCGTCATACGAATGTCGAAACCGTTGTAAGCGTGACGTTTAAATTAGCGGCGTGAATGTTTCCGTGGGCGTCGGGACATCCAGTTGCTGGCTTTGGCATCCTCTGTCGTGCGCTTTTCAAGACTGGCGTTCACACTGCTGCTAGCACCGGCCACGATCTGCCCGCGCCAATTCAAAGGTTCGTTTGAGGGATGGCCAATCTGTTTCGAAAACGCTTGTAATTTGTTCATGTCCAATTTCTCTGTTTAGGCGGCTGTTGCGATGACCGCCTCACGCCGTGATCCGGTTTCAATATTGACGAGACGGATTTGCCCGTGATCGTCTTCCACCAATGCTGTGCCATGCTCAACCCAGTCGCCCGTGTTGAAATAGCGCAAACGCCCGCACGTTCGTATGCAGGGCTTGTGTATATGACCGCAGATGACGCCATCGAGTCCGCGCTGACTGGCGTACTTAGTCGCCAGTTCCTCATAGTCGTTGATGTATCGCGTAACGCTCTTGATGCGCCCCTTCACCGACCGTGCAAGGTTCAATTGACGGTAGCCGAGACGTGCACGTAGCCGGTTGACGTTGACATCGAGATCCATCAGTAGCTTGTAAGCGACACTGCCGATTTTTTCTTTAATGTTGCCGATGCGAAGTTCACTGTCGAATTGATCGCCGTGGGTGACCAACAACCGCTCACCGTGGGCGGTTTCGTGAACGGTGTTGAGGTGGATATCAATGCCATTAACGCGCCGTCCGGCAAGCGCACGAAATGGTGCGTCATGGTTGCCTGGTATGTACACAACATGTGTACCAGTGGCGGCTAATTGGAACAGTTCCCTGACGACGGCGCTGTGGGTACGCTGCCAGTGGACGGACTGTGACATGCGCTCGAGATCGATGATGTCGCCGACCAGGTACAGCGTCTTCGTGTCCAGTCGCTTCAAAAAGGCAAGGAGCGCCTCTGCACGACAACTTCGTGTGCCTAAGTGAACGTCAGAAATGAAAGCAGCATTGCCTCGGTACGTCGTTACTCTGTGCGTCGCATCGGTCAGGCTCATCAGCAAACACCTATCTCGTGTTACGTGGCCTATAGTGATTTCAGTGGATGACAAAGCCGTGACACGCATACGACGCTTTCGTGACAGTTTTCATCGAGTTGTGGGCGGAATTGCTGGCGTTTTGCTCAATACCTTGGATAAACTCGGGTTAACTCAAACTGTCGGGGGGCAGCATGTCTTCAATCGATCCTGGTATACGCCAATTCTGTGATCATGTGATCGCCAACGATCCACGCTTCGCTGTCTCAAGACAGTCATTACAAGGCGTCGAATATTCCGTTTTTACCAATGCACCGCCAACGTTGTCGGTGCTATACGAAGCGACTTGCGCTGAGTTTGCTGACAATGACTTTATTGTCTATCACGACGAGCGTTACTCGTATGCTGAAGCGAATGAAATCTCGAAAAGTATCGGGGCGAGTTTGCAGGCTGCGGGTATCGGTCATGGTGATCCTGTTGCAATAGCAATGCGGAATTACCCCGAATGGATTCTCGCGTTTATGGCGATTACCCGCATTGGCGCCGCAGCCGTTCCAATGAATGGTTGGTGGCAAACCGACGAGCTCGAATATGCTTGCCGCGATAGCGGCGCGAAATTGGTGATTGCTGACCCAGAGCGTGCAACACGGCTGGCGCCCGTTGCCGATGGCCTCGGATTGCGGATCGTCTGTGCCCGCGGGGAAGCTGAGGGCGCTGAATCGTGGGCGTCCTTCCTGTCGGAGGGAACGGATGCACCATGCCCCGTCGAGATCGACAGTGATGATATCGGTACGATTTTTTACACGTCAGGGTCGACCGGCAATCCCAAAGGTGTGTTGCAGTCTCATCGGGCGACAATCAATGCGCTGATGACTTGGGCGTTGTTGACGACAGCAGATCGAACGGTCCGCGGTAAAGGTCCGGCGGAAGGTCGCCAAATGGGTATATTGATGACGGTACCGTTATTCCACGTTACGGGCTGCAATGCCATGTTCCTATTAGGCATGCTCGCTGGGCAGAAGATCGTGCTGATGGATCGCTGGAATGTAGAGGTTGCGCTTGAGCTGATCGAAAAAGAGCATCTGACTGCATTCAATGGCGTGCCGAGTATGTCTTATGAGTTAGCGCAGGCGGCGAAGACGTCCGATCGTGATTTGTCGTCGTTGTACGCGGTGAGCGGTGGTGGCGCTGCACGGCCGGCCGCGCATGTGCCATTGATCGAGTCGTCGCTCGAGAACGTCGTGCCGAGTGTTGGTTACGGTCTTACCGAATCCTCCGCGTTGGGGACGGCGAATGCTGGCGCGAACTATATGCTCAAACCGGGTAGCGTGGGGGAGCCTTGTTTTCCGACCGTCGAATTACGGATTGTCGGTGAGGGCGGCGCGGATGTGTCCGACGGCGAATCCGGGGAAATCTTGCTGAAGTCGGTATCCAATATGCAGGGCTATCTAAACAAGCCAGACGCAACGGCCGAAGTAATGAAAGACGGCTGGCTGCATACCGGTGACGTCGGCTATATCGATGAGCACGGCTACTTGTTCATTGTCGATCGCCTGAAAGACATCGTGATCCGTGGCGGTGAAAATATCAGCTGCCAAGAAGTTGAGAACACACTGTACGAGCACGACGCGGTTGAGGAGTCCGCTGTCTTCGGACTACCAGATGAAAAGCTTGGCGAACAACTGGTCGCGGTTGTGTATTCAAAGGATGCTTCGTTGGATGGCGACGCGTTGCGTGCTTTTGTGAAAGAGCGTTTGGCCTATTACAAAGTGCCGGTTCGTATTGATATCGTGGCTAAGCCGTTACCTCGCGGCGCCACCGCAAAGATCTATAAACGGGGCCTGCGAGAAGCAGCGCTCGCTGCCATGGGAGCCGGCTAGACTTGCATCCGGCGCTCGTCGCTGATGGTGGCCCAGAAGCTATCGATGTCGTTATGCGAGTGATTGGCATAGACCTGCTCTGCGTCGATTAGCCACTCGCCAGGGTGGTCTTGCCAGGCTGGCCATCGTGCAAAGTCGGGTTCACCAGAACGGGCAAAGTTGCACCACCACTGCCGCATATCTCGGGAAAGTCCGCGACTGACGTCGCTGTTCTCGAACAGGACGCCGTGCCCCAGTTGGTCTAGTGTGCCGAAGACATAGGGGATTTCGGTTACGTGGCAAGCGCCAAGTAGTCCGCCAAGCCCCGGCGCTGGGCGATCGAATCGATAGGCGTACACGGGTTGTCGCGATGCAAGCGCCTCGATTGCCGCTTTACTGGATGCGATAAACGACGCGTCGCTATGAATGCGGCTGTACGTTAAGAAACCTGCGCGCTCGAGAGTCGGGTCATAGGCGTATAGCTCGAGTAGTCTCTCGACTTCATTCGGACGGAAATGGTAGGCAAGTCGCTGGCGCAAACCCGCATCGTCCAGTCGCTTCATCGCTCGATCAACTTGAGCAAAGTACCGCCATTCATCTTTGTTGTAACCGATGATCACCGGGATTTTGGCGGCGTGCCCATCCCGCATGGCTTGAATCGGCAGCATCGGCAGCGATTCCCCATCAACAACCGGGCGTGTTGGCATGATGGTTAGCCGCTCGTCGAACATCAGACGACCGTGCAGCGTTGCAGCGGCATCGGTTAGCGCTTCTTTCGAGGCCTTGATTGGATTGGTGCGGACGCTGGCCGGCAATGCCTTCAGAAACTCCGACGCCACGCGGTTCGCATTGTCGATCGAATGTGCCGCGTGCATGTTGCCACTTTGCATGATGGCTTTATGCGCAAGCCCTTCGGCCGCTGGCATTGTCATCAGGCTGGAGATGGACATTGCGCCAGCGGATTCACCGAAGATTGTCACGTTATCCGGATCACCACCGAAAGCATCGATGTGGCGTTGAATCCACTCGAGCGCGGCGATCTGGTCGAGCAGGCCTTCGTTGCCAGTCGCTGGAATTCGCCCGTCCGTGATGTCGTTAAGTCGTAGAAAGCCGAGTACGCCGACCCGGTAATTGATGGTCACGACAAGAACGTTGTGCTCTCTTGCCAGCGTCGAGCCGTCATACCACGACTGAGAAGCGGAACCGACGGCAAAGCCGCCACCGTGTATCCACACCATGACTGGACATCGGCGGACAGTCTCGAGCGGCGCGAACACATTCAGCGTTAGTGCATCTTCAACGCCATCATGAAATCCGCCGGGAATCTGTGCGCCCATCGCAGAACTATGTTGTAAAGCCGGGCGGCGATAGAAACTGCAATCACGCGCGAAACGATGCGGCGCTTGTGCTTCCGGCTGCTGCCAACGCGAAGGAACACGACCGTAGCGGATGCCGAGCCAACAACGGGCCGCGTTACGGATTTGCCCGTTGAAGCGTCCGCTCACTGTTGAGATGGTTGTTCTCGTCATTCGCCGATTCTAAAGCGGCTTGTACCCCATGGCGAGCCAACGTTTGTTCTGGCATCGCCCCTACAGTCCAGACCGTCGGCCGGCCTGGACTGCTCCTGGCGTTGTCATTGTCGATACTGGGATATCGCTGGTGTGCTTTTGGTCCAGCGGTTCAGAACATCTTCAATAGCGACTTGTTGATCATCGGCGTTCATCGAATCAAGGTTCTCAGCATGCGAAAACGTAGCCGTGATGATGGGCATGCCGTCAACTGCTGTCAGCAGTTCAAGGCGACCGTCATTATCGAGCCGCCGCTGCCATGCCGACCGAACGCGGGCCCAGTAATCGTGGGTTTTGTTCCAGTAATCACGCGCAGGCAGAAAATCATAGCCTGAGATGCTTCGGTAGTCGTTGAAGCCGAACTCACGGACAAGCGTTGTGGCAGTCTTCTCACCATCGCGATACGTCTTCGTGTTGTCTTGCTCATGCGTCCAGCCATTGGGTGTTACGGTATGTCGGTTTTCGGCATTGATGGCGTTGTAGTCATCCCGTTTTGTGTATTCTCGACGCGGGAGTGGTCGCCAGCTGCGACCACTAGTCCAGGTAGAGACCCCGTACTTATGATTCCACTTTCCCGTGCCGCAATAGCGCGGTGCATCTGAGACTTCGTAGACGCATTGGGTCCATGCGCCGCGCGTTTCATTGGCGTCTAAAGGCCTGACCGCCCATGTTTGATTTGCAACAAACTCGAATCGTTCGTCTGCCTCGTAAGTCCAGTCCTGACGCCAATGCTTGATGACATGGCCTGTTGGTGTGACTAGGAGATGTTGTAGCACGATCTTTCGCTCAGTTGCTTCGACTACGAGGACCGTCTCAAAGCCGCCCGTATTCTTATCATCGAACCGTTCATACCCAGCGATAAGCGGGACGGTTTCCATGAAATTGAAATCAACGCGATACTCCCCCTGCATCGCGAGAATCGCCAATCGGTCTTTTTGCGCTTTTGTTGATGACTCTTTGATGGCATCGAAGAATGGGTTAGCAACGCGCTCGTACACAGGGACATTGTTGATCTGCTCAGCGACTCGCGTCGGTGTGGCACAGCCCGTCAATACGAGCACTAGACTTGTTAGCAATACTTGTCGATGGATAGCTTTCATTGTTTTGTCTTCCGAAATTGGTATCAAAAGGAAAGGTCGATGGCGATACTAGCCTGACGCCCAGGCCGAACAAATTGCGCAAGATTCACGGCATCAGCGGGAAGCCCCTGTACGTCCAAGTACGGCGTGTATTCGGTTCTACTCCCATTGCTAAGTGATACGTCACTACAGCGAACACTTGGTTTGGCAGCGGGAGGACATTGCGGATTTATTGAGGATATCGTTAGGGAAGTTGATAGTCGTGACGGCGGTGAAATTATCGATTTCGGTCCTGCTATTCGTAAGGCAAGCCTGTCTTGTGACCCATCAACGTTGCGCCTGCTGCTAAAGAAATACGCCACCGGTGTGCACGATGACCGTGTGCTAAACGAGGCATTGTTCAATACGTCATTTGCCAGGTCTGGTCTCTTCGCGGAGAAAAACTTCGGTATCTTGGTCGCTGCGGGCGCAAACATGCGTTCTACGGCGTGCAAATTGACATCGATCGACATTATTCGGCTTGAGAACGCCGGACTGCAATGGGCCAAACAATGGGTCGCGAGGGAACGGCCTCGCTGCTAGATGTTTGTCAATCCTTAAAGGGTATTGACGCGGATCAGCTCCCATCCTTACCGACACGGG
>JBCAZE010000039.1:0-20153 GCA_039700805.1 Pseudomonadota bacterium | reverse complement strand
AGCGATAAGTGAATTGCCCTGTTCGGACTAGCGTCACGTCGATGTCGATGCCGGCTTCAATGAGTGCTTGTCGATAGCCGTCGTAACGTGCGGCGCTGACCGTCTGGTCGGTTGCGCCTTTGATAAAGCCGATGCGTTGATGTCCCTGTTCAATCAGATACTGCGTCATCTCGCGCGCCGCTTCCGTATCGTCAATCCGAATCTCTGCCGATTCACTGGTTTCTCTGGCGCTCGCGATGAATACGGCGGGGAACGCATGCGCTTGAATGGTTTGTCGAATGCCGGCGATATCGCTCATCGGTGGCGGCACGATCAACGCATCCCAATCCCGACCGAAGTGTTGTGCGAGGAGCGACGGGTCGAGGGAGGCGTCCGTGCGTTCGACAATCAAATGGGCGCCGGCTTCGCTGGCGGCCTCCAACGCGCCGACGAGCAACTCACCGAGATAGGCGGAAGAGGGGTTACCGTAAAGCAGGCAAATGCGTTTGATGCGACCACCCGCTAGCGTGCGCGCGGCAACATTGGGGGCGTAGTTCAGCGCAGCAATGGCCTCTTCCACCGTCTTCCGGGTGGTCGCCTTGACCTTTTCGTCTCGATTGACAACACGCGAGACGGTCATGATCGAGACGCCGGCTGCGGCCGCAACGTCGGCAATGGTGACTCGCGTCGACTTTCGGCGCGGCTTCATAAGTTCTCCATGTGCGCAGTGTATTGGATCGGCTTGTTGAGTCAAAGCAAAAATGTTAGCGTTAACATTAATGCTCGACTGATCGAATCGTCGACATAAGGGGGCCTTGTGTTTTTGGGAATCGATATCGGTACATCCGCTGTGAAGGCTGTGCTGCTTGGCGCTGACGGCCAGGTAGTTGCGTCTGCGGCAGCCCCCTTGTCTGTATCACGACCAACACCGGGGTGGTCGGAACAGGCGCCTGATGATTGGTGGACGGCGACCAATCAGGCCGTTCTTGGCCTGCCTGCTGTCGAGCGCGCAGCGACATTGGCGATCGGCTTGTCGGGACAGATGCATGGCGCAACGGTCTTGGATTCGCGCTCAAAACCCTTGCGACCAGCAATCTTGTGGAACGATGGTCGAAGCGCGCTTCAGTGTCGTGAGCTCGAAGCGGAAGAACCCGAGTTTTTGACGCATGGCGCGAATCGGGTCATGCCAGGATTCACGGCACCCAAACTTGCGTGGTTAAGGCGTCATGAGGCAGAGGTCTTCAATGCGATCGCAACCGTGTTGCTGCCGAAAGACTACGTTCGACTGAAAATGACCGGTGAGCTCGCGACGGATCGCTCTGACGCTGCTGGAACGCTATGGATGGATGTTGAAAAGCGTCGTTGGCATGCACCGCTGCTCGCTGCCTGTGGTTTGACGGAATCACAAATGCCAACGCTCTACGACGGTCCCGAGATTACTGGCAATCTCATTGCTTCCGTATCCGGCACCTGGGGTATGCGGTCGGTACCTGTGGTCGCAGGCGCCGGTGACAATGCGGCTGGTGCGATTGGTGCAGGGGTCACATCAGATGGCGAGACGATGCTCTCGCTCGGCACGTCTGGCGTTATTTTCACCGCAAGCGATTCGTTTCGATCACGTCCGGCTGCCGGTGTGCACGCGTTTTGTCACGCATTGCCGAATCGTTGGCATCTCATGTCCGTCATGCTGAGCGCGGCCAGCTGTCTTGAGTGGGCCTGCAAAGCCACCAACGTCTCCAGTGTCGAGACACTGGTGCAGCTCGCTGAACAAGCGGATCGCAGAAATGTGCCAGTTTTTCTGCCCTATCTTTCGGGAGAGCGAACGCCACACAATGACCCGAATGCGGCCGGGGTTCTGTTCGGTCTTACGCATGACAGTGGGCCGGCAGAGATTGCCGACGCTGTGCTTCAGGGCGTGGCGTTCGGTATGGCGGACGGTTTCGACGCGTTGACAGAAGCGGGTGCACATATCGATACGTTATCTGTGATTGGAGGCGGTGCAAGGTCCGCCTATTGGGGCCGTATGTTAGCCGCCGCGATTGGCCGACCATTGTGCTATCGAGAGTCGGCCACCGTTGGTCCTGCGTTAGGTGCCGCGCGACTGGCCGCAACCGCTGTCGCAGACGGCAATTGGTTTTCGCCACCCTCGATCAGCGCCACAGTGACACCCGAGCGCCAGTATGCGGATGCACTTTCCGTACGAAGAGCTGCGTCCCGCAATTTATATCAGATGCTCAAGCCCGCTTTTGAGGAGAGAAGCCATGCCGTCCGTTGACGCTTCCGATGCTGCACAACCGATGTTTCCTGAAATCGAGATGATTCGCTATGAGGGGCCGGAGAGCGAAAACCCTTTGGCGTATCGCTACTACGACAAAGATCGAGTCGTTCTTGGTAAACGCATGGAGGATCACCTTCGTATGGCGGTGTGCTACTGGCACACCTACTGTTGGGATGGTTTCGATATCTTCGGTGCGGGCACGTTCAGGCGACCTTGGCATCGCGCGTCGGATCTCAGCGCTGTTGCGGCATCGAAAATGGCCGCCTGTTTTGAGTTCTTGAGTAAATTGGATGTACCTTTTTATTGTTTTCACGACGTCGATGTTGTGGCTCGCCACGATACACCTGACGCGCTTTCATCCGATCTTCAGCTGGCGACCGAACAGTTGGCGCAGTATCAATCGCGGACGGGCAAGCGGTTGCTGTGGGGCACCGCGAACTTGTTTAGCCACCCGCGATACGCAGCGGGTGGGCTGACGAATCCGGATCCCGACGTTGCTGCGTGCGCGCTTCGACAAATCAGAGACTGTCTCAATGCGACCCATGCGCTCGATGGCGCCAACTACGTGTTGTGGGGTGGTCGAGAGGGTTACGAGACCTTATTGAATACAGACCTCACACGAGAACTCGAACACTTCGGCCGGTTTCTCACGTTGGTTGTGGAACACAAACACAAGATCGGTTTTCCTGGGAAAATCCTGATTGAACCGAAGCCGCATGAACCGATGTATCACCAATATGATTTCGATACGGCGACGATCTACGGCTTCTTGCGACGCTTTGACTTACTCGGTGAGGTTCACGTCAACATCGAGCCCAATCACGCGACGCTGTCGGGGCATAGTTTCGCGCACGAGGTGGCGACAGCGGCGTCGCTGGGCATGCTTGGGTCGATCGACATCAATAGCGGTAACAACCAGAACGGTTGGGACACCGACCAATTCAATCTCGATGTTCGTGACATCACGCTCGCATTGATGGAGTTGCTGCCTACCAGTGGATTAGATACCGGTGGGTTTAACTTCGACGCCAAAGTGAGACGGCAGAGTAGCGATACCATCGATCTATTCTACGGCCACATCGGTGGTATTGATGCGCTTGCCCGAGGATTACTCAGCGCCGCCGACGTGCTGGAAAAGGGCCTAGTCTCGGATCACAAGGCGCGTCGTTACGCGAAATGGGACAGAGAGATCGGCGCCACACTGCTCTCTCCGGATGCCTCTCTCGACACTATTGCTGATTTCGCCAAGGCCGAGGGCATCGACGGTCATCACAGCTCCGGCCGTCAGGAATATCTCGAGCACCTCGTTAACCGGAGTCTCCTATGATGGCAACCACCACGCGCAAACAGCACATTCGATCTGGGGCGTTTGCTATTCTCGGCGCATGCTTCATCTCAGCTTGCAGCAGTCTCTCGATGTCTGAGTCCCCGCTGTCTGACGACCCGGCACTCGCGGCATTGATCGAGCAAATGACACTCGAGGAGAAGCTCGCGCAGATCTCCTGTATTTGGTTTGACAAAGCGAAAGTGCTGGATGACAACGGAGACTTTTCGCCCACACTAATGCGCGAGCATTTTCCCAATGGCGTCGGTTGTTTTGCACGCCCGCAGGATACGATCGGCATGGAAGATGATCGAGAACGGACCGATGTGAACGACTCGACTGTCGTGAGACGCCTATCCGCGCGCACGCCGTCCGAAACGGTGCAGCTAACGAACGCGATCCAACGCTGGATGATCGAGGAGACGCGGCTTGGCATTCCTACCTTGTTTCACGAGGAAGGTCTGCATGGATTTCAGGCACGCTACGCGACTTCCTTCCCGCAAGCGATCGCGCTTGCGAGTACCTTCGACCCGGCGTTGATCGAGCAGGCGTACGCCATCACCGCAAGAGAGATACGGGTGCGTGGTGTTCATCATGTCTTGTCGCCGGTTGTTGATGTTGCGCTGGATCCGCGCTGGGGTCGTATTGAGGAGACGTTCGGTGAAGATCCGTTCCTCGTCAGTCGAATGAGTGTCGCCGCCGTGAACGGGTTTCAGGGCCGGGAAGAGCGCATTCCTGATGGAAAGGTACTGGCAACACTGAAACACATGACCGGGCATGGGCAGCCAGAAGCCGGGATGAATGTCGGTCCGGCGCAGCTACCTGAGCGTGTGCTGCGCGAGGTTTTCTTCCCGCCCTTTGAGGCGGCGATTCAGGAGGCGAACGCTGCAAGCGTTATGGCGAGCTACAACGAGATCGATGGCATTCCTTCCCACGCAAACGACTGGTTGTTGAATACCGTCTTGCGCGAGGAGTGGGGATTCAAAGGGGCGGTTGTTGCTGACTACTTTGCGATCAACGAGCTGGAGCGACGGCATCGTATCGTGCCTTCATTAGCGGATGCTGGTGCGCTAGCGATTCGGTCGGGTGTCGACATGGAGTTACCCGACGGCGTCGCTTTTTACGCGATGGCTGAAAAGCTTGAATCCGGTGACTTGGATATCGCTGTTATCGATCGGGCCGTTGAACGTGTTCTACGAATGAAGAAGCGCAGCGGACTCTTTGATGATCCGTATGCTGACGGCGAAGAGGCTGATCAACTGACCGGCAACGAGGAAGCGCGATCGGTTGCGCTCGAGGCGGCTCGAAGAGCACCTGTGTTACTTAAGAACCGAGACGATATCCTGCCACTGAATGAAGCCATGCTATCGCGTGTCGCGGTCATCGGGCCCAACGCCGATATTACCGTGCTGGGTGGCTATTCTGACGAGCCTCGACAAACGGTCAGTATTCTCGAGGGACTACAGTCGCGGTTGCCGGAGACTGTTGAGGTCGTTCATGCAAAAGGCGTCGCGCTTACTGATAATCGTTCTTGGTGGGATGATGAGGTTGCACTCGCCGATCCGGCAAGTAATGAGCGTTTAATTCGCGACGCTGTTGCTGCCGCGGCGACGAGCGATATGATTGTGTTGGCCATCGGCGGTGATGAATCGACCTCCCGCGAGGCATGGTCAGAAACGCATATGGGGGATCGTGATTCGATCACGCTCATTGGCCAGCAACGCGAGCTGATCGAGGCGCTGGCGGCTTTGGATATACCGATGGTTGCGGTTGTCATCTCTGGCCGACCACTGTCGTTGGTCGATGTTGATCAACATCTCGATGCGATTCTTTACGGGTGGCTTCTCGGACAGGAAACTGGCACCGCGATCGCCGAGTTGTTGATGGGCGATGTGTCGCCGGGTGGCAAGATGCCAGTGACGGTGCCGCGCAACGTCGGTCAGATTCCTGCGTTTTACTTTCATAAGCCGACAGCGAAGCGTGGCTACGCATTCGCATCTTCAGCGCCTTTGTATCCATTTGGCTTCGGCTTGAGTTATTCGACATTCGACATCGATGCGCCACAACTCAAAGATACGGTGATCGCCGTCGATGGTTCTACGGAAGTGACTGTGCAGGTGACCAATACGGGTTCGGTTACCGCCGATGAAGTTGTGCAGCTTTATATTCGTGATCAGGTGAGCAGCGTGACACGCGAAGTGATGGCGTTGAAAGGGTTTAAGCGGGTAACGCTTGCGCCCGGCGAAACACAAAAGGTGTCGCTGCCGATCACTCCGTCATCGCTGCGTTTTTACAATCGGAGTATGCGACGTGTTGTCGAACCGGGTGCTTTCGATATCATGGTCGGCAACAGTTCGACCGACTTACAAACCATAGTGTTAACGGTCGAATAACGACGGATGCTTTTTGGGGGGCAACCATGACGACAACCACTCTCGAGGCCGACAATGGCGGCAATCTCGGTTTCGCGATTACCATTACTTTTGTAGCGACGCTCGGTGGCTTTCTGTTCGGATATGACAGTGGTGTTATCAATGGCACGGTGAAGGGGTTGCAGACCGCATTCGAGTCGGATTCCATTGGCACCGGCTTTAGCGTCGCATCGATGCTGCTCGGCTGCGCTGTCGGAGCGTTTCTGGCGGGACGTTTGGCGGACATCTATGGCCGTCGCGCGTTACTGGTTGTTTCGGCGGTGTTCTTCTTAGTCAGTGCTTTCGGCTCAGGTATTGCCAGCACTTCTTTGACGTTCATTCTTTTCCGGATTCTCGGTGGTCTCGCTGTCGGCGCGGCAAGTGTGATGGCACCTGCCTATATCAGTGAAATTGCGCCGGCGAACCTTAGGGGGCGATTGTCATCGATCCAGCAAGTCGCCATTATCGCGGGCTTAACGGCAGCGTTTCTCTCCAACTATGTGATCGCTGGCGCTGCGGGCGAATCGACCAGTACGTTCTGGATGGGTTTCGCTGCATGGCGTTGGATGTTCTGGGCAGAGATGATTCCTGCGGCGGTGTTTTTCTTTGCCCTGTTTCTCATACCCGAGAGTCCCCGCTACCTCGTTAGCGTGAATGCAAAAGAAAAAGCGGGTGCGATTCTTAACCGGTTGTACGGCGAAGCGGGCGGACAGGCTTCGTTGAAGGAAATTGAAGCAACGCTTGCGAGTGAGCAAGCACCGCGCCTTGCCGACTTGCGGGATGCGTCCGGTCGGGTTCACGGGATCGTCTGGGTGGGCATTGGACTCGCTGTGTTTCAGCAGTTGGTCGGCATCAATGTGATCTTCTATTACGGTTCTGTGCTTTGGGAGTTTGTTGGATTTACCGAAGAAGATAGTTTGCTCACCAATGTGATTATGGGTTCGGTCAGCATCGTCTCTTGCCTGTGTGCGATCGCCTTAATCGATCGTATCGGCCGCAAGCCGCTGCTGTTGGTTGGTTCTATCGGTATGGCGGTGACACTCGGGATCATGGCTATCGTGTTTTCGCAGGCTGACATCACACCGACCGGCCTCGTCTTGGCGCCTGCGCTGGGCACCACTGCGTTGCTCGCGGCGGTTGCGTATGTGGCGCTGTTCAACTTCAGTTGGGGACCTGTGATGTGGGTACTCCTCGGTGAGATGTTTCCAAACAGAATGCGTGGCTCAGGACTCGCGGTCAGCGGCTTCGCCCAATGGATCGCCAACTTCGCGATTACGATGACCTTTCCGATTTTGTTGGCGACGACAGGGTTGACCAGTGCCTACGGTTTCTATGCGATATCCGCGGCGATCTCTGTGGTTTTTGTTGTTAAGGGTGTCCGAGAGACCCGCGGCCGGCGATTGGAGCAGATGTCTGCATGATGTCATTGCGCCATGCCTCGATGAGGCTTGTTCTTAGGGGATTTGTTATGAAGAAACCGATACTGAAGATCATAGCGTTTGGTCTGAGTCTTGTTGCCTTGCCGTTGGCCCAAGCCGACACATTCAACACGCGCAAGTGCATCAATATGGGGAATGCACTCGATGCACCGAATGAGGGTGAGTGGGGGCATACGATCCAAGCAACATCGTTCCCAAGAATCGCCGCAGCAGGGTTCGATACCGTTCGCATTCCTGTGCGTTGGAGTGCGCACACCGGTGGGGCGCCGGACTACGTGATTGATGAGTCGTTCTTCGCACGAGTGACGGAAGTTGTTGATCAGGCATTGGCTAGCGATTTGCAGGTGATCCTCAATATTCACCACTTTGAGGAGATCAATGCTGCGCCAGAGGAGAATCGAGCGAAATTTCTAGCCCTATGGGCTCAAATCGGTGCACGCTACAAAGACTTACCAGAGAGTGTTTACTTCGAGGTCATCAACGAACCAAACGGTCAGTTCAAAGGTGATGTGATGCGCTCGATCATCAGCGACGGATTTTCGAAGATTCGTGAGACCAACCCAACGCGCATATTGATCATGGGCGGCGAGAATTGGTCCGGCATCAAGTCTCTGCCAAGCATCCCGAGCATCGATGATCCGAATCAAGTCTACACCTTTCATTTCTATGACCCGTTCCTGTTTACGCATCAAAAAGCGAGCTGGACTCCATTGAAAGACAGCGATGAAGTGCGTTGGGGCAGTCGCTCGGAAAGAGAGGACCTGAAGAATGCTGCTGCCTACGCGCGTCAGGTTCAGGACGAGACTGGGATTCCAGTATTTCTTGGCGAAGTCGGTGCCTATGAAAAAGCGCCTTACGAGGATGTTGTGGCCTACACGCAGGCCACTCGGGAGGCATTCGAAGCAGAGGGCATCAGCTGGTGTGTCTGGAGCTTCACAGCGACATTCCCGTTTTTCGATTCCGAGCGTCAACAGTGGGATGCGCGAAAGCTGGGCGCACTCGGTTTGACCGACGGTGGCGCTGCGACCTTGACGCCGGGACTTGATGGCAAGCCAGTTGCTGACCACGCTCAATCACTGGAGGCTGCATTCAATCAATTGCGACGCGATGTGGGTTACGACGGTGAACTGATGATGCTGCCTTTCCCCGATCAGCTGACGCACTACGGCAAGCTCAAGAAGAAGGCTATGCAGAATGCTGAAGTGCCTGGAGGAGAGGCGATCGAAGTTACGGTTCGCCGCAAAGGTAAAAACGCCTGGGATGCGGGGCTGTCTGGCCCGTTGGCTTCAGCGTTGAAAGCGGGCGACACACTCGTGATGGCGTATTGGGCACGGGTCGTCGGTGGGAGAGACGAGGGTGTGATTGCGAACGCCGGTCTACAGATGAACAGCGAACCGTACACACCACTCTCGACGATGTCGTCTGCCCGCGTCACTGATCGATGGCAACGGTTTGTCGTGACAACAACGGCACATCGAGACTATGCGCCCGGAGAGGCTGGGTATTCACTGCAATTGGCCGGGGAAAAACAAACCTTACAAATCGGTCCTGTGTTCGTCTTGAATCTAGGGCAGAACATCCCGCAATAGCGAGCATGCGTCGCGCGCGCTGATCGCGCGCGGGACGATCAGCGGCGAAAGCGCGCGTCATCACAAGAACGCCGATGCCTATTCAAAGCTGCATCAGGCGCGAGCTGCCGATATCATCAGGCCATGGCGAAGGCGAATGACAAGACGCTCAAGATCTGGATACTTCGATTGGTTCCATCGGGCCGCTTTGGGCGCTGGATCAGTGCGGCCGTCATTCTGCTGCTCGGATTGATCATCTATGGCGTGGCGGCTTATTCATGGTCCCGCGCGCGTGGTGATGTTTTTCGTTTTCCAAGCTGGCCGACGGCTGCATTTTTCACCTGCGCCGTTGCGTATATTGTCCCGGTCTTTCATTACATCACGAAGCGGTCCTTGCAAACCGTTGAGGGATTGAAGCGGTATCTACCCGAACCTGTTGCCGTGCAGACCGAAAAGCAGATTGAGTATCGTTCGGTCTCTTGGCTCGCTCGTAGTACGCTCGCCGCAGTCGTGCTTTGGTTGTTGCAAAGTCGTCTTCTCGCTGGCAGTTGGCAAAATATGTGGGACATTCTGTCCTACAGCATGCTCGACCTCTGTTTGTCGATCGGGCCATTGCCCGTTTGGCTGACGATGTGTGTTGCAATGAGCGCGCTGCTGCGCAATGCGATCTATTTCCGAGATCTTTCCAAGCAGCTCAACGTAAATATCTATGAGCCTGACAGCTTCATGCCTATCGGCAGCATGGCGGTGACATCGACGTTGGTGGTATTGGGCGCTTTGGGCTTGTTGTCCATCATGTGGGTCGGCGGCCCGGTAAACTGGTGGACGACGCTGCCGGCCATCGCTTTCTTTTCTCCGCTGCTCATACTCTTGCTCTTGGTACCGGTGTTACCGCTACGTCGTCAGTTAGTGGCGCAGAAAGAGGACGCCATGATTGCGGCACAGGCAGCCGTTCGCGAGGCGCAGCGACTCCCGTCGCAAGAGACTGTTGCTGCCATGACCAACGCATTAGCGTTTCGCCGTGAGGTGGCACGATTACCAAGTTGGCCGTTCGATGTGCCTGCGATTACCCGATTTGTCAGCTATGCAATCATCGTCCCGTTGACATGGATTGGCGCTGCGCTGATCGAAATGTTGGTCAATGCTGTTGTTACCTAGCACGGCTATAGCCTGTTGAGCGTGCAGTGAACAACTGTAGCGAATTCCGTTCTCGATGCTGTGAGCTGTATCATCGACCTTCGCGTAAGCCCGTGTAGTATTTTCACTATGAGTGCCCAAATTTTTCGGAACATCGTCTCACTAGCCGTGGCCTTGACCATGACGTGGTCGATGATCGCAATCATGTCACCGGCGTCCGCGCAGTGGCCGCAGCAGAGTTGCAGCCTTCGCCATCGCTTGCCGGTCACCATTACAGCGACGACGGGTACACACGACGTGGAAACCCGCATCGATCTCGGTGCTGCTGACTTTCCGGTCGATTATGTGTTCTCAACGGGTGGTGAAGATGTCCGTGTTCTACGTGCGGATGATGTGACGCCTGTCGATTTTGTTGTTGCTGGATGGGACCCGTTGGCACGGTCGGCTGAGTTGTATCTGAGGTTGCCAGCTATTCCCGCAGGCGCATCGGAGCTGGTCTACGTCTATTTCGGTGATGAAGCGCTCGTTGCGGGCGATAGCCCCAATGCGGTGTTCCCGGATGCTGGTGTTCGGTTACGCAGTCGCGTTTCGACGGCGGATCCAACCAGTGCCGCGACAGCACTGGCGGCCTTTGCAGGCGCAACGACCGACGTCGACGACGCTGTACGAGCCACGGTAACGGGGCTCAATAATCGGTCACTCGGCGGTGCCAACGGAAATTTCGGGTGGTGTATCAGCGCCGTGCTGAACGTGACCCCCGCCACAGCGGGTACCTGGGGGTTTCGTTATGGCGCAGACTTTGGTCGCGGTGGTCACTTGTACGTCAGCGATCAGGCACTCGAGGAAGACTGGAACGATGATCTGTGGTGGGCGGGTAACTACAACCGCACAGCGGAAACGTTAGAAGGTTCGATTACGCTGACGCCCGGTTGGCATCGTTACGAAGCACTTGGTTTCGAAGGGTGTTGCGATGGGCGCGTTGGTTTCCAAGCGCGTCCGCCTGGCGGCAATTGGCAAGATTTAAGCAGCGCTAACTTTGCGATCCGCGGTGCGCAGTGTGTTAACACGACAGCGACGGTAACGATTGCACCATCGGAGAGCTGCTCGACAAGTTTATCGGTGTCGAAAACGGTCGCTGTTGATGCGAGCAGCAGCAGTGTATTTAGTATTCCCGGCAGTGTGATGCGCTACGACATCGTCGTCGAGAACCCAGGGCAACGTGTTGACCCGACGACGCTCGTGTTGACCGACGCGTTTCCTGACGACGTCTCGGTATTGGTCAGCGGCGCCGGTGTGTTCGCATTTACCGATGGTCCCATACCCTCCGGGTTAACTTTTACGTACGACGGCCCGTCCAGCTTGACGGATAGCGTTGAATTCTCGGTGGATGGTGTCGACTTCAGCTACGTCCCAGCCGATCCTGTGGATCCGGCAGTCACTCACTTGAGATTTAGGCCTTCGGGTACGTTGAACCCGAGTACCGGCGCCTCATCACCCAGTTTCTCCATTAGCATACTTGGCGTTATCGACTGAGACAGGTGATCTCGCGTTCACATGGTGTCGGCTAGTGTGGCTCCGACTCGGGGCCATTGATGCCCCAGTCGTAGGCATAGGCAATCTCGTCTGCTGGCATTGTTAGTCGGGTCGCAGTCGCCGTATCCCCCATGTTGGCCAGTGAATCGCGCACAGCTGTTTTGTTGTTGCCAAAGTCATCGGCATACCAATCGAACAGACTCGACAAATGCAAGGTTGTGCCTTCTCGACGAACTGCGCGTGGGTGTCTTAAAAAATTCTGAGCAGCCAGCGTTAACAGGCTCTCAAGATTTTGGCCGGTAAACGCAATCGGCTGAACGTCCGGGCATCCGATGCTCGCACAATTGACGGCAAAGTGAATGCGAGGTTCGTTCCAAAGTCCGCGCAGCAATCGGTGCTCGATATCATTGAGTGATAACACCCGTTGGTTGTTTTCAAACACGGGGCGGTCCCAAGGGCCTTTCCCATTGTCGAGTGTGAGTATGCTCTCCACCGGCCATGCTTCGGCGATGACTTTAAATGTCATCGCATTGTAGACGTTGATCCAGAACGCCATTTGTTCGTCTCGGCGGACACTTGCCAAATCGACAGAGGACATCTCGGCCAAATACTTGTTGAGCGTCGTCATGCCATCATGTTTTAGGCCAGCATAATCGACTCGGTTGACGTCGTTGTATGCCGGTAGCAAATAGTCATTCAGCGTTTGTTGCCACAGATTGTGGTCGATGGTCACTATACTATTGTCGTCTGCTGGCCAATGCTCGCTATTCCAGCCGTTCTCTTGAACACACGCGGCGGCACTAATGGCGGCAGCTGCTAGTAAGAGACGTTGAAACCACGGAACGAGAAACTGGCGATTATTCATTGAAGTGCTCCTCGAAGTCGTCAGGTAACGTCGTTGGCGACTGGTTGTCGGTTCTGATCGCTTTGTTCGCGAAGCAAAATATCAGCAGCAAAAACATCAGTGCGGCATCTAGCAAAAACGGCCATGTTGGATTCACCTGATAGAGGTTTAGGTTGATGAACGGTACCAACGAGAATCCGGCGGCGGTCAGCGCGCCAGTGATCCCTGCGACGGCACCTTGCTCATCGCTACCAACCGCAAGTGATGCGCCGGCATTGAAGCCGGGCATTGCCATACCAGCACCGAGGCCATTCAACATCAACGCAAACACAAAGGGTCCGAACGTCGTCGCGTTCGACATTGCGAGCTGTGCGACCAAAATAAACGACGCACCGGCGATCATCATCGTCGGTGGTGAAAGCCGAAATCGCTGCACCAAAACCAATTGTGAGAACAGGGCCGCCATCGCGCTGGCGGTCAATCCTATACCGACGAATTGTGCAGATTCCGCGATATCGAAGCCCAATACGTCGATGAAGAAAAACGCGCTGGTTTGCATCGGCGTAGCGATCGCGATGCCTGCGACGAGCCCGTAAATCAGAAACGGACGAATGCGCTGATCGGAAATCGGTAGACGCCCGCGCTGTGCAGAAATGCCTGGTGCGCTGGTTTCTGGCAGCCAAATAACCACGGCCAACGCCAACGCGATCATGATCGCCACGATGGTCCAAAGTGGCAGTAGCAAGCTCGAGTTTGTGAACGCAGCGAGACCGGGCCCAATGACATTCCCCAACCCAAAAGCGGCACTCAGACCGGCGATCGCGACAGTACGATCGCTGCGGCTGGTACGGTCCACGATGTACGCTTGTGAGGCGACACGTACGCCGGGTCCAATCGCACCGTAGATGCTTCGCGTTGCAACGAGCAGCAAGTAAACCACGATCAAAGAGGCGCCGCCGGTAAGACCAAAAGCTATCGCAGAAATGAAGCCAGTAGTGGAGACAATGTAACCCGCGATGCCGATCAGAATGATGGGCTTCCTGCCCTTGCGATCACTCAAGCGTCCCCAGAACGGACTGAGCAACACCCACATTAATGCCGATACTGAGAAAATGCTGCCCACTTGAAACTCGCTGAGCCCAAGCTGTCTGCCAAGTGGTGGCAAGATCGCGAACGTGACCGTCTGGCCCATGCCAAGCCCCATGACGCTGGCGAGCAACAGCCCGAAAGCAAGCCTGCGTTCACGCAGCAGTGAGGCGGCGGGGCGAGGAGTCACGCGTCTACATCACCTTCAATCTATGGCGCACTGAAGCGTCGTTGGACAGCCGTTGGTTCGCCGATGCTAGCACTAACCCGTGTTTTGCAGTCCCTGCGCGATGCCATTCACGCTGGCTAGCAACGCATCCAACAGCGGACCATCGCGACGACCACCTTCTCGCCATTCAGAGAGCAACTGAATCTGCAAGAGGCTCATAGGGTCGATATACGGATTACGAAGCAATATCGTTCGTTGCAAGGTCTTATCGCCATCGAGTAGATATTGGTTACCCGACAATTTGAGAATCATCTCAACGGATAAATCGAACTCCGCCTTAATACGCGGAAAGAACTCGTGATGCAGATCGCCAGCGAGCTCTGAGTAGCTGGCAGCGATCTCCAAATCGGACTTCGCGAGCACCATTTCCGCGTCGTGCAGTAACGCTCGAACGAAATACCATTCCCGGAACATATCGCCAAACTGTTCTTCGCCATATCGGTCAACAGCGGCAGCTAGTCCTGACCCAAAGCCATACCAACCTGGCAGGATGAATCTCGCCTGAGTCCATGAAAACACCCATGGTATGGCGCGCAGATCGTCGATGCCTTTTTGTTCGCGACGCGAAGCAGGACGAGATCCGATCCGCATCTTTTCGATGACGTCGATCGGCGTGGCTGATCTAAAGTATTGGAAGAATCCTTCCGAGTGACGCGTCAATGCCTGATAGGTTTCGCGCGAAGTTTCGGCGAACAGGTTCATCATGGGTTCCCATTCAGCCGCAAGAGACTGATTGGGCGGCTTGATCACGTTTGCGGCCGTGACGGAAGCAGCGGCTTGCTCAAGCGTGCGCAATGCAATTCCACGAAGCCCAAATTTTTCGTTGATGATTTCGCCTTGCTCGGTGACACGCATACGTCCGTTCACCGTACCGGCAGGTGCACCCAGCACCGCGTCATGCATTTTGGTCCCACCACGACTCACCGTGCCGCCACGCCCGTGGAACAACGTGAGCTCAACATCATGCGCTTTGAGCGTATCCCTTAAGCTCGCTTGCGCTTGGTGTAACGCCCAGCGTGCGGAAGCAAGGCCGCCATCTTTGTTGCTGTCGGAGTAGCCGACCATGATCGTCTGACGATTATCACGGTTCGTCAGATGTCGGCGATACAATGGGTTGACCAACAAGGCCTGCATGATCTCCGGGCCGTTCTTGAGGTCGGTAACCGTTTCTAATAGTGGGGCAATGTCTAAAGGCACTTCACCTTTTCGATTGCCAAGTTCCGCCCATTGAGACAACAGGATGATGGATACGACGTCATCCGCACCCTGCGTCATGCTGATAATGTAAGGCCCGATAGCGCGTGTGCCGTACTTGCGTCGACAGAACGCGATGGTCTGAAAAACCGCCAGTGTTTTTCGAACCTGCGTGTCAGACGTGTCTCCGGGTGGCTCGCGATTCTCTATCGCCTCGCATAGCCTTTGCAGTCGTTCATCTGCAGGTCGTTGCATCCAGTCCGGGTCGTTGAGGCACTTACCAATGACTTCGCGATGCACCAACGAGTCTTGACGAATATCCAGGGTCGCCATGTGAAAGCCAAAACAGTCGATGCGGCGCAGCAAGCGCTCTACGGCGAAGAGGCCAGCATGTTGGCCGTGGTTCGCCCGCAGACTGTCTGCGATTACTTGAATATCGGCGCGAAATTCTTCCGGTGATTCGTACGGGAATGCGTCGTCATCGTAGGTCGCTTGTAGTCTTGCTTGTATCAGCTTCAACAGCATCCGATACGGCATGTCACGATGTCGTCCCGGGATCTCACCCCATGCTTTGCTGAAATGTTGTCGATAGGACTGTATTTTTTCGTCGATGCGCGGATCGAAACCAACACGACCGAGACATTGACTCAATTTCCCGGCGACCGTTGCACACTCGCGGTAGTACAGATCGAGAATCAGGCTGCGTTGCCGCGACAAGGTGGTGCGAATAGTCTTGGCCCCGACATTTGGATTGCCATCCATATCGCCGCCGACCCATGATGCGAAACGGATGAGTGTTGGCAACATCACGTCTGTTGTGTCGGCGTCATACACCTCTTGCAATGCATCGAGGATATTTTCGTAGAAAGGCGGGATGACCCGGTACAGTACATCAGTGAGGAAGAACAACACGTGCTCTAACTCATCGGCAACCGTCATGCTCTCGCTCGGATGTTCAACCGTCTGCCAGCCCGATGTCACTTCGGCGCGAATCACTGCCAATGCGGCATTCACTTCTTGCGGTGGCATTCCTGGATCGAGCAAGTTGACCAATCGCCGAACAATGTTTTGTTCCTTGCGCAGGATGGTACGTCGTGTCGGTTCCGTTGGGTGCGCTGTGAAGACAGGTTCCACCAGTGTGTCATGTAGTGAAGCGACAACATCCTCAAGCGTCGCGCCTTGCGCTTTGAATTGGGCCAGCATGTCGTAGATGCCGTGCGGTTGATGTGTCCCATGTTCGCGCATGTACTCGCGACGGCGGCGAATACGGTGGACTTTCTCGGCGGTGTTGACCAGTTGGAAATAGGTTGAAAACGCGCGGATGAAATTTTGCGCCGCGGGTGCGTCCAAGCCGCTGACCGTTTCAGCCAACGCTTCGGTCGACAGCTCTCCCTCGCGACGGGCGATAGCACTTCGGCGAGCGGTTTCTATCTGCTCAAAAAAGCGTTCGCCGCCTTGTTCGCGGAGTAGATCGCCAACCATGGCACCAAGCGTGCGCACGTCTTTGCGTAGTGCTTTGTCTTTGTCGGCGAAGACGAGATCTTTTCTGCTGATGATTGAAGCGGGCATATCTGACTGTTCCTGGGTGCTCAGTCGCGGAAATTATTGAACTGAAGTGGCAGTTCGACATCGGCTTCGCGAAGCAGCGCAATGACGCTCTGCAGATCGTCACGCTTCTTGCCGGTGACGCGCAACTGCTCGCCTTGGATCGCTGCCTGGACTTTCATTTTCTGCTGCTTGATGAGTTTGACCAGTTTGCGCGCAAGATCACTATCGAGGCCTTGTCGGATGACAATACTTTGGCGAGCCTCGTTGCCTGACAGCTGCACAGCGCGCGCCTCGAGACACGCGATATCGATACCGCGTTTCGCGAGCTTCAGATGCAGGATATCGCGCATCTGTTGCAGCTGGAACTCGACCTGCGCCTTCATCTCGATCGTGCTATCAACGAGGGTGTAGGTTGCACCGGTGCCCTTAAAATCGAAACGTGTGGTGACCTCTCGATTGGCTTGATCACAGGCGTTGCTTGCTTCGTGAAGGTCTACTTCGGAGACGACGTCGAATGAAGGCATATTAGGCGTCCTCCTCGTTCGCGTTTACGTCATCTGATTCTGCAACCAGCTCATCCAGCATGTCGGTGATCGACTGGCGCTGCTTGATGTAGTGCTCGCCGGTACCGGGCCCAGAGAATCCGGTGTGAATCGCTCGAACATTGCCTTCGCGATCAATAAAGATCGTTGTGGGGAACGCGAGGACGCGACTCAATGCTGGCAGTGTCTCAGCCGCTC
Organism: Pseudomonadota bacterium; assembly: GCA_039700805.1. GTDB lineage: Bacteria > Pseudomonadota > Gammaproteobacteria > Steroidobacterales > Woeseiaceae > CALBPI01. The sequence continues at coordinate 2,843 of JBCAZE010000039.1, read as the reverse complement.
GGGTTTTATCTGAGATACCTGCGAGCAGTGTCGTGTATTGAATATCGAACTTGTCACGGAAATGACGCACCTGTTGAATGGCGGCGCTCTCGTCTTCGAGGTGCTCGTACATGAGCGCGATCACCTCGACGCCCTTGTCTTTGTACTGCGGATACAATTCACTCATTAGAGCGGCTTCGTCATGGCAATTCGGGCACCAAGAACCGGCAAGCGTGACCAGAATGACTTTTCCGTCGAATGCCGGGTCAGAGAGCGAAACGGAATTACCCTCGAGATCCGGAAACGTGAACTCGAAAGTCTCATAGCCTTCTTTTAAGAAGGTAAGACTCGCCGGGTCCGCCAGCGTGACGTCGGCATTGCGTCGGGCAGTCCAGGATTCCAGCGATTGATTGCCTGACCAAAACCGACCATTCAGATCACCATTCTCGGCGAGTGTTGCCTCGAAGAGGAATGCGTGCGCACCATCGAATGTCGACAGTCGCATCGTATCGCCTCGCATACTGCCACCGAGATAACGATAGTCGCCGGTCTCTGTCAGGAACGTACCCAACAATTTGTTGCCGCGCTGCTGGAACTCTCCGATGGCGGGATACTCGCTGCCGTCGTCTTCAGTAAACGTGACGGCCCACCGCCCGGATAGATCCGCCATTGCCTGAGCGTCGGTTGAACCTGGCGTCCGTGCGCCTGGGGCGGCACGAAAGGGGATGACCTGGGTTTTGCCGTAACGTTTGACGAGCGTCAGCGAACCTTTCAACGTGCCATCGACCAAAATGGCATCGATGCGATTGTTGAACGCTGGAAATCGAAGACTCAGACGGCTGCTATCGAAAGACACTTCCGGTACAGCGATTCGCTCGCTACCGTTGATGATGGTTGCCTTCCAATCTTGATCATCTTTGCTGAGCTCAAGTCCAAAATCCGCATTGCCGCCCGGCAGCTCGATTTCTGCGTGCCACTGACCGATGGTGAGGGTTGGCTCTTGTGGACCGTCATTAGCCTGTTCGCCGCTGCAAGCGCCGAGCATCAAAGCAAACACAATAAGAGTCGAGCGGTGTAAAGCACGCAACATGAGATTCTTCCGGGTTAGATTCGAGCGGATCGCTAAGAGTAGCAAACTCTGCGCGTCGGGGTATCAACGGTAGCCCTTTGCTTGCAACCGAAACAATGTCGCGTAGCGTCCGTCCGCCGCCATCAGCGCATCGTGGTCACCTTGCTCCAAAATGGTGCCATGTTCGAGGACCGCAATGTGATCTGCGCGTCGCACCGTCGAGAACCGGTGCGAAATCAATATGGTGACCTTGTCGCGGGTATGTTCCCTGAAATGCTCGAATAAAGCCGCTTCGGCGGCCGCGTCCATCGAAGCCGTGGGTTCGTCGAGAATCAGAATGTCAGCGTCGTCGCGCATAAAGGCGCGGGATAGGGCCATTTTCTGCCACTGCCCGACGGAGAGTTCTTGGCCGTTTTTGAACCAGCGCCCGAGCTGGGTATCGTAGCCATCGAGCATCTCATTGATGAATGGCGCGGCCAGACCTTGCTCGGCCGCTGCTTGCCAGCGCGTTCGGTCGTCGAACTGGCGTACGTCACCGCTGCCGATATTTTCACCAACGCTGAACTGGTAACGTGCAAAGTCCTGAAAAATGACACCGAATCGTCGCAGCAGTGTGTCACGATCCCAGTCTGCCAATGGCGTTCCATCTAATAGAATTTCGCCATCGCTGGGCGCATACATTCCTGTCAGCAGCTTGATTAGCGTTGTTTTTCCTGCGCCATTCTCACCAACGAGCGCCAACGTCTGACCGGGGTTAATCTCAAGGCTCACATCGGTGAGCGCGCGTTTTCTTGCATCCGGGTAGCGAAAACTGACGTTTCGTACTGACAGGCCGGTCGCGGGTGCTGCACCCTCGGTGATGTGTCCTTGACTGACGGGCGCCGGCTGGTCGAGGTATTCATACAGATTAGACAAGTACAGATTGTCTTCATACATACCGCTGATTGACGCGAGACTGGCACTGACTGCGGACTGTCCTTGGCGGAACACCAAGAGATACATCGTCATTTCACCGAGAGAGATTTGACCGGCGATCGTGCTGTAGGCGATCCAGCCGTAGCTTGCATAGAAGGCGGCTGTGCTCACCGTGCCGAGGATAAATCCCCAGGTCTCACGTCGTATGGTCAGTGCGCGATCTTCGCCGAATAGACGATCGAATATCGCACGATAACGTTTGAGCAGCATCGGTCCCAGTTGGAACAGTTTCACTTCCTTCACATAGTCTTCTCGAGCCAGCACCGTCTCGAGATACATCTGCATACGCGAGTCCGGAGATCGCCATCGGAACAGCCGAAACGCGTCGCCTGAAAATTTCGTTTCGGCGAGGAAAGAAGGGATACCCGCGAGCAGTAAGATGATGACCGCCCAGACCGAGAACTGAATAAGGAGTATCGCGTAACTAACAATCGAAATGGCGTTCTGGATCAACGCAAATGTGCGATTGACAAGACTGAGTGGCCGGCTGGATGCTTCGCGACGCGCTTGCGTCAACTTGTCATAGAAGCTCGCATCCTCGAATTGTTCGATAGAGAGTGTGAGCGCTTTCTCTAGGATCATCACATTGACGCGATGGCCAAGCTGTGCGCGCAGCAACGATTGGCAAAGCGCAATACCGCGCTGCGCGGCATTGATCGCGATAAACAGCCCAGCTTCGAGTGCGACGTAGCGCAGCGCCAACGTACTGTCCTGTTCGCCATTCATTGCGGCGACCACGGCATCGACGATCAATTGTCCGACCCAGGCCATCGCTGCGGGTAGCAGCCCAGCGATCAACGTCAGCGCAGCGAACCAAACG
>JBCAZE010000217.1:0-4618 GCA_039700805.1 Pseudomonadota bacterium | reverse complement strand
CATCTGCGCTTACGTCCAGAGACGTTTGGCGGCCGATTGCAGCACCACCTCACTGGTGTGCGGAAATACCCTGTCCATCAATCGGTCAACACCGTGAAGGTGTTTGACCGAATCTTTAGTCAATTCGGTAACTTCTTGCTGCCGATGGCCTACCCCGAAGGCAGCCCGACGCATCCGGCATACCCGGCCGGACACGCCACCATCGCTGGCGCGTGCACCACTATCATGAAGGCGATGTTTGACGAAGAACATCCCGTGCCTGATCCGGTGCAAACATCGGCTGGCGGGCTCAAGTTGGCGCCATTTTTCGGGGAGCCACTGACCATCGGCGGCGAACTCAACAAGCTGGCCTCCAATATCGCGCTCGGCCGTGACATCGCCGGCGTGCATTGGCGTACCGATGGCACCGAGGGTCTGTTGGTCGGAGAGCAAGTCGCGATTGGTTTGTTGCGCGATATCAAACGCACCTATAACGAGGCATTCGACGGTTTCCGCTTTCGTGGATTTGCTGGCAACGAGATCATCGTCTGAGGCTAGCAGTCTTCCGATAGCGGCGTGCGATGCGCCGCTATCGGCCCCATCAAACCGATCGAAGTCGATGGATTGAACCAAGCGCGATCATTTTTCCGGAATCCTATTCATTCCTTCGGTCACGCCGACAGCGTAAAAACCCTCGATTCGGTAGCACTGTCGATAGGAACAGCATCGCGCAATGGGCGCCGAACCCGGGTTCGAGACCCTGACGCACAGACATCGCGTTGTAATCGATTCGTTTTATAGCGCTACGCCACTCGAATCAGCAGGCAGAACCGGTATCCACCACCTGACCGTCATTTCACTCATCGGCTTAAACGGAATCGGAAAGTACGCAGCGATATCTGGCTTTCCTTCATCACGTTCGTGACCCGTGGCCTCGAACCAATCGCCATAGATATACCGATTGGTTTTCATAGAGGTCTTGTAGGTGCAAATGAATTCCGCGTAAGTTGCAGCTGGCACCGTATGGATGTCGAAGCCCTCTAGATTCATGTCAGACGCTGCCTCGATCGCCAGCACATCGATAAACTCATCACGGCTTCCAGCTTCATCGGGGAAGTACGCGGACATCAACGGCGCATTAACCAACGGGCCTGGTACGCCAGCCGTCAGGCGATAGAGATTCTGATAGTCACGGGAAGCTACATAGGACTTCCAGAACTTGCGCCCATCCTTCACAAAGTCATCGAAGCGAAAGCGTGTCGCTTTTCCTACGATTTTGATCTCTGGTCTTTCAATAATTGCATAGTCCATTTCTATTTTACCTCCCAGCTCCGAAAGACTCGTCTTCTTACCAGGCTTCAGCGAATCTGGATTGGCGCGAACAACACTTGGATTAATGCGATGAAAGCCGCGAAATGCCCGAGTGAACGCGTTCTGAGACTCATACCCATGTTTAAGCGCGATCTCTGCGATGCTTCGGTGGCTACTCCGAATCTCATCGGCTGCCAAAGTCAGTCTCCGTTGCCGGATGTACTCAGCGCAAGTGATGCCAAGGCGGGCATGGAACATCCGATGAAAGTGGAATTTCGAACAGAACGCAGCCTTCGCAACATCATCAAGTCGCAAAGAGTGTTCGATATTCGCATCGATATACTCGATTGCAGCCTCTAAGCGTTTCGACCAATTTGTTTTTCGTTTTGTCATAGCGTGAACGCATGGTAGTTCACGTTGCTGTGGTCGTCTCACCTTTTCTTGCGCTCTTCGTTGAGCTCTGTAACTGACGTCTGGGCAGTGACAGTCGGCGACGCCTGTCACCGTTTCGGGTGACAGCGCTCGCAACTCAACGTGGCACCCTAGTTACTGACATGACAACGCAAAAGTCCCACCAGAAAAAATTTTGGCGGGTGTTGGCCGCATTTTTCGATCTAGCTAATAACCGACTCTTAAACGGTTGACGGACCACTCCACTGCAACGGCGAAAAAACAGTGCCTGAGACAGTTGACGAATCGCCCGCAGAGTAACTGGCAAACGAACAAGAGAGAAAAATAACAATGAACCTCTATCTAAGACTGTTGTTGATATGGCTGCGTAACTGGCGCAGCGGTATCGCACATCACCAACATGTCGCGCGCACTGGGTTTCGCGTAATGCCACACGACATTGATGTATTCGGCCACATGAACAACGGCCGTTACCTGCAAATCATGGATGTGGCACGCGTTGACTGGATGTTGCAGACCGGCATCGCCAATCAGATTCGCCAGCATCGTTGGGCCCCACTACTGGGTGGCGGTGCCGTTCGCTTTCGTCATTCACTGCGCTTGTTTCAACGCTATGACGTGTTGACACGTCTGCTCGGTTGGGACGATCGATGGTTTTACATCGAGCATACATTCGTTGATCGAAAAGGGCGCCGAATCGCGGTTGGCATTACGCGTGCCGGCCTTAGAGAAGGAAGCGCATGGGTGACTGCGCAACGCGTCGCCAATGCTGTCGAAGATGATGCTATCTCGCCGACATTGCCGGCTCACGTCACCGACTGGGCAGCGTTCGAGAACGCGATTTGCCGTCACAGTACGACGGTTCTTACCAAAAAACCGCTGCCGTCTGTCCAATCTGCGAACGGATCCTGATCATGACTTCTGACAATCTACAACACACATTCGAACGTATTACGGCACGCCCTTTTCTTGTGGTCATCGTCGCACTGATCTTGATCGGACTCAGCGCAGCGGGTTTGTCGCGTCTCGTAAAAGACACCTCAGTCAAAGCATTTATTCCGCCCGAACATCCCTCATTGATCGCCGACCAACGAGCCGAATCACTGTTTGGTCTATCCGACAGTATCGCGATAGCGATCTTCAGCGATGACGGCAAGACAATCTATCGTCCGGCGATAATGCGGCAGATCGCAGAACTGACGGAAGCGATTCAGAGTCTCGATAACATTCGCTATGAACGCGTCATCAGTATTGCAACGGAGTCGTCGATCAGAGGCGATGGCGAGGCGGTGATGATCGACCCTTACATCGAAGCACTTCCGATGACGATCGGCGATGCTGAGAACGCAGCGACCCGATGGGCTGACATGTCGCCCCACGTCGGTACGCTGGTCAGTGACGATCAAGCGGGTGCTGTGATTCTTGCCGAGCTTGTCGATCCAGCGAATGCCGCCGCGACTTACGAGGCTGTGATGTTGCTCATCGAACAGTATCCGGTCGAAGGCACGACACTGCATGTTGCTGGGCCGGGCGCGGTCAGCGGTTACCTGAGCCGCTATATCGATCAAGATGCACGAAAGCTTCAACCGCTTGTGCTCGTCGCAGTATTAGCCTTCATTCTTGCTGCATTTCGTAGGGTGCGTGCATTGGCCGGCCCGCTGTTGGTGGTTATCGGTTCTGCCGGCGGTGCGCTTGGTTTGATGGCCTGGCTTGGGGTTCCTTACTACGCCATCACCAACGCGCTGCCCGTCATTATCGTCGCGATTGCGGTCGCCGATGCCATCCACATCTTGTCCGCGTTTTTTCTTCGACGAGAACAAGCGCCGGAGACGCCGTGTCGTCAACTCGTGATTGACGCAATGGGTGAAATGGCGCGTCCGATTACGCTCACAACGCTGACGACTATCGCCGGTTTTACTGGCATTGCCTTAGCCTCGATCATGCCGCCGATCACCTTTTTTGCGATCTTCGCAGCGCTTGGGGTTGCCCTCGCATGGGCGCTTTCCATGCTTGTTCTTCCGAATGTTCTACTGCTGATCGATCCAGGGCGCAGTCCCGCGATCGCGCGATGGCAAGCGCGCCGTGATGTGCGTCCGTCAGCACTCGCCCGATTGACAGGAAAGCGCGGGTACGCGGCCATCGTCCTTAGTCTGTTCGCTGTTGTGACACTGATCGCAACCAACGGTGCCAGCCGGCTGAATATCGACCGATCGCAAGTGGAGAACTTCGCCCCGGGGGAGCCGATCCGTGTTGCAGACGCATTGATCAACGATGCGTTTGCAGGAACGACCTTTCTCGATGTCATTGTTTCCGCGCGCGAACCGGAAGGGCTGCTCTCGACGCGTGCTATGGAAGATATACGGGCACTGCAAGCGCATGTCGAATCGCTACCGCACGTCCGCAAGAGTGTCAGCATCGTTGACTATTTAGCACTGCTGCACGGAGCGCTTGAGTCGCTACCCGCGACGATGATCGCCGAGCGAACACTGCCCGAATCAGATGATCTCATCGCAGAGACACTCTTCACCTACGAATTGAACGCCGACGCCGCCGATCTCGAAGAGGAAATCGACGCCAACTATCAACACGCGCTCGTGCGCATCATCCTCGATGCGGACCGATTCAGCGAGACGCGCCCTGTTGTCGAAGCGACTGAGGCTTACATCGACGCGCATCTCAGTAGCGGCGCACTCACCGCGTCGCTAGCGGGTGAAGTCAATATCAGCTATCACTGGATGATCCGCCTTGGCGACTCACATTTTCAAGGCGTGCTGTTGTCACTCGCACTCGTCGTCTTGATTTCAAGTCTGGTGTTCCGCTCGTTCGTTTGCGGACTGATAGCCACCATACCGGTTGGATTAACGGTCGTCGCACTGTACGCCTGCATGGGCTGGCTCGGTATCAACTTGGAACCTGC
>JBCAZE010000216.1:0-4656 GCA_039700805.1 Pseudomonadota bacterium | reverse complement strand
GGTGGTTGGCGCGTCAAACCTGACATCGAACCCGCTGCACCGTCATTCAGCGATTCTGCAATCATCGCAGCGAACAGATAAGATCGGTCACACTATTCTCCAGGAGTTCACGATGCACCGACTGATCTGGCTGCTGATATTGATCCCGTTCACCGCGACCGCGGATGCGACACACGAAGACCTAGTGGACCTATTCGAGGAATGGAGAAACTTTGAGGCACCACCGTTGAAAAACGGTGCGCCGGATTACACGGTCGAGACATTCGCCGCGCGACAGCCAGCGTTCGAAGCGCTGCGTGAGCGACTCCATGCGATGGATATCGCAGGTTGGCCCATCGCCGAGCAAGTCGACTGGCATCTGGTGCGCGCTGAGATGAACGGCTATGATTTCAATGGGCGCATATTGAAACCATGGGCCCGAGACCCTGCGTACTACAACACCATCTGGACCTACCGCAGCGATGTGCCTGCTCACGAAGGTCCGACGCATCACGCCGTGGTTGAGATCTGGCAATACGAGTTTCCACTATCGAAGAAAGCGCAAGTTAAGCTCGCGGCAGAACTCGCGGTGATCCCGCCCCTGTTTGAGCAAGCGAAGGTTAATCTGACCGGCAATGCACGCGACCTATGGATCACCGGCATTCGCGATGTGCGGTCCGATATTCGTGACTTGGACAATATCGCAGCGCAACTCGATGAGGACGCAAGCCCCACGTTGACGTCAGCCATCGCTGATGCGCGCGCGGCAGCGGTCGACCTGGTCGCGTGGTTGGAGGCGCAGTCGGACGACAAGACCGGGCCCTCTGGCATCGGCAAAGACAACTACACCTGGTACATGCAGAACGTTCACTTGGTGCCGATGACATGGGAAGACGAGGTTCGCCTGCTAAAACGCGAGCTGGATCGTGCTTGGTCGTCACTGAAGCTCGAAGAACAACGCAATCGCGATCTGCCACCGCTTGAGCCGGTGACCACGCCAGAGGCTTATGAAGCACGCGGTCGCGAAGCCGTCGAACGCATCATGCGATTCGTCGAAGACAAGGAAATCCTGACCGTCGAAGACTATATGAAGCCGGTCTTGTTCGATCATCTCGGTGGCTATGTGCCAGAAGAGACTCGCAACTTTTTCTGGATCACCGCCCACCTTGATCCGGCCCCGTTGTACACACACTTCTACCACTGGTGGGAGCTCGCGCGGATGGATACCGAACCGCACCCGAGTCCCGTCCGTCAGGGCGCGTTGCTCTACAACATTTTCGACAGCCGCAATGAAGGCACAGCCACAGGCGTAGAGGAGATGTTCATGCATGCGGGGCTCTATGACGACAGCCCGCGATCACGTGAGATCGTTTGGATCATGTTGGCCCAACGTGCTGCGCGTGGTCTCGGTTCTCTCTATGCGCATGCGAATGAGATGACCATGGAGGAAGCCGGCGGTATTCATATGGAATGGACGCCACGTGGTTGGATGAAAACCGAAAAAGAGCTACTCATCTTCGAGCAGCACCTTTATCTGCGCCAACCCGGCTACGGTACCAGTTACGTTACCGGGAAGTACTTGCTTGAACGCACGCTCGCCGATTACGCGAAACTCGCGGAAGAGCGCGGTGAAGATTTTCGAATGGCAGGTTTTTTCGACACGCTCAATCGTATCGACAGCATTCCGATCTCACTGGCCCGTTGGGAGATGACTGGGCTAGACGATGAGATTCACGAGATCTACCAACACGAGTAAAGCGTCTCGATTACAACGCGGCGACGAGCGCCTGAAAGGGTGCCGACTCGCGTATCGGGTCATAGAATCCGAGATGCACCTCTAGAAACGGCATCGCGTAGCTCGGCGCACTAAATGCGTCTCGCAAACAAGCCACGGCTTCCTCGGCGGCACCGGCGATGCCCAGTGCCTGACAAGCTGCGTCGAGATAGTTGACCTTGTCGGCCAAGTCTTCGCGGGCTGCTCGTTGCCAGATTGCGATTTCACGAACCGCGGCGTCACGCTCACCTGCCATTGCAAGACTGCGCGCGTAAAACACATGCACGCGAGGCAATCGGAAACCGCCATCGGGCAGGCGTTGCCGCGACAGCATCTCTTGATAGCGGGCGATCAGTGTTGGCAATGACGCATCGCCGGTCAGCCATGCCGCCGAAGTTCGCTGGTAATAGCCGGCCGCGCGATCGAACTGAGGATCGTCTAGCGCTGCGTAGTCAGCGATCAGCGCATCGATCTGATCATTCGCGTCAATCGCCGACAGCGACTCAATCGCCGGTCGAAGATCACGCAGCGACTGATGCTCACGATAGTGGGCGACACGACCTGCTGCGAACGCCTCGAGATCCCCCGCTTCTTGCAATTGCCAAAGCGCATTCAGATATTCAGAGGTTTCGGCGTCGAGGACGGCTGCATCCGCTGCATTCTTCGCAGCGTCGTACTGATGCGTGGCGAGATACGCGAACACATGATTGCGATGTGCCCGCTCGCTTCGAGGCGACAACTCGACAAGCCGTTTCAACGTCTCGATTCGCCGGTCGAATTCACCCTGCCGACGTTGGATAAAACTCTTTAATTCGAGCAGTGGCACATCGCCTGGCAGCAAAGCTAGCGCCTGATCAACCAAGCGGCCTGCCCGCGCGTAATCTCGCAGAACATAGTAGACGTAGTAGGTCTGCGCGATGAGATAGTCCGCCGGCGCATCCGTATCATCAGCCATCGTCGACAACAGCTGCTCGATTCGGGGCACCTGACTTTCGCCATCGCTGCCGCGACCTTGCAACGCCAAGTAGCCAATCAACTCCGCCTTGGCGCGCTGATAGTCTGGATCTGCGGCAATCGCAGCTTCCAAAAGCTCGCCGTACTTTGGGTCTCGCACAGACCGGCGCGACTTCTCGCGAACCTGCAACGCAGAATGAAACGCGCGATAGGCAGCAAGGTTCTCGGTGGGAACAACATCGGCATGCCAATCCGGTGTCTCGCTGGTACCCAAACGTAGAGCGTTGGTAATCGCCTCCGCGATGTCGGATTGCACATCGAAAAGACTGCCTGTGCTGAGTGACCGGTCGAACTGCTCAGCCCAGACGGTTTCTTCCGCACTGACATCGACGATGGCTGCACTGATGCGAATCTGATCCTCTGCGCGTCGAACACTGCCAGTAACGACGATATCCACCTGAAGCTCATCAGCGATTTCTCGGGTGGTCTTCGCGCTGTCGATGTAGCCCGTTAACGCGCTTCGCGCGAGAACCCGGACTTGCGACAATCTCGCCATACGCACCATCAAGTCTTGATGGACACCGTCGGCGAACAACGCGCTTTCTTCATCATCAATGGCAATGGATGTGAACGGCAAAATCGCGACGCGCGGCGGACCGGCTTCTATCACTCGTGGTAGCGTGACACCCTCATCAGGTCCCACCCAGCGATACGCAAGCAGAACAGCGGCGACGGTAAACAACAAAGCGATCGCAACATTGAGGCGACGCGTGCGATCGCCAGCGCCAGTTTCGGCGTTGCGACGAATACCCTCGTCCGTTAAGTCATACGCCCAGGCCAAAGCGATCGTCGGCACGATGCCGATGACGAGCAGGACGACGACCAAGCGCATCACCCAACCGGGCGCTGCAAAGGTCTGAGCGAGTAGCGCCGCGACCTGAGCGATTAACCACGCGGCAACGCCATACGCGATCAACGTTCGGAACACCTTGCGGCGCTTTAGCTCTGCGAATAGCGACACGTTGATCGACTCTTTCCCACCCAGGCGCAGTGTAGCGATCTCAACCCAAAGCCGCCAATGCGACGGAAATACTGTGCAAAAGAAACCTAAAGGCCCGTCTCAGCAAGCCGCTATCACTACCACGATGGCTAAATATCCTGATAAACCCGGTAAAGATCACTCACAACGCAGACTGGATCGGGTGCTGAGTGCGCTTTCCGTCGGCTATGTGCTGGCTCTCGCATTCATCGGCGCAATCGCTGGAACCGCTCACGTCGTCTCCGGCATGGTCATCGACGCGCAAAGCGACAACGCCAACATCGTGAACCTAAGTGGTCGCCAACGCATGCTTTCACAGCGTATTGCGATGCTCGCCACAGAATTCCAACGCTTCCGGTCCCCGGAAGTGGCGTCATTGCTGTCGGATTCGATCGATCTGTTTGAGACCTCTCACGAGAGCATCACCAACGGCGATACCGGCAATCGCGTCGAGCAACTGCCAGCGTACGTAGAAGCGGTTTTTTTCGAAGCACCTTACTTGTTGGATAGTCGAGCCCGCGACTACATTCGATTGGCGCGGCAAGTTCATTCTCAAGAACCTGGGCTCAAGGCTTCATTGGCTAAGCTCAACGCTATGGCCGCGGCACCTATTACCGACACCGGAAGTCTGCTGGATGGACTCAATCGTGTGGTGACCGGATTTCAAACGAAACACGAGCGCCAGATTGCTGATATGAAGCTGATACAGAACATTGCACTGATCATCTTATTCATCACGCTGGCACTAGAAGCTGCCTTAATCTTCAGGCCGTTGATCCGGCGCATTAAAACGCTGGGCACCTTGCTCAACAAGGCAACAGTCACCGACCCCATGACCAATATCAACAACCGTCGTGGCTTCATGTTTCGTGCCGAGACTATTGTTTCGCAGCGCCAGCAAGGCGCGCTG
>JBCAZE010000038.1:0-20385 GCA_039700805.1 Pseudomonadota bacterium | reverse complement strand
GAAAAATCTGTGAACCAGGTATCGTCAGTCACCATAACTCTCCCCAAAGGCGAACCGCGGGCAATACGTCACACTCGCAGGTCCCCTGAGTGCTTTGGTATTGCCGACTCAATATGCATAATGAGCCTCGCGCTGACAAGGACACATAAGACACTTTGAAGACCAAATTACTGCTGCGCATCGGGATTCTCGGTATTTCTCTCGGAACTGCACTCGCGATTGGCGTCGCTGGTGCCATTTTCGCGGCTTATCACTACGCCAAGCCGGGACTGCCGGAAGCCGCCACCGTACGCGACATTCCGCTACAAGTGCCGCTCCGAATCTATTCAAGAGACGGTCGCCTAATCCAAGAGATCGGCGAACAACGCCGGCTGCCCATCACGTATGACCAAGTGCCGGCGCACGTGGTCAATGCTTTTGTCTCGGCAGAGGACAAGCGGTTTTTCCAACATTGGGGCGTTGACCCTTTCGGGATTTTGCGCGCGGCAGTGCGCTCGATGTTGACCGGCCGTGAGGTACGCGGCACGAGCACACTGACGCAGCAGCTAGCGCGGGACTATTTCTTGTCTCGTGAGCGTAAGATCATTCGTAAGATTAAGGAGGCGTTCCTCGCCTACAAAATCGAGCAAGAATTCAGCAAACAAGAAATCATGGCGCTGTTCCTGAATAAGATGTTCTTCGGACAGCGTGCTTATGGGGTGGCTGCTGCAGGACAAATCTATTTCGACAAGGACTTGGCTGACCTCAATATCGCCGAAGCCGCGACGCTCGCGGGCGTGCTCCCAGCACCGTCTCGCTACAATCCGGTCGCCGGCCCGGAATATGCGAAAGATCGACGACGGTATGTGCTGGGCCGGATGCTGGACCTTGGCTACATCACGGAAGAGGAATGGCAGACGGCAACAGATCACCCGATGCTGTCGAAACTGCATGGACCGGACATCGAACTCGCCGCACCCTACCTCGCCGAGATGGTGCGTATTCAAATGATGAATGACTATGGTGCCGAGGTCACAACGCGTGGCTTCCGGGTCTACACCACCATCGACAGCACGATGCAGCAGTCGGCGAATTACGCGGTGCGCGATGGTCTTTTGGAATATGACCGCCGTCATGGCTTTAGAGGGGCGACAGACACGCTCGATCTTGAGACCGCAACAGAGACCGAAATCGAAGAAACACTCGCTAACCTGCCGTCACCGGGCGGCCTCCGCCCTGCGCTCGTGACGGCGATTGATGAGGAAAGAAACACCGCACGCTTGCGTTTCGCGGGCGGCGAGACCTCGGGCATCATGTGGCGTGGCATGAGCTGGGCCGTACCGTTTATCAATCGCAGCGTCGTTGGCAATAAGCCGGAGAACGTTACCGATATTCTCAGCGCGGGCGATGTCATCTACGCGTATCAGACAGTATCCGGCGACTACGCGCTGGCACAGATTCCAGAGGCGCAAGGCGCGATCGTTGCTGTCGATCCTTTGGATGGTGCCGTCGCTGCGCTGACTGGCGGTTTCGACTATGCGACCAGCAAGTTCAACCGCGTCACGCAGGCGAAACGGCAGCCTGGCTCCAGCTTCAAGCCCTTTATCTACTCGGCAGCACTCGCAAATGGTTTCACGGCAGCGAGTGTCGTCAACGATAACCCCGTCGTGATTGAATCCGACGAATACGAAGGTGTTTGGCGCCCGAAAAATTCTACCGGTCGTTTTTATGGACCCACACGCGTCCGCAACGCGCTGGTGCGATCAATGAATCTCGTATCGGTACGCATGATGCTCGAGATGGGCGTTGTCGCGGCGCGTCGGCATATCGCGCAATTTGGCTTTGACGATACCGCACTCCCGGCGAACTTATCGCTCGCACTGGGTAGCGGCGGCGCCACGCCGCTCGACATGGCCCGGGGCTATGCCGTGCTTGCGAACGGGGGTTATGCGGTAGAGCCGTATTTCATTGATCGTATCGAGCTATCCGATGGCGAGTTGCTTTATCAAGCCGAGCCGATTCGCGTTTGCCAACGGTGCGAGCAAAGCGCGCCGGCCATCGGTGATAGTGAGCCGGTCAATGCGGAAGACACTCGCAGCGATGATGCAACGCTTACGGCAACCGGTGACACGCTAGCGGCGTTCTGGGGTGATGCGCAGGTAGCCAAGCGCGTCGTTCCTGCGACGAACATTTGGATCGTGCAAGATCTGATGCGCGACGTGGTTCGACGCGGTACAGGCCGCCGTGCGCTCACGCTCAACCGACGTGATCTTGCCGGCAAGACCGGCACGTCGAACGACCAGCGCGATGCGTGGTTCGGCGGTTTTAACCCAGACCTGGTCGCCATCAGCTGGGTTGGCTTTGACAACGATGAGCCACTCGGCGCCGGCGAGGAAGGTGGCCGAACGGCGTTGCCCATGTGGATACACTTCATGCGAGATGCGATGGCGGGTGCGCCCGAGCGTCGTTACCCGCAGCCTCAGGGACTCGTCACCGTGCGCGTCGATCCTGAAACTGGCCAACTGGCGAGTGCGACGAGCAGTAATTTCGTCTTTGAGACGTTTGAAGCCGGCACCGAACCGAAATCACAGGGTGTCGATGGCGGCATTGACCCTTATAACGAAGAGGAGGAATCCGTCGGCGTTGATGAGATTTTTTGAGGCAGCAAGGCGCGTTAGTGCCCTGCTTGGTAGAAACGACTTCACCTGACTGCCCGCTGTGGCTAAAGTTGAGACCGGATGACACAACAATTCTCTAACGATCGTTCGCGGCAAACCGTTGCACAAGAAGCAGCGAGACTGATGGCCGATCATGGCATTAACGATTTCCACGCCGCCAAGCGCAAAGCAGCCGAACGCCTCGGCTTAAACAACGAAGGCGCTTTACCCACCAACATCGAAGTGGAAGCCGCCCTCATCGAGCACCGGCGACTGTACAACGAGGACGATCATGATGCTTGGATCGAAAAACGTCGTCGTATCACGCTCGATTTAATGAACGAGCTCGAAATCTACGAACCCCGACTCGTCGGACCACTACTTGCAGGCACAGCGGCAGAAGACGCGCCGGCTAACCTACATTTGTTTTCCGACAGCGCTGAGGACATTGCTTGGTTCCTTAACGACCGCGGGGTCGATTACAAACCCTTCGAACGGCGGCTACGGCTGCGGCGCGGACAAAGCGCTGGCTTCCCGGGTTATAAGTTTGACTGGCAGCAACTGCCGATCGAGGCGACCGTGTTCAATTACGACGGCCTACGCCAGGCGCCTTTAAGCCCTGTCGATGGCAAACCGATGAAGCGCGCCTCGATCAAGAAAGTGAAGAAGCTGCTGCGAAGTGACCAAGATAACGTCTAAACGACGCTCGCAGAGTACGCTTGTTTCAAGGCAAAAAAACGCCCGCAGTAAGCGGGCGTTTTCGATTCCAAAGGAACAACTGTCGATACGTTAGCCGCGCTTATCAATCGCCTCGTAATCGCGTGCCTCAGGACCGACATAGAGTTGGCGTGGGCGGCTAATACGTGTGTTGCTGCTGATCATCTCGTCCCAGTGAGCAACCCAGCCGACCGCACGACCAATCGCGAACATCACGGTGAACATCGACGTCGGAATACCGAGCGCGCGATAGATGATGCCGGAGTAGAAGTCGACGTTTGGATACAAGTTCTTCTCGATGAAGTACTCGTCGTTCAACGCAACGTGCTCGAGCTCCTGCGCCAAATCAAACAAAGGCGTATCGACACGACCAAGGTTCTTCAACACCTTGTGACACATCTCGCGAATGATCGTGGCGCGCGGATCGAAGTTTTTGTAAACACGGTGGCCAAAGCCCATCAGACGGAACGGATCGTTCTTGTCCTTGGCACGTGCGACGAACTCGGGAATACGATCCGTGGTTCCGATCTCCTCGAGCATCTCGAGAACCGCTTCGTTCGCGCCGCCGTGCGCTGGGCCCCAAAGTGCAGAGATGCCCGCAGCGATCGCAGAGTAAGGGTTGGCACCAGAGCTTGCGGCCATTCTGACCGTCGACGTTGAGCAGTTCTGCTCGTGATCGGCATGCAAAATGAACAACAGGTCGAGCGCTTCAGCAGCTACCGGATCAATCTGATACGGCTCCGCAGGCACACCGAAGAACATGTTCAGAATGTTGCTGCAGTAATCGAGATCGTTGCGTGGGTAGATAAACGGTTGGCCAAGCGAGTGCTTGTACGCGGCCGCCGCAATCGTCGGCAACTTCGCAATGATGCGGTGTGCAAAAATCTGCCGGTGGTGCGGGTCCGAGATATCTGTCGAATCGTGATAGAACGCCGACATAGAACCGACCACGCCCGAGACCATCGCCATCGGGTGCGCATCGTAGTGGAAGCCGTTGTAGAAGCGCAGCAACGACTCGTTCAACATCGTGTGATGGCGAATCGAGTGCGTAAACTCGTCGAGCTGGTCCGAGGTCGGCAGCTCACCGTGCAACAGCAAGTAAGCCACTTCAACGTAGTGCGAGTGCTTGGCGAGCTGTTCGACCGGGTAACCGCGGTACATGAGTACCCCTTCTTGCCCGTCGATGAACGTGATCTCGCTTTTGCAGCTGCCTGTGGACACGAAACCAGGGTCGTAGGTAAAAACGTTCTGGTTCTTATATAAGTGTCCGATATCGACAACATCTGGACCAACCGTGCCACTGTAGGCAGGTAATTCAGTGACGTTACCGTCAGGTGAAGTCAGCGTATAGCTCTTGTTGGTCATTCGACGTTGTCCCTTGCACGTTGATGAAGTGGTCCGGCGCTCGAGCAATAGAGCGCCGGCCTGGTAATACCATAGGTATCGCCCGGAGGTGCTTAACCTTTACCGTAGCGGCGACGGAAGCGATCAACACGACCACCAGAGTCGAGGATCTTCTGTTTGCCGGTGTAGAACGGATGGCATTGTGAGCACACTTCAACGTTCAGGTCTTCGCCCAGCGTTGAGCGCGTGACAAACGTCGACCCACAGCTGCAGGTAACATTGATTTCGGTGTAAGCCGGATGGATATCAGCTTTCATTGTGGTTTCTCCTGCGCGGCGGAGCGCCAACGCAACGATGGAAAAAAGGCCGCGTACTATATAGCCCCTGAGGCTTTTTGACAAGCATCTGCTGCACTGCGCAATTCGTCGTCGCGTTTATCCACAAAACCTGTGGATAACTCTGTGGAAGAATTTTGATTAAATGCCCTAAAGCCTTGTAGTTGCTGAGTCGTTGTTAGAATGATCAAAATGTAAGCAATTTGTAATGTTTATATTTTTCAATGCTTTATGAAGGTATTCGCAGCCTCAACTGTAGACAGTAGCGAGTTTGTATTACAAATGCAGTGGCCACACCCGGCTTGTGAATAAGCACCGGCAGCTTGCCGAGCGGTACCGACCCAGCCGGACCCGGTCAATCGGGCAAAAACAGACTGACCAGATTGTTCAAAAATTGCGCACCGAGCGTCGTTGGCCGCCAGACATTGTTGTGAAGAGACAACAATCCTTGATCGACCGCCTGTTGCAGCGGCGATGCCACCACGTCGATCGGCAATCCGGTGCGGCGTTCGAATAACTCGGGGCTGAACCCTGCCGTCAGTCGCAACGCATTTAACATAAACTCAAAAGGTAGTGCCGCGTCCGTCACCCGGGATGCGGCATCTGGCTGCCAACCCGCGCCGCCCGTCTTTTCATACATCGCTGGGTGCATCGGACGCACGTACCGATGGATCTCCGCTTGCAAAGACAACTTGCCGTGCGCGCCGGCACCGAACGCCAGATAGTCACCGAACTGCCAGTAGTTGAGGTTGTGCTGGCACTGGTGGCCGTCCGCGGCGAGCGCAGAGACCTCATAGCGATCGAGCCCCTCGTCCTTCAACATCGCGGCCGTCACCTGCATCATTTCCGCGGCGATGTCGTCGTCAGGTAATCGGGGCGGATCCGCGTAGAAACGGGTATTCGGCTCAAGCGTGAGCTGATAGTGTGAGATATGCCGAACCCCAAGCTCAACAACCGCACGCACATCGGCCAACGCTTCGTCGACCGTCTGATCTGGCAGTGCGTACATCAAATCGACATTGAGCCGATCAAAACCCGCCTCTGTGGCGTTTTCGACCGCCTCGATCGTGTCAGTCGGCGTGTGCAACCTGCCAAGCCGCTTCAATGCAGCCGCCGAAAGACTTTGACCGCCAATTGAGAGCCGCGTGACCCCAGCCAGGCGATAGCCTTCAAAATGTCGACGATCGAGTGAGCCGGGATTTGCCTCCATGGTGATCTCGGCGTCGGGAGATACAGCGAAAGCGGTTCCGAGCGTCATCAGCAAACGTGCAATCTCATCGGGCGGAAACAACGACGGCGTGCCGCCGCCGATAAATATCGTCTCGATCGAGCGGCCTGTCGCTAACGGAGACTGCGCCTGAATGTCAGCGCACATGGCATCAATATACCGCGCCTGGCGGTCGGCAAAACCCGCGCCTGACGGCATCGCGTGGGAGTTAAAGTCGCAGTAAGGACACTTGCTCTCACACCATGGCAAATGCAGATAAGCCGACAGTGGCGGGAGCGTATTCACTGGGATAACGACAGCTCAACCCGTTGACGGCACGGCGAGAAAACCAGGGAGTAAGCGCTTCAACTCACCGAGCGCCTGTCCCCGATGACTCAGCCGGTTCTTGGTTTCGCGTGGCAGCGCTGCGGCGGTGCACTCAAGCGACGGCAAGTAAAACACGGGGTCGTAGCCGAAGCCGTCATTGCCCGCGCGTTCGGTGGCGATCACACCCTGCCACGAAGCACCGGCGATTAGCGGCGTCGGATCCTCGGCGTGACGCATCACAACAATCAAGCACCAGAAGCGCGCCACTCGATGGGATTCGCCGTCGAGCGCTTCCAACAACAGGGTGATGTTGTCATCGTCGCTCGCGTCCTCTCCCGCGTAACGCGCTGAGTAAATGCCCGGTTGCCCACCGAGTGCATCGACGGCGAGCCCTGAGTCATCGGCGATGGCCGGCAGACCTGTCACGGCCGCCGCATGGCGCGCTTTGATGATCGCGTTCTCGACAAATGTCGTGCCGGTCTCAGGCACCGACTCGACCCCCAGCGTCGTTTGCGCCACGAGGTTGATATCCATGTCGCTCAGAATCGATTGGATCTCTTTGAGCTTTCCGGCGTTGCCCGACGCAAGCACTAAATCGCGCGGTGCCATCGCTAAGCGAGCGCCGCTTGCTGATGCTGAAGCAACTCGCTGATCCCGTGTTCAGCGAGATCCAAGAGTCGGTCCAGCTCGCTGCGTCGGAACGCATGTCCTTCCGCCGTCCCTTGCACTTCGATGAACCCGCCGGCATCGTTCATCACGACATTCATGTCTGTCTCAGCTTGAGAGTCCTCGGCGTAGTCAAGATCCAAGACCGCCTCACCTTGATAGATGCCAACGGACACCGCCGCGATAGCGCCGTGCACCGGATTGGTCTTTAACTCACCCGATTTCATTAGAGACTGCATCGCCAGCTGCAACGCGACATAGGCGCCGGTGATCGAAGCCGTGCGCGTGCCACCATCCGCTTGTAGTACATCGCAATCCAGTGTGACCGTCCGCTCGCCAAGCGCGGACAGATCCACCACAGCGCGCAGCGACCGACCAATAAGGCGTTGGATTTCCTGGGTACGACCCGATTGCTTTCCACGTGCCGCCTCGCGCGCGTTACGGGTGCCGGTTGAGCCCGGCAACATCCCGTACTCACCCGTGACCCAGCCTTGATTCTTGCCGCGCAAGAACGGCGGTACGCGCGACTCAACACTGGCCGTGCAAACGACGCGCGTATCACCGCAACTGATTAATACAGAGCCTGCAGCATGACGTGTAAACGCCGTTTCGATGCTGACACTGCGAAGCTGGTCGGTGGCGCGACCACTGGGTCTTTTCATGGTGTATTCCGTTCTAGGGGGATAAACCGCCGATTATAGAGCAATCTCGCCGACACCACGTGACAGCGCCCTATGATGAACGGGGTAGGACTTAGGCGTTTAGCTCGCCCAACGGAGCGCAGCGACGCTTGTGTTGTCAGCACGCTTACCGTTGTTTTTGATCGCCACCTCGCACATCACCTTAAGTGCGGTCGGAAATGGTGTTTTCGTGCTGTAGGCGATATCGACGAGCATGTCGTTTTCGAGTCCAGACCAGAGCCCATCACTGCAGAGCAACAAAACATCACCCGGCTGCAGCGCGCGCTTTCTCGAGACGGTAATGCCCGGCAATGCATGATCCCCACCGAGACAAGACTCAACATAATTTCGCATTGGATGAGTCGCCGCCTCGTCGCGGCTGATCACACCCTCGTTGATGAGCACTTCCACGTGCGAGTGATCGCGTGTGACGTAGCGCACTTTTCGATCTCGAAGAAAGTAGATCCTGGAATCGCCGACATGCACGGTGTAGCACGCATCATCC
Organism: Pseudomonadota bacterium; assembly: GCA_039700805.1. Classification (GTDB taxonomy): domain Bacteria; phylum Pseudomonadota; class Gammaproteobacteria; order Steroidobacterales; family Woeseiaceae; genus CALBPI01. The sequence continues at coordinate 11,968 of JBCAZE010000038.1, read as the reverse complement.
TGCACAAGCGCGATGGCACAGGTTGCCCGCGGTCGTTCATCCACCGGTTTATCGGCGCCGATCTTGACGACGGCGTCATGCGCCACACTGACGGCGCTATACAGAAACCCTTGCGGATCAAGAATCGGCTGCGGTGTCTTTTCGAATACGTCACGGACCGCGGCCAAAGCGGTTTCAGCGGCGGCAGCGCCACCCGCGTGCCCGCCCATACCATCGAACACCAGCAACAGCGCCGCTTGTTCACCGAGCGCAATAGCGACCCGATCCTGATTGTCCTTCCGCTTGCCAATCAGGCTAAGCTTCGCGTATTCGATTTTCACTGCGTTCCTGTTTCGAGCAGCATCGCAACGGCGGCGCAACCGCTGCCCCACCGTGCAAAATTCTTGACGCCAACATCACGGTTGGCGATCGACTGGGTTAACATTACTGGCTACCGAGTCGCAAAGCTATGAAATAGCGCACACTCGCGCGAGCTATTTCATTGCGATTTACAGACCAGCACCCAAGAGCAAAGAGAATTTTCCGATGACAGCCAATGTGTACAGCATGACCGGTTTCGCGCGTTGCGAGAAACAGACGGCGCTCGGCGGCTTGTGCTGGGAGATTCGCTCCGTCAATCATCGTTACCTCGATGTCAGCCTGCGGCTGCACGAGAGCTTGCGAAGCATCGAATCCGATCTCAGAGGTGATATCGCGGCGAAACTTGGCCGCGGCAAGGTCGATTGCAGCCTGACGGTTGATTTTGGCGACGATAGCGGCGGCACCCTGTCGCTCGACAACCACTTGCTGCGCAGCCTGCGCGATGCGGCTGCCACGGCGCAACAGATTTATCGCGGCGCGACACAGCCAAGTGCCCTGGATCTGCTGAAATGGCCTGGGGTGGTTCGCGAGCAGCGTCCTGATGTCGAAGCACTGGCCGACGATATTCGTGTGCTGCTTGGCGAGACGCTGGATGCATTGCTAGCGATGCGGGCCCGCGAGGGGGCACATCTTGTCGATACGTTGATGCAACGCTGCGCTGACATCGAATCGATGCTTCTGAAAATCACCGAGCGACGACCGGACGTCATCGCAGCCAGCCGCACCCGGTTAGAAGAGCGTCTTGCCCGCCTTGATTTAGAAACCGACCCCGCTCGATTGGAGACGGAAGTCGTTATCCAAGCGCAAAAACTTGATGTTGATGAAGAACTTGACCGACTCAAAGGCCATCTCCATGAGGCGCGTCGCATCCTCTCTGAAGGCAGCCCCTGCGGTCGTAAGCTCGATTTCTTGATTCAGGAGTTCAACCGCGAGGCCAACACGATCGGGTCAAAGTCTGCCGACGGTCCGACCACCAGCATCATCGTCGATATGAAAGTCGCGATCGAGCAGATGCGCGAGCAGGTACAGAACATTGAGTGAGACAAAACGCGGCAGATTGATCGTCGTCTCGGCGCCGTCCGGTGCCGGCAAGACCACGTTGGTCAGAGGACTCATCGAGCGCCACCCCGAATTCGAGTTTTCTGTCTCGTACACCACCCGTCCCAAGCGCCCGAATGAGGTCGACGGCAAGGACTATCATTTCGTGACGGTCGACGAGTTTCAGCGACTTCGCAAGGCGGGTGAATTCCTTGAATATGCTCAAGTTTTTGACAATTTCTACGCGACGGGAAAGCAAGTGGTTCGCGACCAGCGGCGAGCTGGTCGCCACGTCATTGTCGAGATCGATTGGCAAGGCGCGCGGCAGGTTCGCGAGGCTATGCCCGACTGCCGATCCGTGTTTATCGTGCCGCCGTCCGTCGATGCCTTAGCGCAACGACTCAATAGTCGCGGCACGGACTCAAAAGCCGTGATCGCACGACGGCTGAAAGACTCGCTCGCCGATCTATCGCATTGGGATGAATTCGACTACATCGTTGTCAACGACAAACTGTCAGAAGCGTTGGATGAGCTCGCTGGCATCGCGCTCGGTCGGCTTCGCCGCAATCGCGTCGGCACGAAAAAGACCCAAGCGATGATGGACGCCGTGCTGGGCGACGCCTGAAGTCTTTGCCAGTCAGACCAAGAGCGCTGATTCCTCAAGCTTTTTACTCAATCTGCCGATCCCAATATTGCGCACAAGGCGCTAGCCAAACGACCAGCGATTGTCATACAATTTCTGGCCGCATAGCGAATACCGGGCAGCCGCCCGCGAGGATAAGCCAAATGGCTCGTATTACAGTAGAAGACTGCCTTGAGAAGGTAGACAACATTTTTGATCTTGTTTTGATCGCTGCCAAGCGCGCGCGTCGCCTAGCCAATGGTGCTGATGCAACGCTTGAGTGGGAAAACGACAAGCCAACCGTCGTCGCTCTACGCGAGATTGCGGAAGGTAACGTCACCGCCGCGATTCTTGACGAGCCAGATTTGCCGCCAGAAGAATTCATCCGCCCAGAGCAGCCAGCTGAAGATGTCATGCCGCTGCGTGCCCTCGGCTTGGGTGACTAAGCGCCCCGCATCATGTTGAACGGGGCCGTTCGCCAGGACAGCCTAGCTTGGCCAAGGTAGGCGAAAGAGGTTTCGACGTCGCGACCAGCCTGTTGTCGCGCATACCCAATAGCCGGTGGGCGACCGGCTTGCCCAAACTACTGGACGCACTCCGCGCCTACATGCCACCCGAGCAAGTCGAGGAGGTCATGCGGGCGTACGAGTTCGGCGCGGCCGCGCACCACGGCCAGAAACGCAAATCGGGGCAGCCCTACATCAGTCACCCGGTCGCTGTCGCGACGATCCTTGCCGACATGCGTATGGATCACGAGACCATTGCAGCCGCGATTCTGCATGACGTGATCGAAGACACAGACGCAGCGGCGGATGAGCTCGAAGAGAAGTTTGGCAAAGCTGTCCGCACACTGGTCGATGGCGTTACGAAATTAGACCAAGTTCAGTTCAAGAGCCGCGCGGAAGCGCAGGCCAGCAGCTTTCGAAAGATGCTGCTCGCGATGATCGAGGACATTCGGGTCATTCTGGTGAAGCTTGCCGACCGCCTCCACAATATGCGCACGCTCGACTCGATGCCCGTCGAAAAGCAACGACGCATTGCCCGGGAAACGCTCGAGATTTACGCGCCGATCGCGAACCGACTTGGCATCAATGTCATCAAGACCGAACTCGAGGAGCTCGGTTTTCGCCACCTGCATCCGTACCGATACCAGGTGCTACTGAACGCGATTCGTAAGGCCGCCGGTAACCAGCGGCAAGTGGTGCAGCAACTCGCTGAAACATTGGGCGCCGCGCTGCATACGCACAATGTCGAAGGCGAAGTGCTCGGCCGCCGGAAAAACCTGTACAGCATCTATCAGAAGATGCGCCGTAAGCACACATCACTCAGCGAGATTGTCGATGTGTACGGATTTCGCATTGTCGTCGACTCAGTCGACACCTGTTATCGCACGCTCGGCATCGTTCACAAGCTGTTCAAGCCGATGCCGGGTCGCTTCAAAGACTACATCGCGATCCCGCGAGTCAATGGTTATCAGTCGCTGCACACCACGTGTTTCGGCCCGCGCGGTTTGCCGCTGGAAGTGCAGATCCGCACCTCGGCGATGGACATGCTCGCAGAAGACGGTATCGCGTCGCATTGGCAGTACAAGGCTTCCGAACAACAGGCGAATTCGTCGCAGATTAGGGCACGTGAATGGCTCGGCAAACTGATGGAAATGGACCAGTCGGAAAACTCCGAAGAGTTCATGGAGAACGTCAAAGTCGATCTGTTCCCGGATAAGGTCTATGTGTTCACGCCGGTTGGCGACATCCTGCGCCTGCCGCGCGGTGCGACACCGGTCGACTTCGCTTATGCCGTCCACACCGACGTCGGTAACCGCTGTGTCGCCGCAAAAGTAGACCGAAAGCTTGTGCCATTGAGAACACCACTCACCAACGGCCAGAGTGTTGAGATCATTACAGCGAAAGGCGCCAAACCCAACCCAGCGTGGGTGAATACCGTGGTCACGGCCAAAGCGCGCACCGCCATTCGCCAATACCTCCGGAATCTGCGGCTTGATGAAGCGCGCGACCTTGGCAAGCGCATGCTCAACCAGTCATTGGCGGAGTTTGACCTCACCGTGCGCAAAGTGCCTAAACAACGGATGCGCTCGTTGCTCGATCAGTTCGGTCTGAACAACGAAGCGGAGCTGTATGAGCAACTCGGTCTCGGTGAGCGCTTGGCGCCCTTGGCTGCACGCCATCTCGCCACAGACGGTTCCGAGAAGACAGACGAGACGACACGTTCTGACAAACCGCTGACGATCACTGGCACCGAAGGCATGATCGTCACCTATGCGCGATGTTGTTCACCGATCCCCGGCGACCCGATTATGGGTTATCTCAGTTCGGGACGCGGCATCGTCATTCACCGAACACAGTGTCGCAATCTCGGCAGCTACCGTAAGCACGCAGAAAAATGGATCGAAGTCGATTGGATGCCGGACATCGACGATACGTTCTACGTCACATTGACGGTCGAAGCCGAAAATCGCATGGGTGTACTTGCTGAGGTAGCGGCGACCATCGCGAAAGTGGGTTCAAACATCGACCAGGTCGACGTCAACTCACGAGATCTTGAGCAGTCCACACTTTCCTTCCGGATCGAGGTCCGAGACCGCAAGCACCTTGCGGATGTCTTGCGCAGCATCCGTGCGATGCGCAGCGTTACAAAAGTCACCCGCCATCTGGCCTGATGGCCACAATGGCGCGATATAATGCGCGGGTCTACAACTGAGCGATTTCACAACATGAGCAACCTGCCCATCAGTACCGATCAGGCACCGGGTGCCATCGGCACCTACTCCCAAGCGATCAAGACCGGCAATCTTGTTTTTCTTTCCGGCCAAATTCCACTGGACCCAGAGACGATGGAAGTCGTGGATGGCGACTTCAAAGCACGCGCACGGCAAGTGATGAAAAACCTCGAGGCCGTGGCCAACGCGGCCGGCGGCTCATTAAAGGATGCCGTGAAACTCACCGTGTTTCTGACTGACCTCAACGATTTCGCGATGCTCAACGAGGTCATGGGCGAGTTCTTCGAAGCGCCTTTTCCCGCGCGTGCCGCCGTCGGCGTTGCCAGCTTGCCGCGCGGCGTCGATGTCGAAGCCGACGCCATTCTTGCGCTCTAGCCAATACGACTTATGAATGCGCTTGGCGCGTCGGTCACGTCGCTGAAGGGCGTTGGGCCGGCGCTGGCTGAAAAACTGGAGAAGCTTGGCGTCAGCAAGGTGGAAGACCTGCTGTTTCAGTTGCCTGTGCGGTATGAAGACCGCACGCGTATCACGCCGATCGGGAGCTTGTCTGGCAAGGCCCGGGCGCTCGTTCAAGGCGAGATTCTATTGTCTGAAGTCGCGTTTCGCGGCCGTCGGACACTGCTTGTGCGTATCGGCGATGGCACCGGCAGCCTCACCTTGCGATTCTTTTATTTCACCAATGCGCAGCGCGACCGCTTCCGCAAAGGACGCTGGCTATCATGCTTTGGTGATGTAAGACGCGGACCCAGTGGACCGGAGATGATCCACCCGGAATACCGTGATATCGGCACCAGCCCGCAACAAGCGAGCGACGACACGCTGACCCCGATTTATCCAACAACCGAAGGCTTAAACCAGGCGCGGATCCGTGGACTGGTACGCCGCAGCCTTGCACTGTTGAATCAGCATGCGCCAACAGAAGTACTGCCCCAAACGCTGCGCGACAAGCTATCACTGCCGACATTGATCGACGCATTGAGACTGCTGCATGAGCCGCCAGCTGGGACCAATGTGGAGACGCTCGCGGATGGCGAGCACCCTGCGCAACAGCGCTTGGCGCTCGAAGAGTTGCTGGCTCAATTTCTAAGTCTGCGTGCCTTGAGGCAGCGCGTTCAGTCCGACCCGGCACCGGCACTGCCGCCCGAGGCGGCGTTGCGACAAGCGTTCCTCGACGCGCTGCCATTTACGCTCACCGGTGCACAACAAAGGGTACTCGGTGACATCGCACGGGATACGGAAAGACCACAACCCATGCTCCGCCTCGTGCAAGGCGACGTCGGTTCCGGCAAAACCGTCGTCGCCGCTGCAGCAGCACTTTCCGCGATTGAAGCGGGCTACCAGGTGGCGTTGATGGCGCCAACAGAGCTACTCGCCGAGCAGCACCTTCGCAGCTTCGTTAAATGGTTCGATCCGCTCGATGTTAAGACGTGCTGGCTGTCCGGTAGTTTGCGCACCGTACCGCGACGGCAAGCGCTCGCCGCCATTGCCGATGGAAGCGCGCAGATGGTGATTGGCACGCACGCGCTTTTTCAAGACGGCGTGGATTTCCACAAGCTAGGGCTGGTCATCATCGATGAACAGCATCGATTCGGTGTTCACCAGCGCCTTGCGCTTAGAGAGAAGGGTCAAGTGGACGGCCCCAAGCCCCACCAGTTGGTCATGACCGCGACACCGATCCCGCGCACACTCGCGATGACCGCTTATGCGGATCTCGACACATCGATCATCGATGAGCTGCCGCCAGGCAGAACACCAGTCAGCACGGCCGTGATCCCCGAGACCCGACGCGCCGACGTCGTCACCCGTGTTCGCGCTGCTTGTGCCGACGGCCAGCAAGCATATTGGGTGTGTCCTCTGGTCGAGAACTCAGACGTGCTTGATTATGAATCCGCCGAAGACACGCACGCGATGCTCGTAGAACAACTGCCTGACCTCACCGTGGATCTGATCCACGGGCGCATGAAAGCAGATGAGAAAGAAGCCGTCATGGCCAAGTTCAGTCGCGGCGATACCCACGTCCTGGTCGCCACAACGGTGATTGAAGTCGGTGTTGACGTGCCCAACGCCAGCCTAATGATTATCGAAAATTCAGAACGCATGGGATTGTCGCAGCTGCATCAGTTACGCGGTCGGGTCGGCCGCGGCGCAGCGGCCAGCAATTGCGTGCTGCTGTATAAGGCACCGCTCTCGAAGATGGCGAAATCAAGGCTCGGCGTGATGCGCGATAGCACCGATGGCTTTGTCATTGCCGAACGCGATCTTGAGTTGCGCGGGCCAGGAGAGGTGCTCGGTACCCGCCAAACCGGCAGTATCTCGTTGCGTATTGCAGATCTCACGCGTGATGCACATTTGCTACCGCATGTGCAGACGGCGGCGAATTTACTGCTAGCAGATGACAGTGAAGCTGGGCTGATCAGGGTCCAGCAAGTCATCGACCGGTGGATTGGCGACGCGAGCCGCTACGGGAACGTTTAGAATAGCCGTCATGTCGAGTATTGACGCTAACAGTGTGGACAGCGGGGTGGCTGAGCAAAGCGCCTCCGCAAATCGTGATCCGTGGTCTAAGACCGCGGATGTCACCGGACATGCTGCTGATTGGCTACTCATCGACCGTCTGTTGACCGCCGATATCCGGGTATCCTTCTCCGGGGCCAAATCGCTTGAGGTCGTCATAGCCGGACATGCCGAAGCGCCCGGTGGTGCTGGGGTACTCATCGGCAGCGAAGATACGCGCGGATGGCTTCGCGAAATCAAAATTCGCTGCGAAGAGGATGTGCTGATCCATGCGGTGAGTTTCGCACCCACGGCAACACTCAACGCACAACCCTGGCTCGCCACCCTCGGCGAGGCACCATTGGGAGATGCCCTCGACGCCTCCGGTGCCGTGCGCCGCGACCCGATGTACTACTGTCGATCGTCTGCAGTCTCGGCGCCTTTTTCCAGCGATTGCGAGGGTTGGGCGAGACAGTCAATTTTTGACTTCGGCGCAGCGCCATTGCTGCTCGTCGAACACTTAACGCCCGCTTTGCTAAGCACACCCCGCCTGAACGCCAACGATGAGTAACACCGGTATTGTAAGACCGCTGCTACAGCAGCTGATGATCTACGCGCAGTTGATGCGCCTGAACAAGCCCATCGGTATTTGGCTACTCGCATGGCCGATGTTATGGGCGCTGTGGGTAGCGGCCGAAGGTTTTCCAGATCAGCGAATCTTGATCATTTTTTGTATTGGCGCCTTGGTAACGCGCTCCGCCGGTTGCGTGATCAATGACATCGCAGACCGCAATATCGATGGGCACGTGCGGCGTACACGTATGCGCCCGCTTGCGAACGGCGACATTGGCATTGCGGAGGCCATCGCAGTTTTCGTTGCACTCGGTCTGGTCGCTATTGGGCTGGTGACGATGCTGAACCCGCTCACGCAAATTCTTGCGGGTGCCGCGACTGTGCTGATGATCGCTTATCCATTTATGAAACGTTTCTTGTCGGTGCCGCAGCTGATTCTCGGACTCGCATTCGCGATGGCTATCCCGATGGCGTTTGCCGCGCTCACCGGTGAAATCGATGCGGTTGCCTGGTTTATCTTCGCCATCACAGTGGTTTGGGCGGTGATTTACGACACGATGTACGCGATGTGTGATCGAGAGGACGATGTCATCGCCGGGGTTCGCTCGACAGCGATTCTGTTCGGTGAGGCAGACCGATTCGTTATCGGCGCGCTACAAGTGCTGATGCTGCTTGGTCTGCTAATGCTCGGTGACAGACTGACGCTCGGCGGATGGTATTACCTCAGCGTCATCGCCACCGCCGTGTTTATGATCTATCAGCAGGTCTTGATCCGTGAACGCGACCCGATGCGATGCTTCCAGGCATTCCTGAACAACCACTTCATCGGCATGGTGTTGTTCATCGGCATTGCTCTACATTACGCCTACGTCTGAGCTAGCGACGCGCGGAAGCCAGCGCAAAGGCGGTAATACGTTGGGCACCACCTGCCGCTAGAACACCAGCAAGACTATTAAGCGTCGCGCGCGTCGTTACGATGTCGTCGACCAGACAAATCGACAACCCCAACACGGGCCGGCGCAACACAAACGCATCAGCAAGGTTAATCACCCGCTCGGCTGGACGGAGACCTGGCTGCGGTTTCGTGGCCTTGCCACGGGCAACAAGGTCGGCAACCGTGGGAACACCTACGCGCTTGGACAGCATTGCCGCAATGCGTTCCGCTTGATTGAAACCGCGCCGTCGCAGTCGCCAATGGTGCAACGGAACAGGAATAAGAACATCGGGCAAAGGGTCCAAGACGCCGTGCCAACCACTTAAAATGTCTGCGATGATCGGCAGCATCGACACGTCCGAACGATATTTAAGGCGATGCAGTACTCGGTCTAGCGGGAAACCATAGTCAAACGGCGCAATGATCTGCGCCAGCGGCGATGATATTGGCAGGCAATCGCCGCAGCGCGAAGCGGCAGCGCCAAGGCGGTTCGCGCAAGTCGCGCAGATGGTTGTTGGCTGCTCAAACCAAGTCTGACATTCGTGGCAGATTGCCTTCGGCGAATGTTCAGCGCACAAGCGACAATGACCCAAACCTGCAAGCGCTTCTTTTAGCTTACGAACCATCATCTCGGTAGCTTGAAGACCGCGCTATCGCTTTGCGCGCTGCAATTTGCCGCGCGACAGGGAATAATTCGCGGCATGACAGACGAAGTCGGCAATGCCATCGATCACAATGCACTCTCGCGGCGACTCGCGCGCTCGCGGCGTGCATCGGCATTCATACATGAGCGCGTCGCCGACGAGCTGGCGTCGCGACTCGACTATTTGGCGCTGGTGCCATCGACCATTATCGATCTTGGTGCCATGCATGGTCAGACCGCGGCGTTGCTGGCTGAGCGTTACCCGAAAGCATCCATCACCGCGCTCGAATCCGCGGCACCCATTGCGCGCGGACTGGGCAGACGCCGCTGGGGTTTCGGTAAACGGCGAGTGGAAGTCGTGTCGAACACACCCATAGACAACACCGGTCTTCCAGACGATGCCGCCGACCTCGTGGTCGCGAATTTGTCCGCGACGCGGTTCTCGACACCGGATGGTTTCCTTGCCGAGGCGTTTCGACTGTTGAAAACCGATGGCGTGTTCTTGTTCGCAACGCTCGGGCCAGACTCGCTGCGCGAAGTACGCGACGCGTGGGCACAAATCGATGACACACCTCACGTCGCCGACTTCATCGACATGCATGATTTTGGAGATGCACTAGGGCGTGCGGGTTTCCGCGAGCCGGTTCTCGATACCGAACGATTGGACATTCGCTATGCATCGGTCGACGATTTGTGGCGCGACCTCACAGCCAGTGGCGCGAGGAACAGCCTGCTTGGTCGACGTCGCGGTCTCACCAGCAAGGCACGCTTTGAACGCTTCAGACAAGCCCTGGCCCCGGACGGCCAACCGTTCACCGTGACGCTTGAATTGGTTCACGGCCATTGCTTTGGCGGTACGCCGAGACAACGCCAAGATGCGATCAGCATCTCTCCAACAAATATCCCAGTCCGCAGCAGAACATAATCCTAAACAACTGATAAACAAGTAGTTAATCTTGTGTTGTCGGACCTCTGTCGAGTTGGTAGGCGGCAACCGTGTTGGTTATAATTTGCGCACTCGAAGCGGCCAGGGATCGCGCCCGTGCAACACCAGTTCGAACTCACTGCCAATTGCTCAATGAGCGCCAGCGAAGCCCGACACTTTTTCGCGCTGGTCGCTCTAGGCAGTCTGTCTGTCGCTGCGGTCTTCGTCGTCCAAGGATATTGGCCGATTCTGCCGTTCGCTGGACTTGAGCTCGGTGTACTCGCTTGGGCGCTAAACCGCCATTGGCAACGGGCACAACACTGGGAAAGCGTCGAGATCAATGAGTCCGAAGTCACCGTACGGCGACTCGACAGCGAAGGCGAGGTCCTGGAGCAGATCAGCTTGCCAACGCTCTGGACGCGAACGGTCCTGATTAAGCGCGGCAATCAGCTTGAGCTGGCGCTGCGTCGGGGCCGACAACAGCACTTGATTGGCAGCTTCCTCGTCGATAGCGAGAAACGCGCCCTCGAGGCTCGACTGAGACAGGTTCTTCGACAAAGCGGCTACAACAGTGAGGCGCACTCAAAGGGCACTGAAACCGGCCGATAAAAGGCGAACCAGGTCGCCATTTTTGGATCGTTTACCGGTACAATTAGGAGTTGATTCAAGGCTGCGTCGGCCCACAACGCCGAATGCCGCCAACCGCCGCCGGAAACCCTCCCGGATTCAGGCAAAAGCGGACAATGTAATCGGGGATAAAAGAGAGATCTCACCACAATGGATATCAAACGCAGACTTGCCGTTGCGCTAGCCGCAATGCTGCCGAGCGCAGCGGCGCTGGCGGACTGGGACTTGAACATGCGCCAGGGCGTCACCGAGATCAGCCGCGAGGTCTATGACCTGCACATGCTGATTTTCTACGTTTGCTGCGCGATCGCAGTATTCGTCTTTGGCTGGATGATTCTAGCGCTCGTGATGCACCGCAAATCGAAAGGCGTCGAGCCCGCGCAGTTTTCGCACAGTACGACTGCGGAAATCATCTGGACCGCGATTCCTTGCCTGATCCTCGTCGCGATGGCGGTGCCAGCGGCCAAAACGATGATCAAGATCGAAGACGACCGCAATCCGGATATCACGATCAAGGCGACCGCTTATCAATGGAAGTGGCAATACGAATACATCGACGAAGGTGTGAGTTTTTACTCCAACCTCGCCGCCACCAGCAATGACGCGCGTCGACTGGATTCAGGCATCGACCCTGAGTCAGTGCCGAACTACCTGCTCGAAGTCGACAACCACGTCGTTGTGCCGGTGAACAAGAAAGTTCGTGTTCTGATCACCTCGAACGACGTATTGCACGCTTGGTGGATGCCAGACTTCGCGATCAAGAAAGACGCGATCCCAGGCTACATCAACCAAGTTTGGTTCACCGCTGAAGAGGCCGGTATCTACCGTGGCCAGTGCGCTGAACTCTGCGGACAAGACCACGGCTTTATGCCGATCGTCGTCGAAGTGCTCGAGCAGGATGTTTACGACGCACGCATCGCGGCCATGCAGGCTGAGCAAGGCGTCGACACACCGAAGCTTGCCGCCAACGACTAAAGCGACTTAAGGACAATATTGAGATTGCGCCGACGAGCGCA
>JBCAZE010000215.1:0-4748 GCA_039700805.1 Pseudomonadota bacterium | reverse complement strand
TCGCAATGTCACGGAATTTAACTATCGCTACAACGATGCTGGCGAGGCCCATTTGTTTGTTGGCGTGGAGCTAACCGGGGGTGCCGAGGAGCAACATACGGTTGCACAACTCATTCGAAGCGGCGGCTATGAGGCCGTTGATATCACCGACAACGAAGTCGCTAAACTGCATGTCCGCCATTTGGTGGGCGGCGCGGCACCCGGACTCAACGACGAGAAACTATTTCGTTTTGAATTCCCAGAGCGTCCGGGGGCGCTATCGGACTTTCTGAATGCCGTCGGCGAGCAGTGGAACATCACGCTGTTTCACTACCGCAATCACGGCTCCGACTTTGGCAGAGTGCTGACCGGCATCACTGTCGACGACGACGCGGTTGATGCCCTCAAACGTCATCTCGATACACTCAAGTTTGCGTATTGGGACGAGTCGAATAATCCGGCGTATCGGTTATTCCTAAGGCGCAATCGCTGATCGCGCCTCAGAACCAAGGTCTAATCTCTGTAAGAAGGATCGCGTCGGTCCAGTTTGCGTAACAAACCGGGCCACACCAATTGACCGCCCATGCCGCGCTGCACTTGCTCAGCTTGGGCTTTGATGCCCGCGAGAATTTCAGGCTCGATCATCCTGAGTTCACCACCACCCGCTTGCGCGCTGATCTGGATCTGACAGCTAACCTCGAAGAAATACATCGCTTGGAATGTGTCCGCGATCGTTGGTGCTGCCGTTAACAAACCATGATTGCGTAACATCAGGAAATTGTTGCTGCCCATGTCTGCCACCAGACGGGGCTTTTCATCCTCGTTCAGCGCGACACCTTCATAGTCGTGATAACCCAGCGACGCCAACACGAACAGGCTGTGCTGCGAGATTGGCAATAGGCCTTTCTCTTGCGCCGAGACCGCGATGCCGGCTTTGGTATGCGTATGTAACACGCAGTGCACATCATGACGCTGCTCATGAATCGCACTGTGAATTGTGAAACCCGCCGGGTTGATCTCATACGGCGATGGCATGACCTTCTCACCCGCCATATTGATTTTGACGAGACTGCTCGCCGTGATCTCTTCGAAGAACATCCCGTAAGGATTGATCAAAAAATGGCCTGGCTCACCTGGGACTGTCGCAGAGATATGGGTGTACACAAGATCATCCCAGCCGTGCATGGCGATGAGACGATACGCAGCCGCCAGATCGACTCTGGTTTGCCATTCCGCCTCACTAACGTTGTCCCGAACCGATAGTTGCTCCGATGCTGCACTCATAGTGAACTCCTTACTCAGCCGTCTCGGTTGCGAAGTAATCGACGACGAGATTGGTCAAGACGTTTACGCCGGTCTTAAGCGTAGACTCATCGACATAGAATAGCGGTGAGTGATTGCTTGGCGCATCCTTCAGCGATTCGCCCGGGGGCGTCCCGCCGAGATACAAGAACAATCCCGGTGTCTCGAGTGCGTAGTAGGAAAAATCCTCAGCGCCTGTCACCAAGGGCGCTTCCAGCAATTTACCTTCGCCAACCACTCGTTGCACCGTCGGCAACATCCGCTTCGTTAATTCGGGGTCGTTAATCGTTACCGGGTAGCCGATATCGATATACACGTCTGCCGTCGCACCCGCACTGTCAGCAACGGTTTCTGCGGTGTGGCGCAGCTTTTCGTGAATCTGATCACGAATACCCATGTCGAAATTACGAATCGTGCCGATCATCTTCACCTCGTCCGGAATGATATTGTTCCGCACACCACCTTCGATGACCCCGAACGACACCACAGACGGCGCTTTGGTCACATCGACCTGTCGACTCGCAATCGTTTGAACAGCCATGACGATTTGCGAAGCGGCGACGATCGGGTCCACGCCCTGCCATGGACGCGAGCCGTGCGTCTGACGGCCCTTCACTGTGATTTCAAAGTAATCGGCGCTAGCCATCGCAGGTCCAGATCGGTAACCGATGTATCCCGCTGGCGCGCTTGAGAACGTATGCAACCCGAAAATCGCCTCGGGCTTGCGCTCATCAAAAAGCCCTTCCGCCAGCATCCGTTCCGCACCGCCTGTTTCACCTTGCGGCGCACCTTCTTCGGCTGGCTGGAAAATCAACATGATGTCACCGGCGAGTTCCTCTTTGACGCCGACCAGCGCTTTCGCAGCACCCAGCAACATCGCGATATGGGTGTCATGACCGCAGGCATGCATCACGCCCACTTCCTGACCGCGGAATGTGCCTTTCGCTTTCGATGCAAACGGCAAATCCACCTCTTCGGTGACCGGTAGACCGTCAATATCAGCGCGCAATGCAATCAACGGTCCTGGCTTGCCACCCTCGATAAACGCGACAACACCGGTAATGGCAATACCCGTCTGTGGCTCAAGCCCCATAGCGCGAAGCTCACTAGCGATGCGTTTGGACGTCTCAAACTCTCGGTTACTGAGCTCTGGAAACTCATGGAAATGACGACGTAACGCGATCACTTCATCCTCAAGTTCATCCCCGGCAGCCAATAGACGCTCATTCAAACTGTCATTGGCATGCAGCATTGGCATCAATAGTGATACCAGCAAGATTAGAAGATAGTGACGCATAGCGAACCCCCTCTTTTGGTAACGCGTTAGATACTAACGCAATCGAGGGTGCTTTTGCCGGCTATTGCCACATCCCGCGGAGCCGACTGGCGACATCGACGGTGTGCCCTGCACGGGTCTGTAGACCGCCCCGCTCTGGTGAGCCATGCGCCACGCAATCGAAGCTTTGAAGCAATCCGTCAGTCATAAATCGGCTGCGTGCGCCATAGACATGTTTATCACCGAGCCGATGCTGCTGGGTTACAAAAAACTTCAACGGTGATAGTAGATGCAAAGCCTGCTTCGCACGTGTCATGGCAACATAAAGGAGTCGTCGCTCCTCATCGATGGCCTTGTTGTCACCCGCCGCAAACTCAGAGGGGAAATTGCCGTCCGTGACATTCATGATGAAAACCTGCTCCCACTCCTGACCTTTTGCTGAATGCACAGTCGACAAAATCAGGTAGTCCTCGTCTAACAACGGCGGACCGGACAGATCACCGGTCGACTGCGGGGGGTCGAGCGTGAGCTCGGACAGAAAGCGTTCGCGTGTTGGATAGCGGCCCGAGATCTGTTCCAACTGCTCGAGATCAGCCGCACGCTGTTCACTGCTGTCATGCCGCGCCTCCAGAACCGGGAGATACCACTTGCGCGCAAGACCGACATCCGCTTGCCAAGCCTCCGCGCCTTCACTGTGCGCAGCACGCTGCGACAACGTGTCCATCAATTCGCACAACGCAGGCCACGCGGTTGCTGCCGCCGCAGGCGGCGACACGTCACATAACGCCTGTAGCGAATAGTCACTGGCTGCAACATGTTCGAAACAACGCGCCGCATGACTCGGACCGATACCTGGCAGCAACTGCAGAACACGAAAAGCAGCCACTTTGTTTTTCGCATTGTCGCCCCACTTCAATATCGCTAAGAGATCTTTGATGTGGGCCGATTCAAGAAACTTGAGACCACCGTATTTCACAAACGGGATGTTCCGCCGGGTCAGTTCCACCTCGAGCCGATCGCTGTGATGCGAATTGCGAAACAGCACCGCCTGATCGCGCAGCGGCGTGCCGCCCTCGCGGGATTCAAGAACTTTCTCGATGATGTAGTCGACCTCGGCGTTGCCATCCTCAACGGTGACATAGAAGGGTTTTTGCTCTGAGTTCAGCGTGGAAAATAAATCCTTGCGATACTGGCGCTCGCTGTCTGCGATCAGCGCATTGGCAGCATCCAACACCGGCTGCACTGAACGATAATTTCGGGTCAATGAAACCACGGTCGCTGCAGGAACGAACTGGTCGGGAAAATCCAGAATATTGTCCACTTCGGCGGCGCGAAACGAATAGATCGACTGCGCATCATCGCCGACCACGCTCAACCGATCACCATCGGGTCGCAACGCTTGCAAAATGCCAGACTGCAACCGATTGGTGTCCTGATATTCGTCCACTAAGACATGCGAGAAGCGCTTGCTAACGTCCTCCGCCAATGCAGGCTCCGACACCAGATGAAACCAGTACAACAATAGATCGTCGTAATCGAGAACCGCCTGTTCCTGTTTTTGTTCCACATAAGCGCGAAATAGCAACGCGAGCTCCGCCTGCCAATCGGCACACCACGGATAGTACGCCTGCAATACGTCACCGAGCGGCTGACGCGTATTCACGCAGCGCGAGTAGATAGCGAGGCACGTATCCTTGCGCGGGAACCGCTTGTCTTTGGTCGCGAAGCCTTCGCGCTGGCGTAGCAGATCAACCATATCGGCAGCATCGCCGCGATCAAGCACAGTAAATGACGGGTCGAGACCAACGTTGCGTGCATAGATTCTCAAAAGACGGTTGGCAATCGCATGAAACGTTCCGGACCAATTAAAACGAATGCTTCTGCGCTTGTTGCCTTCTGCCTCCAAAGCCTGACGGACTATCCGTTCAGCGCGACGGGTCATTTCGGCTGCGGCCCGACGCGAGAACGTCAACAACAAGATACTCTCCGGGTCGACGCCCTCTACGACGAGATGTGCAACCCGATGTGCCAGCGTCATGGTTTTGCCCGTGCCAGCCCCAGCGATAATCAGCAAAGGCCCGGCCGGTACGCCTGACGTCACGGTGCCAGGCGTCGCCTCGCTGAACGTCGCCGCGTGCCGCTGCTCTTCATCAAAAACACGTCCTATCTTTCGGTGCTTAATGAAGAGCAG
>JBCAZE010000037.1:0-20906 GCA_039700805.1 Pseudomonadota bacterium | reverse complement strand
ACGAGCACTATGCGGGGTCACATTGGCTCGCGAGCTTCGCGACCTATTTGATGACGGATCGCGGTTGGGAATAAAAAAGACCCGCAACATTTGGCGGGCCCTTCTCAACGTTTTCTGCGAATGAACAGCGCAGATAGATCATCAACTACGCCTAGAACGGAATATCGTCGTCGAACTCGCTGACCGATGAAGGTTGCGCGGCGGGCTGGCTCGGCGCTGGACGCGACTGACCGCCGCCACCAGACATTGGCGACCCGCTGCCACCGCGAGAACCAAGCATTTGCATTTCGTCTGCGATGACTTCCGTCGTATAGCGATCGTTGCCGGACTTATCCTGCCATTTGCGTGTTCGCAGCTTACCCTCGATATAGATCTGCGAACCCTTACGCAAATATTCCGCCGCGATCTCGGCAAGGCGGCCAAACATCGCAATGCTGTGCCATTCCGTGCGTTCTTGCTGTTCGCCGGTTTGCTTGTCTTTCCAGCTTTCGCTCGTTGCGATCCGCAAGTTGGTCACGGCGCCGCCGCTCGGCATATAACGTGTTTCCGGGTCTGCGCCCAAATTGCCAACCAAAATGACTTTGTTAACGCCGCGTGCCATAGGACTCCCCTCGAAAAATTCTCCTGCCAGTATTCTAGTCGCTGACAGCGAAAATGACAGCCGGATTACCGGCGATTTACGACAGATAACGCGACGTTAGCGATCAACCACGCCGCAGCTATAAACGTCAGCCCCCAGAGTGCTGTCACTGGGCCGCTGTAGCCCATCAGCCAACCAGCGGCCGTTGAGCCCACAAATGCGCCAAAAAACTGCGAACTGGAAAACACCCCGAGGGATGCACCGCGCTGATCAATGTCGGCGCGCAGTGAGACCATCGCCGGCAAGCTCGCCTCGAGATAATTGAAGCCGGCAAAAAACAGCACACAGCCGGCACCCAGCGCCAACAGCTCACCGGGAAACAACGCAATGCCGGCAAGCCCTACCGTGGCAAGGACAAGCGAGAAATTTTGAAAGCGACCGCTGCCGGAGCGACCGTCACGCATGATCAACGGGATAGCAATCGGCAAGGAAAGCGCCAGAGTCACCACATAGACTTTCCATTGCGCGGCACTGGCGATTCCTACCTGCTCCAGTAGGACAATCGGCACCACCACGAAAAACGCGGTGAGCAGTGCATGCAACAACAGGACCGCGAGGTTGAGCGCCATCAAGTCAGCGCGTAGCAGCGCATCCCAGCGCCACCGTTCCTTTTGGGTAGGCACGACATTGCGGCCAGGCTTTCGCATCGCGAGCAACGTAAGCGTGATACCGAAGGCCGCAAAACCCACGGACGCCCAAAACAGCCCGCGCACACCGAAGACTGCCGATAAAAGCGGCCCCAACACCAGCGCCAACAGGAATGAGCCACCGATCGCTGCGCCAAAGATGGCCATCGCAGGCGTTCGCACCGATTCGCGCGTATGGTCCGCGAGCCACGCAGACAACGTGGCCGATACGGCACCCGCACCCTGCAGTAAGCGTCCAGCGATAAGACCGCCGATGCTCTCCGACGACGCAGCGATGGCACTACCGATCAAAAAGATCGACAGGCCGAAGACAATCACAGGCCCGCGCCCAATGCGATCGGACAATGAGCCATAGGGAATCTGCAACAGCGCCTGAGTGACGCCATAGCCGCCGACCGCGATACCGACCAACAATGGCGTTGCGCCCTCGAGTTTGCCGGCCCACAGCGCAAGCACCGGCAACACCATGAATAGCCCAAACATGCGCGAAACCGACACCAAGCCAAGCTGACCTGTGAAGGCCAATTCAGCGCGGGACAGGCGATTCTCGGGCGATGTCGTGGACGTGTCAGACAAGGTGGAAAGCTTTTTGCGTCAGGGTGCAGCGGCGGCGTATATTAGCAGGTTGTTCGCACTTTGCCGGGTCGTATTCACCGATGCACCGATTTATCGAGCTCCGCGGCGCTCGCACGCATAACCTTAAAGATCTCAATCTCACGTTACCGCGCGAGAAATTGATCGTCATGACCGGGCTTTCGGGTTCGGGCAAATCGTCGCTCGCCTTCGACACGATTTATGCAGAAGGCCAACGTCGCTACGTGGAGTCTCTATCCGCGTATGCCCGCCAGTTTCTCTCGATGATGGAAAAGCCAGATCTCGATCACATCGAGGGTTTGTCGCCGGCGATTTCCATTGAGCAGAAATCCACGTCTCACAACCCGCGCTCAACCGTCGGCACGGTCACAGAGATTTACGACTATCTACGTCTGTTGTTTGCCCGAGCTGGCGTGCCGCGCTGTCCCGACCACGACGAAGTGCTCGACGCGCAAAATGTCAGTCAGATGGTTGACCAGGTCTTGGCGCTGCCCGAAGGGTCGCGCTTGATGTTGCTCGCACCGGTTGTCGTCGACCGTAAAGGTGAGCACCTGAATCTCCTGAAGGATCTCCAAGCACAAGGCTTCGTTCGCGCGCGCATCGATGGCGAGGTCGTTCAACTGGCCGAAGCCGGTGTCCCGGATGCCAAGAAACGGCATACGATCGAGGCTGTGGTCGACAGGTTCAAGGTGCGTCAAGACATCGCCCAACGCCTGGCAGAGTCTTTCGAAACCGCACTGAAACTCGGCGATGGCAGTGCCAAGATTGTCACGATGGACGACGACGTTGCGTTGAGCGATTTCGCAAGCTCGGTCAATGCGGAAGGCGCCATGGTGTTCTCGGATCGCTTTGCATGCCCTGTCTGTGGCTACAGCATTCCGGAGCTCGAGCCACGCATGTTCTCTTTCAATAACCCCGCGGGCGCATGTCCCACCTGCGACGGGCTCGGTGTGCAGCAGTTTTTCGACCCGGAGCGTGTTGTGCTGAACGACGAGTTGAGTCTCGCCGGTGGCGCGATACGTGGTTGGGACCGGCGGACCACCTACTACTTCGGGATGATCAAATCACTCGGCGAGGCTTTTGACTTCGACGTCGAAGCACCATTCAACTCGCTGACGAAGAAGCAACGCGACGTGGTTTTGTATGGAAGTGGCAATAAGAAAATCGCGTTTAGCTACGACAATGCCGAGGGCGAAAAAGTCGTCAGAAAGCACGTTTTCGAAGGCATTCTGCCAAATCTCGAAAGGCGCTATCGCGAAACCGAATCCTCGGCGGTCCGGGAAGAGTTAACGCGCTACCTCAATGTACAACCCTGCCAGGACTGTCATGGCACACGATTGAATCAAGCAGCTCGGCACGTTTTCATCGGGGAGTCGACACTGCCAGAAATCACGGCCTTACCCATCGCTCGCTCGCGACAGTATTTCCAGACACTCAAACTGGATGGTTGGCGCGGCGAAGTCGCGGAACGCATCGTCAAGGAAATCGCGGCACGCCTTGGCTTTCTCGATGATGTCGGTCTGAGCTATCTCACACTAGATCGTCGCGCTGAAACATTGTCCGGTGGAGAAGCGCAACGCATTCGACTGGCGAGTCAAATTGGTTCGGGCCTCGTTGGTGTCATGTACATTCTCGACGAGCCATCGATCGGCCTGCATCAACGCGACAATGAACGCTTGCTTGGCACGCTTCGACATCTTCGGGATATCGGCAATACCGTCATCGTTGTCGAGCATGATGAAGATGCCATTCGTGCGGCCGATCATGTTGTCGATCTCGGACCTGGCGCGGGTGCACACGGTGGCGAAGTGGTGGCAAGTGGTACGCCTGAGGAGATCATGAGTCACCCCGACTCACTGACTGGCAAATTCTTGTCCGGTGCCGAACGCATCGATGTACCGCCTCGGCGCGCGCCGGAAAAAAATCACAAACCCATTACGATTCGGGGCGCGACCGGCAACAACCTGAAATCCGTCGACGTTGATATTCCCACGGGCATCTTGACCTGTATCACCGGTGTGTCGGGTTCCGGCAAATCGACACTGATCAACGCAACGCTATACCCGTCCGCTGCCAACACAATCAACCGTGCCTCGCATGACATCGCACCCGTCGACACGATCGGCGGCCTAGATCAATTCGACCGCGTGATCGACATCAGTCAAGCGCCGATTGGCCGTACACCGCGCTCAAACCCTGCCACTTACAGCGGTCTGTTCACGCCGATCCGGGAACTCTTCGCAGGCACCCAGGAGGCGCGCTCTCGTGGCTACAAACCGGGTCGCTTTAGCTTCAACGTCAAAGGCGGCCGTTGCGAGACCTGTCAGGGCGACGGCGTCATCAAAGTCGAAATGCACTTCCTACCGGATGTCTACGTGCCTTGCGACACCTGCAATGGGCAGCGCTACAACCGGGAGACGCTGGATATCCGCTACAAGGGCAAGACGATCTCCGAGGTGCTGGACATGACCATCGAGGATGCGCTGGGCTTTTTCCGCAACGTGCCAACGCTGCACAAGAAACTTGAGACGTTGATGGATGTAGGCCTAAGCTACATCAAGCTCGGACAAAATGCGGTCACTCTCTCAGGTGGCGAAGCGCAACGTGTGAAACTCGCGCGCGAACTATCGAAGCGTGACACCGGCTCCACGCTGTACCTGCTCGACGAACCGACGACTGGTCTTCACTTTGCTGACATCCGTCAATTGCTCGGCGTACTGCAAGCACTTCGTGACCGCGGCAATACCATCATTGTCATCGAACACAACCTCGATGTGATCAAAACCGCCGATTGGATCATCGACTTGGGTCCAGATGGCGGTGATGGCGGCGGCACGATTGTCGCCAACGGAACACCAGAAGCGGTCGCCGAGAATGAAGCATCGATGACGGGTAAATTTCTGAAGCCGTTGCTCGGACGAAACTAGAAGCCGTTCACGAAGTGCTCTGTTGTATAAGTGCGCTGATAGTTTTTGTGTTGTCCCGCAATGACGCGAACACCTATCTGCGGTATAAGACCCACGGTACCGTCAACATCTGGCTAACTCTATGCACGCGATAAGAACGAACTCGGTCGGCGCTTCTCTTGAAGAGACGTTCAAGGCTCACAAAGATGCACCCTGGGTCTTTCTACGCGGGCTTGGCAACTGGGGCGATGACTTCCTGTTCGCCGGCGCAGAGGCGCTGGCGAACCGACTGGGTCTCGACTGGCGTGATATTCCGCTCGATACGTTTCCTGACGTCGATTTGCCGGAAACGACGTGTGTTTACATTCACGGCAGTGGCGGGTTCAACCCGTGGTGCAGTGGTAGCGCGATTACTAATCTCAAGCATGCGACGTCGAAACAGATACGATTAGCCTTGCAAGGCCCGATGTCCGTGGGCGGCGACGCGGATTGGCTCAGCGACGTCATGACAGACGTCGTCAGCGACGCACGCGCTGAAGAGATCATCGTATTCACCCGTGAGCAATACAGCTACGACGCGATCGCAAACATCAAAGGACTGGTCGAGACTGCTGATGTCCGGCTCGACCAGGACAGCGCGCTGTATCTGCAAGTTGACGAAATTCTGAGTCTGGCAGGGCTGGATAGCCTGCCGGAAGGCAATTACGATCTGGTGGTTGTTCGCGAAGATCCCGAGGCGGGGAAATCGGCCGGCGAACAAACCTTTCCCGGTGTCCAGCTGGACCCGGCCTACGCGGCCAACAGCTTCGCGCATTGGATTCGGATGCACCTTGGCGCAAAACACATCGCTACCAATCGATTGCACTCATCGATCATCGGTACGTTGGCCGGCAAACAAGTGACCGTAGGACCCGGCTCTTATCACAAGAACCGCAGCGTCTACGAGCAAAGTCTTGTGCACCGGAACGTTGCCTGGTCGGATAACATTGGGGTGCGTGACAAACAGTGGTGGTTCTCGTTGCCAACGAGGGTGCGCACCTCCTACAAAGCTAATCTCGCAAGACTATTTGCTAACGGTATACCCACCCGATAGCGTCTTAACCGCTGAGCAGCTTGTCGCGAATCTTCGTGACGACAAACGACTCTGCCCCCTCCGGCCTTCCTGCTAGCACCCATGTGCCGAAGATGCACGTAAGGTAAACGAGCACTCCAGTCACAACGCCCGCAGCAAGACTGAAGACAAGATTCGGATAATCGAAGGTCAGCACCCATGTGACGCACACAAACATAACCGTCGCGGCCAGGGCTGGACGCCATAATATCGCCAACAGTTGCCCCCATGACATTTCGAGGATCCTGAGCGTAAACCAGAAGCTGATCGGGACCGAGATTGCCGACGACAGTAGCGTGGCATAACCGATAGCCGTCAGTCCGTGACGTGTCGCAAACCAGTAGCTGAGCGGCAACAGGGTCGCGATACTGATCACCTGAAGGTAAGCCATATAACGGGGCCGGGCCAGCGCGTTAAACACCGGTCCGATATTGGTGAGCCCGACACCGATCGCGCCATTGATCGCAAGCAATTTCAACAGTTCAACAATGTGCAGCCACTTGTCGCCCAGCAGTAAGCCCACCAGCGGCGCAGCAACAGCCGCCACCCCCAGAGAAACCGGGAATCCGATCAGGGCGATAACGGCAGTAACGTCCGCGAAGCCCTTGCGCAAATCAACAAGATTTCGGCCGAGCTTGGCATAACCCGGATACACCGCGCGGTTGATTGGCATGATCAGCTGACTGGACGGCATCGTTGCGATCTCGTTGCCGAGGGTATAACTACCGAGCCCGGTCGACCCCAACGTGCGACCGACGATGATATCCCGACCACGAAGAAACGCGTACGCGAGCACGTTGGTCAACAACAACCAACTGGAGAATCCGAGTAGCTCGCGGGCGGCAGATAAGGTCAAACGCGGCAACATCGGCTTGACGATATAGCTCACCAGCACCTGAACAACAGACACGCCAACCATACCGGCCACCAACGCCCAGTAACTCTTGGTGAGAATCGCAAGCGGCACCGTGATCAGAAATCCTGCGAGTCGCGGGATGAAACGGACAAGAAAGTCCTTGTTGAACTCCATGTCACGCTGGAAGTCGACGATACGTATGTTCTCAAAGCCTTTGACGAAAACACTGAAGGCCAGTACGTAAATCACGGGGACGAGACGCGGCTCATCGAAAAAAGCAGCGGTCGACGGCGCCAACAAAAAAACCAGTGCCGCCGCAATGCTCGCCAACACCCAATTCAGTGTGAACGCGCTGTTGTAATGCACATCATCAAGCTGCTCCCGCTGCACCAGGACGACATGTAAGCTCAGTCCGGTGAGGAGCTCGACAGCGGCGATCAACGACATCGACATCGCGATGATCCCGAAGTCCTGCGGGATCAAAAGGCGGGCAAGAATCACCGTGCTGATCAGCCCGAGGAAGCGATGCGCCATCGTGAACAGCGTCATCCAACCGGCGCCGATCGCCATCTTCTTGTAGAGCGTCGAGACCATGTGTTTACGGTGGGCTAGTCGGCCGAGCCGAATCTCGGCAAGAATAGCCGAATCGTATAAGAAAGATAACGCAGACCAGACCAGCCTGACAGACTGGCAAGATGGTAGCGCCACGCTTTTCCGCGATGACCCAGCTCAAGATTTTTGACACTGGCATCATGGTACGCCGCTGCGATTTTCCGCTTCAGCGTTCGAACGATCGGTGCGGGTAAATCGTAAGCAAGCATTTTTTTCAATATGCCAGGGCAAGCCTCCGCGTACTCAATAGACTTTGATAGCGACACCGGTGAATCTTGGACGACAAACGTCTTGTTGGCGATGAAGTGCATACGACGATCAAGCCCCAACAAAAAGGCCGTCATTGTCCATTCGAAATAGCGCGCGTCTTCGCGAATGTAGTCAGCGCTGACAGTAGCGGTCCGATACAAACCACCACACGACGCAAGCCAATTACGCGCAAACAGTTTTTCGAGCGGGGCTTCTGATAAATCCAACGAATCCGGCAACAACACGTGCTTTTCGCCATCACGCTCGACAAAACCGTTCGCCACGACGACATCAATGTGATTTTCGTCGAGCAGCGGCTGCAATCGAAGATGCAACGTATCTGGCAGATACAGATCGTCGTCGTCCAAAAAAGAAAAGAAAGGCGTTGTCACTTGCTGGCGCCCGTAATGCAATGCATGCGGTAAGCTGCCACGCTCAAGTCGCGCCGTCGCAATACCGCGTTGCTCGAGTTCTCTGACAACATCCTCCGACACATTCGGTCCGTTCAGTACAACCAACGGGGCTGCGTCGACACCTTCTTGGTCAAGAATTGAGTCGATTGCGCGCATCAGCGATGCATGCCGTTCGCTCGTTCCAGCACTGGCAATAACGGTGGTGATGCCGGTGTTGGCACTCATGACAGACAACGCTTTGCTAGGAAGCGCTCGAGCATCACACCGAGCCGATAGAGCTTGACGCTTTTCAGGCAACGCTCTTTGACTTTGAACAACGGCCGGAGTAAGCGCGATCTGCGTTTCGCCAGTCCGATCTCACGGGCAATGTCCGGCCTGCCATTCTTTATGGCCCGCTGCTGCATATCATTGTAGTAAATCCGGATCGCACTATCCCGATCCGCCGGACAGTAAATCTTGCGAATGTTCTCAATGCGGTACTTGCCCTCCGGGAAAGACGATGCGAGCGACAGTTTGCCAACGATGTCGATCGCGATTTGAGTTCGGTAACACTTCTCGCACTCGCCACAGTTATTGGCAGACCAGGATTGCCAGCAAACGCGTAGATGCGGCAGCGTACCCGGCACATCTGCTATCGCAGCGACCTTTTCCAATCGGGTAAAGGCGCTACCTTCATGCACTATTCGCATGTTGCTCGTTGAAAACAAGTGGTCAAGATATGGGTCGGTACCCCAAATCTTATCCTCGCGGTAGCCATCGGAGGAAGGTACAAGGATCGTCCCGAACATCGGCGATAGCAGAATGGCTGCTGCAGCCATGGCATTGCCATGACCGATGAATCCCCACGGCACCTTGCCAAAGCTGGTCTCGCGGATGTTGGTCGCGAAAGGCAACATGGTTTTGCCGAACTGGTGAGCGACCGCATCAATACTCGTGGTCACTTCGTCAAACGCTGTCGTATCGTCAATTTTCAGATCAAAACCATGCCCGATCAGTAAATGGGTCACGTCTCGGGAGTGCGTGACATCGAGATGACGCACCAACGTGAAGAACGAGTCCGCGCCTCCTGAAAAGAACGTCGCGGTGCGCTCCGGTTCGACAGCGGTGCGTCTCGACAATCCCTGAGCCTTTATCGCTACCGGCTGCATTTGGTCTGGCTTCCAAAACCAATACCACTCCATTAACTGGCGTGAGTTATCCAGAAACTCGGCATCAAGTTCTGCGTCAACTAGTAGGTCCTCTCCGCGTTGACACGCCAGCGGTAACAGCGCCGCTACCCAGGCCGTGCCGCTTGTATCGATATGAGTCTCGAGATGCTGAGGGAACTCGAACCAGACGTCTTCCCATTCTGAATCCGGCGCATCAAAACGAAACCGAGCACTGACCCGGCAATGATCCTTGAGTCGGGGCGACTGACCGAGCACGGGGCGCGATATCTGCATTGCGACCGCCCTACAGCGCCTCGATGTTACGCAAGATGATGGACAAACCGATCAATAAACGAACAGGGTTCGGATCCCGGATTACGTTTTCATAGTCCGTTTCCTGTCCGGCGGGTGGCCAAAGCGCGTCTACGGCATCCTTATCAAGATGCGTATGCAACAGTGCGCGATTAGCCTCCGTGCTCTGTCGGATGGCACGCCAACGCGGTGACTCGAAATCATAGATACGACGATAAAACACTGGGTCGTTACCGCCAATACCGAACGTCTTTTTCAAGCGCTCAACGCGATAGCCAATTGAGCGCTTTAGAAAATCGCCGAACGAGGGCGTTAGCGGCAGCGTATCGTCAGAATTTCTATCAAGTGGGATACGCGCGAGCGTCGGGAAGAACGTGGTCACAAGCCCTGCTTGGGCGCGTCGCTCGCCAATCGTGCTGCCCGGGAAGTGCGCACAGACATCCAAAAGTTTCTGGTCGAGTGCTGGAACTACAGGCCACGCGCCGAACGATGTTGACCAAAGCACGCCGCCGACATGAAAGCGCTGCCGGTACAGTAGGTCGAAAATCCATGCGCGAACATGCTCATGTTGCGACAACGACTCATAGTGCGAGCGAAGGAAATCGAGCGTCTCCGCAACCAGGTGCCGCTGCTCTTCTGGCAGCATGCTCTTGAGCGTTTCCGGGTCGAGGCACCACTCTTGCACCGGCGAAACCGCGTGTTCGAAGGACATGTCACGACTGTCGCTATCGTAGGCCTTGCCAACGAGAATCCCGCCGACCACGCGATCTAACAGGTGCCCCACGACGATACGATCGCCAGCACCCGCAACTGCGTCATGATAACCCCACTCGTACAATCCGCAGAAACCTGCGGCAAGATGCTCCCAGCGTGCTAGGTTTTCCGCATCGGCGACACTGTCAACGATATCGCTTGCCAGATGTTGCGCCCCAATCGCCCTCGCGACCGACGCAGCGGCCTTCATCTCGTGATCTTGCGACTCACCAAAAGTAATCGCAGTCATTGAAGATCCGCGATCGGATAAATAGCCCGCCAGCACGCGTGAGTCCAGTCCCCCCGACAACATGACGGACAGCGAACCGTCGCCTGCCGTGTGCCTGGACATCGTATCTTGCATGGTTTCATGAAGTTGCTTCAGATGACCGCGGAATGGAATGTCTTCAAACTCGCCGTCATCCGGCAGTCGGTAGGTGGCCACCTCGCTGGCATGCGCACCGTCAATTTCCAAACGCATGCCGGCACCAAGCCGTCTGACGCCTTGCCACATGGTCTCGCCGTCAACCAGGCCATTCGTCAACAGAATACCGACCAAGCCACGCCAATTAAGCGCTGACTGAAACAGTGGGTGAAACCGGAATAACTCAAGGCTTGAACCGCAGAGCGTTACGCCTCCGCCATCCGTCCAGTAGTAGACAGGAAAGAGTCCGAGACAATCGGCGCCAACGATAAGGCGCTTGCCATGCTCGCTGATTCTGATGGTGCTGTAATAACCATCCCATTGCTGCCCTGTATTCTTGTCGAGCACGGCACCGATGGCTGTCGCGTCCAGCAACGTACCGTCCGGCTGACGTACCTCTCCCCACGCAAACGTCGCGCCACCTTCTTCCATGTTGCTATCGACCGGAGCCGAGCCAGCCGCAGCCCACATCACCGACCAGTTTCCACCATCATGAAATCCGGTGGTCAACCCGCCGATCGGCGAGATGCGCGGCTTGATTCGATCCACGAAGGCTGATCTTCTGTCAGCGTCGTCGTCCAGTATGCATATCCAGTTTGCCATCAGTGCTTCTCTATCCTAGATACTGCAGTCGTGTTCTTTCGACCAGTAGACCAATCCCATCAGCATCTTGCGACCGGCCTCGCTAACCCAAGGTGCGGGTGGCGGATACTTGATCGAAGGATCAGGGACTAGCGTGTTTAAAAACTCGGCATCGAATAAGTGTTCTACGTTGCGTTTGAACGGCTCGACATCGGCGCGAACCTCACGCCAAAGCTCACCCTGGAAATTGTTCACCCGATGCCAGTACCGATACTCGGTATTGCGCTGTAACGGACCCAGCATTTTGCGCATCAACATGCGCGCTTTCCAAAGGTTCTGGTCCAGCAACTCACGACCCTCTGCGGTGATGTATTGAGGATAAGTATCCAATAGATCACTGCGGTCGAGCGGCAGTCGCGCCATATCCGGAAACTTGTCTCTCACGAGCCCGAGCTGCAACTCACGATCCGCCATACAGCTTGAGGGCATACTGGCAACCACACGCAGAAGATTCTGATCGAGCAGCGGTATAACCGGCCACGAGCCGAAACTTAACCGCCACGCAACACCGCCGACGTGGTAGCGCTGGCCATGCGCCAGGTCGTAACGCCAGGCACAGTTGGCGATCGAGTCGGAAAAGGCATAGAACTCGTCCTTCAGCTCTTCCTGACACTGATCCACTAAATGCGCATGGCCGGGCTTTTCCAGAAGCTTGCGGAGAATCTCCTCAGCGATACCAAGATTGGGCATCTGCGACAGAAAATGCTCGCGCGATATCGTGCCGTCTTCATCGGAATAGGCCCAGCTATGGCAGGTCCCGCCTAGCAGTGAATCTGCGAGAAGACCGGTCGCAACGCGCGTACCCCGCTTTGCGAGTTCTCCCTGCGTCCACCATTCGCGGATGTTGGTGAATCCAGTGCCGACGTGCTCCCAGCGAGCCATCAATGACGCCACACCGGGATAGTTAGCTTTGTCAGGTTCGATAATTTCGTGACGCAGATTGTAGGCTTTGGCGACCGCCGACGCGCAATGCGCTTCCAAATCGGCTGCCAGACCCTGAGTGATCGCATGTGGCTCTATACCGTTCTCGGCAAGAAACGCCTGCACCATACGTGAATCCAAGCCACCGGACAGCAACAGCGTATAGGTCTGATTGTCATCCTTCAGTTTTGCAACCGACTGGGTCAACGCGTCGTACAGACGATCCACTTGCGCCGAGAATGGCAGCGAACCGGATACCGCCGGCTCAGACAAATCGAAGCCGTGGATTTCTTCTGCTTTAAAGTCGCGGATACGTAGACGCTTGCCGGGTGTCAAACGGGTGACATCTTTCCAAAGCCCTTCCCCGCTGACCTGTCCGTGGGTGAGCAAGATACCCACCAGGCCTTTCATATTGAAACGCGGCTCAAACGCCGGGTGGTAACGAAACAGCTCCGGGCTACTTGCTACCAGACAAACATCCTTGTTGTTGGTCCAGTAATGGATCGGGAATAGACCAAGGGCATCGCAACCGATCGTCATGGATTGCGAGTCGGCATCGATATCTGCGGCCGCATAGTAGCCGTCCCATTGAGTCTTGGTGCCGTCACGCCAACCAGCAGCGATCGCTTCAGCCGGCTGGATGTCGCCGACATCATCGCGCGCCTCGCCCCAAATCATGGCGGCGCCATCGCCAGATTTGCGCGCATCAACAAAGGCATGTTTGCCCGCGGCCCAAAGCGACGACCAGCCCCGGCCTTCGAGTTGATCGACAAGAAGATCATCAATCGGGCAGATATGCGGCTCTATGGCATTGACAAACGCTCTTCGACGCTCGTCATCGTGATCCATCAGTATTATCCAGTTGGCCATAGTTTGCTCTTATCCGTTCTGACCGGGGTGCCGCACTTGCCGTGCAACACATGTCTTTGCGCCGAAAGTGGGGCAATATACAGTTAATTGTGGACCAACACAGCGACAGCCTTCACAGTGCGCAAGGATACTCGCATCACAACACGTGACCCGTCGATGAAAAGTATGCTCCAACAACCTTTTGGCCGCATTCTGCTGGTCACATTGCTTGTACTACTGCCGTCAGCAGCGCTGTATCTCACCAGAGCAGCAACACCGGTGGATTTGCACATCGATGGAGATTATCCCAACGCGCGGCTCCAGAGTGTCGAGTACATTGACGACAAGACCGTGCGCATTCGCGCGGCCCGTGACCCGGATGCACCGGAGGGCCTTTGGTTCCGGTTTCGCGTGACATCAACAACGCCCGTGAAGCCGACATTCAAACTGGAGAACTTCGATGAGCTTAGCCAGGGTAACTGGCATGTTGTTGCTCCGATGTTCTCCGTCGACGGTGAGCGCTGGCAAGCAGCGGAATCGAGTGGCGTTGAGAATGGGCTGCTCGACCGTTTGCAGCGAAAAGTCAACGGGGGCAAGGCAGAGTTCGCATTCACAGCGCCGTTCGCAGCTCGCGCCTTTGAAGTCGCTTACAGCACGCCTTACGATCTCGACACGCTGAATGCCTGGCTTGCAACACTACCCGACGATTTGGCGGCGATTGACGCGATTGGCACACTGAGATCGGGTCGCACTATTCCCCTGATCACCTTCGGTGCCGGTGCGGCGACAGCGAAACAGCACGTCTGGATCATCGGTCGCGAACACCCCGGCGAGACGCCATCATCGTTTTTTTTGCAGGGCCTGGTGGATGAAACTCTTGCAAATCTGAACGCGTTCCCGAGCACACGGTTTCACGTGGTGCCGATACTCAACGTTGACGGCGTTGCTGAAGGTCTCTACTACCGCAACCCACAGTCAGTTGACCTTGCCAAGGATTGGCAGGCGCAACAGTCGGAAGAGTTGCGCCTGCTATCTCGAGCGATGCGGCCAACGCTCGAATCGAGCAAAGTTGCCCTTGTTATCAATGCGCATGCGGCAAACGCACCGCTCAATCACTTCATGATCAAACCGTTGCGTCATTTGCAATCGGAAGCCGTGTATCAGACCCAACAACGTCTTATGAAACTGTTGGACGACATGCATCCGCAATTCAGCCTAGAGAACGGCATTGACATGTGGGACCTGCCAGGAATCTGCGGTAACTACTTGCCGGCGAAGCATGGTGTCTACTGCCTATATATTGAGAGCAATTACAATATCGGTGCCGATGGTAGCCGGGTAACACCGGACACGCTCGACGCATTCGGCGCCAGTATGTCCCGAGCGCTGGCGCGCTTTCTTAACGAGGGCGCAGCCACGAATCAGGAAATGGAAGCCAATTGATTGCCATCAGCGACGAAACGAACACACTGCCGGAAAAAGGGCCTTGATGACCGATCATGGCGCTTACCGCAATGACTCCTCGGTCAGCGCAAATACGAGCTCGATCGCACCGATGACCGGCAGTGTAATCAGCGGAATTCCCCATATGACGGCACTGATGGACAGGTCGCCGTAGGTGAACATGGGATACAGGATCATCGCAGATACTGGCACCATCGCAACGACGCCAGCCAGCAAACCGAAAGGTATCCATGGCGCTTTTAGATCCGCGAGCCGCGCCACCAGCGCCACCGTACCGAATATCCCTGCCACGCCCCAAACAATCCATATCAAGGCCACGTCCGTCTCACCCCTTAGCCCCCCGAAGCCCGCAATAACGGCGAGGAGCGCTAGGAGTGAGCCAAGAAATGCCGGTAACACACCGAAAACGACGCGAAAGAACAGCCATGGACTCTTCATGACGGCACCTGCAACGCTTGGGCAGACTCACGACGTAACCGAATGAGCTCAACGCAGGCGATCACCGGCAATGTCAGTGGCGCGATCACGATGAGTAAACCCTCGGGTTCGGATGCGATTTTCAGGATAGCGCTTGGCCGCCCGGCAAGCTCACTGACGGCGTACAACGTCAGCGGCAACACGGCAAACAACCCACTCCAAAGACCACCGGTGATCCAGTCGGGTCGCGGCGCAGCGATGATATTCAGCGCCCACAACGCGGCGGCACCGAATAAGCCACCGCTTCCCCAAAGGATCAAAATGACGCTGGCGCCAAGACTGTCCGCCAGGAATTGAATACCAAACAGTATCGCTATCAACGCGTACAGCGATAACGCGGTCGCCGGCAGCGTAGCCAAAAAGAAAGTGACGGTAAGCCAGGTGATGGAACGAAGCGAACGCGGTTGCTTATTCATTGCTCGCCGCCCCCGCATTGTCAGCGTCCGCAATGCGCAATGCACCGCTCCTCGCAATACGATGGATCACCAACATATTGAAGAAGTGCATGGCGCCAAGAATGAGCAACACGAGACCGATGCCCGAGGTTTGGTAGACGATTAGACTGTTGATATCGTCGATCACGACCCCAGTGCGCATACGAAGCAGCACGAAGCCCAGATTGACGAGGTAGAACCCGACTACCAACAGATGATTAGTCGAGGTTGCCAGCGATTCGTCGCCGCGAAAGCCAGCGATCAAAAACGTAAGACCATTCTTGCTCAGCGTGCGAGAGACCAGCACAGTAACAATGACGCTGATGGCGATATAGACAAGGTAATTGGCGGTGGTCAGCACGATGTTTCTCCTGATTGACGTTGACCATCAGGAAGTTACGCGCGGGATCCATGGCGTTCTTCCGGGATCAGAAAACCGGAGCAGAAAACGCAATTAGGTATTTATTTCAGCGAGTTATATCGCTCCTGTTTTCCAAGACAGGAATTAGGAATGGCTTTTCCGGAATGCACCGGGCGACTCCCCGGTCTCTTCCCGGAACGCAACATAAAAATTGGATTGCGAACGGAAGCCTGTCGCAAGCCCGATCGATAAAACCGATGCCCGCGGATCGGCTAGCAACAGCTGCTTGGCTTCTGCAATCCGCGCGCGACGCACAAACGTCGTGAAGCTGCACTCGTGGTGCACATTGACGAGTTCCGAGAGTTGGTTCGCACCGATATCCAGCTGCTCTGCAAGACTGGCAAGACTCAAAGCCTCATTGCGATACAGCTTGTCCTCGACCATTAGCCCGTCAAGTCGGCGCAGCAACGTATCGATT
Source organism: Pseudomonadota bacterium (assembly GCA_039700805.1). Taxonomy (GTDB): domain Bacteria; phylum Pseudomonadota; class Gammaproteobacteria; order Steroidobacterales; family Woeseiaceae; genus CALBPI01. The sequence goes on along the minus strand of JBCAZE010000037.1, from coordinate 4,615 downwards.
TCGTCTGCTTTCAAGCTAGACTTGCTGTAAGCGCTGGTGGCTACCGCTTTAAGGTCGTCCACCACATCGGGGAAATTGATCAGCGTGGCCGTGATCAGCAACAACGCGATAGTCGTGAAATTGGCATAGACGAGATGAAAGAGGACCACGTCAATGTACGGTAAGGACACGGCCGCAACGAAAATAAGCACTGCCTGGACGGCAAACAAGACGAAGAAAAAGCGCTCAAAACGGGCTCGAGCCACAGCCTTGCGCATACCGAAGACAAAGAATACGAACCACAGTGAGTATCCAGCACCGATGGCAAAAGCGAGTATAACCAGCGTATCCGTTGGCAACAGCACACTGAGCACCACCGGCAGGTAGTGAATCACTGCCCAGGCCGGCAACGGGTTCTCCGGCACCAGCACGGCGCGGCTAAACAGGTAAAAGCTCGGTGGCGTCACCAGTAGAAGCGCAATGTAAAGCGGATGCGCGAACAGTTCGGGGGGCGTCTCCCAGACCCGATAATGAAACAGCTGCAGTCCGGCTAGCGCGCCAAGAAGCAACGTACATGCCACGACCGCTGCCGCAGTCTTCTTAAGCTGCGGCATCAGAAAGACATAACTGCCCCACAAGACAAGACTGGCGAAGATCGAAAAGCCGATACTCAAGTCAGTGATCAGGTAAATGAATGTCATATCGCCGCGCATGCTTCTTTGCCGAACCTCTAGTCAACCGCATTTTGGCGGTAAAGGGCAAGATGGGGCAGTAACACCGCTGACAGACCATATTCAGACTGAATGCTGAAAACGCGAGTTCGGTCCTTGCGTTGCGGCCGATGTTCCGGATAGTCTCGCGCCATTCCAGCTGCGGCTGTTTCACTTGTCGACAGGAGTCATTGAGTGATCGCACCACGGATTAGCAACACCATCAATCGATGGCGATATCAATTGATGCAGCAACGTATCCGGGACATCCAGATCCCCGGGGGCGCAGTTTCTGTGACATTCGACGACTTCCCGGTTTCGGCAGCAACGAAAGCCGCGGATGCGCTCGAAGCACAGCAGATGCAGGGCACGTTCTATCTCGCCCCCGGTCTCATATCGAAGCATGACAAAGAGGTCGGGCAGATCGCGTCATTCGAAGATGTCGCCGACCTGGTTGCGCGCGGGCATGAAATCGGCGCCCGTCCATACAGCAATCAGATTTGTGAAAATCTGTCGTCAGCGAAGCTCGGTGCCGAGTACAGCAAGAGCAGTGAGTTTCTGGATACCATCAACGGCAATCGGCATTTCGCATTTCCCGACGGCGCATACGACGACACATCACTGCTTTACTTCAGCAAACGCTATGAAACGCTGAGGACGACGGCCATTGGCCTAAACGCTGGCGAGTCAGATCTCAACAGGCTAAGAGCGAATGCCATCAGCGGCGATATCAACTTCTCCAAGATCGAGAAACAACTCGATGATGCTCGAAAGAGAAATGGCTGGTTGATCTTCTACACGCATGATGTGTCAGACAATCCATCCAATCGTGGCATCGCGACCAGTGATTTCGTTCGATTGCTGGCCCTGATTCGTGATTCGGGCGTGCGTGTCGGCACGATGTCCAGTATCACCAGGCATCTCACAGCTTGATGAGCGACAGTGTTATGGCGACTCGGCAGCAACGTCGATCAAATGACGATCAACGGTTACCGCGAAGTTCACTTCAGGCCGCGTAAACCGATCGCGTGCTTGATGTCGGCGAATAGCGGCGCACTGACAGCTCGCGCCTTCTCCGCCCCCTCCAGCAGCACTTTTTCCACTTCACTCGGATGCGCGATCAGGCGTTCATATTCCTCGCGCGCTGGCGCGAGCTCTGCATCGATTTTCTCGAAGAGCACTTGCTTCATTTCGCCCCAAGCGATGCCCTCTGCATACCGCGCCGCTATCTCGGCCGTCTCCGCCTCCGACGCGAACGCCCTATAAATTTCAAACAGCGTCGAATCGTCGGTGTCCTTAGGTTCACCCGGTTCTAGCGAATTGGTTTTGATTTTCATGACCAATTTGCGCAATCGCTTCGCCGTCTCGAACATCGGAATGGTATTGCCGTAACTCTTACTCATCTTGCGACCGTCAAGGCCCTTCAGCGTGGCGGTGTTGTCACTGATGACAGGCTGCGGCAGCGTTAAGATCTCACCATAGTGATGGTTAAAACGCTGCGCGATGTCACGCGCCATTTCCACATGCTGCTTTTGGTCGCGCCCGACCGGCACGTGGGTCGCGCTGAACATTAAGATATCGGCAGCCATCAGAACGGGATAACCGAACAGTGCCATCGTAATGCCGCGGTCCGGGTCTTTTTGACCGGATTCATCATTAGCCGCCACTGCCGCTTTGTAGGCATGCGCACGATTCATAAGCCCTTTCGCTGTCTGGCTGGACAACACCCAGGTCAACGCCGGAATTTCCGGAATGTCCGATTGCCGATAGAAAATCGTGTTGTCGGTGTCTAAGCCAAGTGCGAGCCAGGCAGTAGCGATTTCGAGGGTTGAGCGATTGATGCGCTCGGGATCTTCGCTTTTTACCAAGGCATGAAGATCTGCCAAGAAGTAAAAGTTCTTCTTCGTCGCATCTTTGCTTGCCGCAACACCTGGGCGAATCGCACCTACATAGTTGCCAATGTGTGGTGTGCCAGTCGTCGTAATGCCGGTCAGCCAGACCGGTGTCTTCGTGTCATCTGCCATTAGAAACCGGCTGCGTGGCCGTCCTTACGTGTTTCCGAGGCGCCGTAGTATACGCCTTGCTCGTGGTCATAGATGATGGCTTGATAGCCTCCAAATCCGCCGTTACCCGGTTTCACAGCATGGCCTTTTTCGATCAGCGCCTCGCGTACCGCCTCACTGATACCTGATTCCACAAAAATCGTACCGCCGTCAGTCATAGTTTCACCGGTCGGTTCGGACGACCCATCGTGGCGTAAACGAGCCGCGTCGCCGGCTTCCTGCAGGTTCATACCGAAATCGATCATGTTGATAATGATCTGTGCATGGCCTTGAGGCTGCATACCGCCGCCCATCAAACCAAAACTCAACCACGGCTTGCCGTCTTTGAACGCGAATGCTGGGATGATGGTGTGGAACGGGCGCTTACCCGGCGCGTAAACATTCGCGTGATCGGCGTCGAGGGCAAAGAGCTCACCACGATCCTGCAAGATAAACCCGAGATCACCGGGTGTCATGCCGGACCCCATACCCCGATAGTTGCTTTGAATTAATGACACCATGTTGCCGTCTGCATCAGCGACCGTCAGATAAATCGTATCCCCGTCCTCAAGCGGCGCATCGCCGGCAGGCAATGTCTTGGACGCCTTGCTCGGGTCGATCAGCTTTCTGCGCTCGGCGGCATAGTCTTTCGAGACCAGCCAGTCGACCGGAATATCGACGAAATCCGGATCGGTATAGAACTTAGCGCGATCTTCGAACGCGAGTTTTTTAGCTTCAATGAAGTGGTGGACGTAATCCGCAGATCCGAAACCCATCGATGCCAAATCATAGCCTTCGAGAATATTCAATATCTGGAGTGCTGCAATGCCCTGCCCGTTGGGTGGCAGCTCGAACACCTCGATACCGCGGTAAGACGTTGATACTGGCTCGACCCAATCCGACGTATGTGAGGCAAGATCCTCCACGGACAAGTAGCCGCCTTGTGCCTGCACGTATTCCGCCATGACCGCTGCGATTTCGCCTTCATAGAATGCGGCTCGACCACCCTCGGCAATCGCGCGATAGGTTGCTGCTAAACGCGGATTGCGAAACATCTCCCCTTTCTTCGGCGTCTCACCATTGGGCATGTACGTCTCTTTGAATCCTGGATACTCGTCGAGAACGCGGGCATTGCGCTCCCAGTAATAAGCAATCAACTCGCTCACTGGGAAGCCTTTCTCGGCATACTCGATGGCGGGTGCAAGCACCGCGCTCATCGGCAACTTGCCGTAACGTTCGTGGAGCTCGAACCAGCCATCGACCGCACCCGGTACGCTCACCGGTAGCGGGCCTCGCGGCGGAATTGACTCGAGCCCCTTGGACTTCAGGATATCGAGCGTCAACGACTGAGGCGAACGACCGCTCGCGTTCAAACCCGTGAGCTCACTCTCCTTGGCATCCCACACAATCGCGAATAGGTCACCACCGATACCGCAGCCTGTTGGCTCCATCAAGCCAAGCGCCGCATTGGCAGCAATGGCCGCATCAACGGCACTGCCGCCCTCACGAAGTATCCGCAACGCAACGTCGGTCGCCAACGGCTGGCTTGTTGCCGCCATCACACTAGGCGCGATGACCTCTGAACGTGAGGCCGACGACGATACCAGTCGATCAAACCCCAATGTCTCGTCCGCCACCGTCGTGCTCGCCAATAACATAGCAAGCACTGCAATCATCCAACGATACGTTGCGCTCATTCTGCCGCTCCCGTTGTGCAAAAACTGTCATCTGCCGTATTGTGCCTGTTCACCTGACAACTTAGAACCGCGAACACTGATCGTCCGGTATACTCGCCCTTGGAAATTGCGGCTAGAAGCAATCGATATGAGCGAACAACATCCTGATAAAGCGCTTTATGAATCCCATCTCGCGACGGTGAAGTCA
>JBCAZE010000036.1:0-20927 GCA_039700805.1 Pseudomonadota bacterium | reverse complement strand
TAATCATGAAATCAAATATCAAAATCACCACAGCGGTGATGACAACGGTCCGCGTTGTGGCGCGACCGACACCCTCGGCAGTTGGAATCGCGTTGTAGCCTTCCCACACGGCAATGAGGCTCGCGGCCAACCCGAACACAACGCTCTTGATGATGCCTTCGTAGACATCCGCTTTGGCGACACCGTCTTGCATCTGAGACCAAAACGCACCGTTGTCGACGCCCATCAGCGGCACGCCAATAGTCCAAGCGCCCAGAATGCCGATACTAGAAAAAATTGCGACCAACAGCGGCATCGAAATGGCGCCGCCAAGAAACCGCGGCACCGCCACGCGACTCACCGGATCCACCGCCATCATCTCCATCGCCGACAGCTGGTCCGTTGTTCGCATGAGTCCGATCTCTGAGGCAAGCGCAGTACCCGCGCGTCCGGCAAACAACAGTGCTGTGATCACCGGTCCCAGCTCCTTGATCAATGACATGGCAGCGAACAAGCCAAGGATATCCTCTGTGCCGAACCGCGCGAGATTGCTATGGCCCTGCAGACCGACAACGGCACCGACGAAATAGCCGCAAGTGACGATCAACACCAAGGACAATCCGCCGGCGTTGAAGATCTGCGTCACGACCAGTCGAGGGCGTGCGAGCGCGCGCGGCGTCTCTGCAAGAAGGCGCATGAAAAAGAGCTGAAACGCACCGAAGGTCCGTAAGAAATTGACCAATGCACTGGCGATGTCACGAATCACGGTCATCATCCTCGGCGCTATTGCTCGAATTCGACGATCCGAACAGCTGCGACGCATAGTCAGGGGCCGGAAAGTGGAACGGCACAGGTCCGTCGGCCATGCCATGCATGAACTGACGAACCAGATCCGACTGCGCGTTATTGAGTTCATCGGGACTACCCGATGCCGCAACCTTGCCCTCTGAAATGAGATAGCTCGAGTCGGCGACGGAACTGATCTCTTGGACGTCATGGCTGACCACGATCGATGAGATCCCAAGGGCATCATTCATGCGGCGCACCAAGCGCACGATGACTCCCATGGAGATCGGATCCAGACCAACGAACGGTTCGTCATAAATCAAGACATCGGGGTCTGTTGCCATGGCACGTGCCAACGCCACTCGACGTGCCATGCCACCCGAGAGTTCCGCCGGTTGCATATCGATGGCGCCTCGAAGGCCAACAGCGTGCAGCTTGGTGAGAACAATGTGCTTGATCAAACGCTCTGGCAGGTCATAGTGCTCACGAAGCGGGAATGCGACGTTCTCAAACACATCGAGATCGGTGAGCAAGGCGCCGTTTTGAAACAGCATCCCAAGCTTACGGCGCAGTCGATAGAGACCCGCCCGATTCAGCGAAGATAGCCATTCACCATCGACCCGAATCCGACCACGGTCCGGTAGTAGCTGGCCAGTAATCAAACGCAGCAGCGTTGTTTTTCCGGTGCCGCTCGGGCCCATGATCGCCGTCACTTCACCACGGCGAATGTTGAGGTTCAAACCCGAGAAGATCGGGCGATCTCCGCGTGCGTAGTACAGATCCTCGATTTCAACGATATGGTCGTTTTGCATGCCGCTCACAGGTTTCGGAATCAAGCCACGCGGCTAGGTACTGCCCTACCACCTAAACTTGTCGCTATTTCGCAACACTTGAGCCCCCAATACCGATGAAACCGCTATTTGAAACTCCAGCGCTGTGTTACTTGTGCAACATTATACCAATTGAAGGTCCGTTTGGATGCATTTTTGGGCGTTAAGCTGGTGCTAAATTTAAAACCGGACTAAAATAGTACGGATTAGTCACACCGCACCAGGAACCGCATGCTGCGCATCAGCAAAATGACCGATTACGCGACGTTAATTCTTGCAGAATTGCGAGACTCGTCGACGCTGGCAAGCGCCTCCGAACTTGCCGGACGAACAGGCCTTGGCCTCGCGACCGTCAGTAAAGTGCTTAAAACCCTCGCGAGGGCAGATCTTGTCACGGCACAACGTGGCAGTAATGGCGGCTACCAACTCACGACCAGCGCCGACACGATCTCCGCCGCAGCGATCATTGACGCAATCGAAGGCCCCGTCGCGATCACCGAGTGCGCAACCGACGATATCGCCTGTGAACTCGAGTCCACCTGTAACTTGGGTGGCGCCTGGCAGAAGATCAACACAGCGATCCGTGCGGCACTGACCGACGTCAGTCTCGAAGACCTCTGCACCGGCACCAATATTCCTGACACTTTTCCACTATTGCCATTGGCTGCGATTAAGCCTGGCGTTCGTAACGCTAGCGCCCTCAGAAGAGCGAGCAAACTATGAGTTCAACCAGCAACGACGTCCAATCCTTCGTCGATAAGAAATACAAGCACGGGTTTGTCACGGACATTGAGTCCGACACCTTTCCGCCGGGACTTGATGAGTCCGTCGTCCGCGCGATCTCTGCACGCAAGAATGAGCCGGAGTTTATGCTCGAGTGGCGACTGAAAGCATTCCGCCTCTGGCAGGAGATGGAGACCCCGGAATGGGCACACGTGCACTTTCCGCCAATTGACTACAACGCAATCTCATACTTTTCAGCGCCGAAGAAAGACGAAGATCGACCGAAAAGTCTCGACGAAGTGGATCCAAAACTACTCGAGACCTACGACAAGCTAGGTATCCCATTACACGAACGTGCCCGCCTCGCTGGTGTCGCCGTTGATGCCGTGTTTGATAGCGTTTCCGTGACCACGACATTCCGCGACAAATTGTACGAGGCGGGAGTCATATTCTGCTCGTTCTCGGAAGCGGTTCAAGAACACCCGGAGCTCGTGAAAAAGTACCTTGGCACTGTGGTGCCACAACGCGACAACTATTTCGCTGCGTTAAATTCAGCCGTGTTTAGTGATGGCTCCTTCGTTTTTATTCCGAAAGGCGTTCGCTGCCCGATGGAGCTGTCAACGTATTTCCGCATCAACGAAATGAACACGGGCCAGTTTGAGCGCACCTTGATCGTCGCTGAAGAAGGCAGTCATGTGAGCTACCTTGAGGGTTGCACGGCACCGATGCGCGATGAGAATCAGTTGCACGCAGCGGTGGTCGAACTCGTCGCACTCGATGATGCGGAGATCAAATACTCAACGGTTCAAAACTGGTACCCCGGCGACGAGGAAGGCAAAGGCGGCATTTACAACTTTGTCACCAAGCGCGGTGACTGCCGTGGCAAGAACTCGAAAATCTCATGGACGCAAGTTGAAACCGGTTCAGCCATCACTTGGAAGTATCCAAGTTGTGTGCTTCGCGGTGACAATTCGATCGGCGAGTTTTACTCGGTCGCTGTCACCAACAATTATCAACAAGCGGACACCGGCACGAAGATGATCCATATCGGCGAAAACACAAAGAGCACGATCGTCTCGAAAGGTATCTCGGCGGGCAAGGCGCAAAACGCTTACCGGGGGCTGGTCAAGATCATGCCGCAAGCGAAAGGCGCGCGGAACTACACGCAGTGCGATTCGCTGTTGATCGGTAAAGAATGTGGCGCGCACACGTTCCCTTACATGGAAGTCAAAAATGCCAGCGCGACTGTCGAACATGAAGCGACGACTTCGAAGATCGGTGATGACCAGTTGTTTTATTGCCGACAACGGGGAATTGACGAGGAAGATGCCGTCAATTTGATCGTTAACGGTTTTTGTAAAGATGTATTCCGCGAATTACCAATGGAATTCGCGGTGGAAGCACAGGCTCTTTTGAATGTGAGCCTAGAAGGCGCAGTGGGATGAGCAAACAAACACTAATCAGCATAAAAGACCTGCACGCAAACGTCGGCGATACGCCGATCCTGAAGGGGCTCACGCTCGAGATTAATCCCGGAGAAGTGCACGCGATCATGGGTCCAAACGGCTCGGGGAAAAGTACACTCGCGAACGTTCTCGCAGGTCGCGACGATTACACCGTGACCGGTGGCAGCGTCGAATTCATGGGCGAAAATCTTCTTGAGATGGAGCCGGAAGAGCGCGCTCGTGCAGGCGTGTTCCTCGCCTTCCAATATCCGGTTGAGATTCCAGGCGTCAACAATACTTACCTACTCCGTGCAGCCTTGAACGCCGTTCGCGAAGCGCGTGGTGAGGAAGAAATCAGCGCGGTCGATTTTATGAAACTCGCGCGTGAGAAAATGAAGCTCATGGAGATGGACCCCGGTTTTCTCAATCGTGGTGTCAACGAAGGATTCTCTGGTGGCGAGAAGAAGCGAAACGAGATTTTCCAAATGGCGGTGCTCGAGCCCGCACTGTGCGTGCTTGACGAGACCGACTCTGGGCTGGATATCGATGCACTGAAAATTGTCGCCAATGGCGTCAATTCGCTGAGAGCTGAGGATCGCAGTTTCCTGATGGTCACGCACTATCAACGCTTGTTGTCGTACATCGTGCCGGACTTCGTCCATGTATTGGCGGGTGGTCGCATCATTCGATCCGGCGACAAAGACCTTGCTTTAGAACTCGAAGAACGCGGTTACGATTGGCTGCTAGGAGACGCGGCAGCATGAGTCTTGAAGCACTCCGCTCCCAGTCCCCGCTCGGCGAAGAGGTACCAGAGTGGCGCCGCAGTGAACGCGACGCCACACTCGACGCGTTGATTAGAGACGGCTTCCCAACACGGCGTGACGAAGCCTGGAAATACACGCGAAGCGAAGCATTTCGAAATTTTGTCACGGAGCCCAAATCAAAGACCGCGGCCGACGTTAAGGCGATTGCCGAGCAAGCACGGTCATTGATTGGCGATCAAGCTGCCGGGTTGATCTTATTGGTCAACGGTGTGTACTGCAGTGAAGAAAGCGATTTGCCGGAAGGCATCCAGATCAGCGCTCGTGATAGCGCAGAGCCGACGCCACTGGCTGGATCCGAAGCCGCCCTCGCCCGTCTCGCATTAGCACTCGCAGAAAGCGACTTAACGTTAAACGTTGCTGCCGAGGTAAGCATCGAGAATCCAATTCACATTGTTCACTACGCAGGGCCCGGCCAGCTTGCCCAATCATTGATGGCGCTGAATGCCGGCGCTGGATCTGACATACAGATGATTGAGCACTTTATTGGCGAGGCTGCCGACACACCCGCGATGAGTAACGTCTGGTGGCGCATCGCGCTCTCAGAGCATGCCAACGCAACGCTGCATCGGCATCAACAACTGCCATCAGACGCACTCCATGCGACGCGCATTGACGCCACACTCGACACAGGTTCTAAACTGATCGCATTCACGCTCGATATGGGCGGCGCATTGGTTCGCAACGATTTGAATGCGCGTCTGGTTGGCGTCGGTGCGGACGTCACGATGAATGGACTGTATTTGACCAATGACCATCAGCATGTCGACAACCACACACGCGTTGATCATATCGCTCGCGATACGATCAGCAACGAAGACTATCGTGGCATTCTTCGCGACCATAGCCGCGCTGTATTTAATGGCAAGGTGGTGGTGCACGAAGGTGCTGACGGTACTGACTCAAGTCAATCGAATCCGAATCTACTGCTTTCGGATAACGCGGAGATCGATACCAAGCCGGAGCTTGAGATTTATGCCGACGACGTGAAGTGTGCACATGGTGCGACGGTCGGTCAGCTCGATCGGACAGCGCTGTTCTATCTTCAGTCGCGCGGTGTCGATTCAGCCGTCGCAACGCAGCTGCTGACCTACGCGTTTTGTCGCGAAACGCTCACGCATGTGGGCGACGATCATACGCGTCGACTGGCCGAATCACTGATTGCAAGCCAGATCCCTGAGTTTACCGTTCTGGACATCATCGAATGAGCGCACGCGAAATAGACACACTAGATGCAGCGTTCTTGCAACGCATGCGCGTCTTGCGCGGAGACTTTCCGGCACTCCGTCAGGAGGTTAACGGCAAGCCGCTCGCATTCCTCGACAGCGCCGCATCCTCGCAGCGCGCGCAGCCCGTTATCGACGCAATGGCGCACTACGAGGGCTTCGACCACGCCAATGTCCACCGCGGTGTGCATACCCTGAGCCAACGGGCGACCGATAGCTATGAAGGTGCACGCGAGAAAGTCAGAGCGTTCATCAATGCGCGGTCAACGCGAGAAGTTATTTTCACCAGTGGCACGACGGAGTCGATCAACCTTGTTGCTGCCAGCTTTCCAGGTGCCCCTATAGCAGCCGGCGACGAGATCCTCATCACCCACCTGGAGCACCATGCGAACATCGTGCCCTGGCAACTTCTCTGTCAGCGCACAGGCGCCGTTCTTAAAGTTGCCCCGGTCCAAGACGATGGCAGCGTGATCGCCGATGACGTGATCAACATGATGAGCGAGCGCACGAAGATGCTCGCGATTAGCGCAGTTTCGAATGCACTCGGCACCATACTGCCGCTAGAGGATATCGTCCCCGCAGCGCGCGAGCGGAACATCCTCGTCTTGGTGGATGGCGCACAGGCGGTGCCACACAGCGTCGTTGACGTGCAGGCGCTCGACGTCGACTTTTTCGCCTTCTCCGCACACAAGATGACCGGACCAACCGGTGTCGGTGTTTTGTACGGCCGCGAGTCCGTGCTTGAGGCGATGCCACCTTGGCAAGGCGGTGGCGATATGATCGAAGAAGTGCGTCTTGAAGGAACAACTTTTAATGCACTGCCGTATAAGTTCGAGGCCGGTACGCCGAACATCGCTGGCGTCGTCGGACTGGGCGCGGCCGTCGACTACATGACATCGATTGGACTCGAGAATGTTTCACGTTATGAAGCCTATCTTCTCGCCTATCTCGAACGTCGCTTGGACGAATGCGGCGATATTCGGATCATTGGCCGAGCACCCAACAAGGCATCTGTGACGTCATTCTTGATGGACGATGTTCATCCGCACGATCTCGGTACGATTGTCGACCAGTTTGGCGTCGCCGTTCGCACGGGCCATCACTGCGCGATGCCGATCATGAACCGTCTCGAAGTCCCTGGTACCGCTCGCGCGTCGCTCGCGTTTTACAACAATGAAGCGGATATCGATGCCCTTATCGATGCGCTGGAGTCAGTGCGAAAACTGTTCAAATGACTGAAGCCGACCTATTAACGCTGTACAGAGAACAAGTTCTGGGACATGCCAAATCACCGTTTGGCCGAGGTGAACCCGAGTCGTTCGATATCAGCGCGAAAGGTCAAAACCCACTCTGCGGAGATTCATTGACGGTCTTCATCAACGAGAACGAAGACGGCGAGATAACCGTCTCTTTTGAAGGAACGGGATGCGCAATTAGCGTGGCGTCCGCATCGATGATGACCGAGATGATTAGCAAATTGCCGCGAGCGAATGTGCAGGCGCTCATCGACCGCGTGGTGACAATGCTGCACGACGACCCACAATCGCCCGTCGACAAGGATTTACAATCGACTCCGGTTGCGGCACTGTCCGGCGTCAGAACGTATCCTTCGCGCATCAAATGCGCGGAACTGGCCTGGCAGGCGGTCGCCGCCGCATTGGCCGGCGAATCAACGACAACAACAGAAACCAACGGTTAGTCCTATGTATTCCAACGACAGCGAACCCTTCACCATGCAACGAGATGTCGAGGCAGTGGTTATCCCGGTCGGTATGACCGTGACATTGCGCAAGGGAAGCACCGGTTACATCACGCAAGGACTGGGTGGCAACTTTACGATCTATCTAGAAGGCAGCCTGTTTCGCATCGACGGCAAAGACGCGGATGCCCTTGGCAAAGAGCCCGTGAAACCGCCCGAGGTGCCCGACGATATATCCGCCGACGATTTCGAACAGATTATCTGGCGTCAACTGAAGACGTGTTACGACCCCGAGATTCCCGTCGATATAGTTGAGCTTGGTCTGGTCTACCGCTGCGAGGTTAAACAGGACGACGCCGGTGCAAGACATGTTGATATCGACATGACATTAACGGCGCCGGGTTGCGGCATGGGCGATATCATCGTGCAAGATGTCAGACAAAAAGTTGCTATCGTTCCTACGGTAGAGAATGTCAGCGTCGAGCTTGTATTCGATCCGCCCTGGAATCACATGATGATGAGTGAGGAAGCACGTCTCCAAACCGGCATGATGTATTAAGACTATTCGGCGAGATAGGTGATATGGCGCTCCCCACTTACACACTCACCCTGCTTCGACATGCCAAATCTGAATGGGGCCTTGAAGGTCTGACGGACAAACAACGGCCCCTTAATCGTCGTGGCGAACGAGATGCCCCAGAAATGGGGCGTCGCCTAAAAGCCGCGGGTGTCAGACCATCATTGATCGTCTGCAGTGCAGCGCAACGTACCGTGCAGACAGCGCGGCTGTTTGCGGGCGCGATCGGCTTCCCAGAGGAATTCATCCACCGCGAATCAGCACTGTACCTAGCGAGTGCAGCTGGCATCCTAGACCTTATCGAGCAACAAGAATCGACGTTTCAAAATCTTGTGGTGGTCGGTCACAACCCGGGCATCTCTGAGCTTGCCGAAACGCTGAGTGATGGATTGACCACGCACATGCCAACCGCCGCAATGCTCACACTCCAAGCTGAAACCGACGACTGGCAAGGCTTCCGGCATGCAGCGATCCGCATCGTCGGATATGACTACCCCAAAAACGCCGCCGGGCCGATCACGCGTTTTTAGTCGCGCGACCGGCCAACTCGATCAATCGTCATCGAGTGACAGCAGGCTCGCGTTGCCGCCTACGGCGGCGGTGTTGTTGCTGACGGTATATTCACTCGCAAATCGTGTGAGGTAATTGGGTCCGCCGGCTTTCGGCCCTGTTCCCGATAGTCCGCGACCCCCAAAGGGTTGAGAGCCGACAACAGCGCCAACCATGTTCCGATTGATGTAGACGTTGCCCGCCAGACTCGCGCCCGCTAGGCGCCCAGCGCGACCGTCGATTCGCGTATGTACCCCAAACGTCAATCCGAAACCTGTGTTGTTGATCGCATCAACGACCGCTGGCAGTGCTTTGGCCTTGAATCGATAGACATGCACGATCGGACCGAACACCTCGTCTGTCAGAGCATCGAGACTGTCGATCTCAATCAACGTCGGGGGGTAATAGATGCCGTTGTTGGTCGATTCAGGCAACTCGCACTGGTACAGCACCGTCTGCGCTTCTCGCATTGTCTCAACATGCTTATCGAGACGATCCCTTGCGGCTTGATCGATGACCGGGCCGACGTCATTCGCAAGATCTGATGAGTCGCCGACATGCAACTCGACCATCGCACCTTTCAACAGTTCAATAACACGAGGCGCCACCTCTTCTTGAACGCAAAGCACTCGGAGGGCTGAACAACGCTGGCCCGCCGAATTGAAGCCGGACTGTACGGCGTCAAGTACAACTTGCTCCGGCAATGCCGAGCTGTCGACAATCATCGCGTTTTGACCGCCCGTCTCCGCGATCAAGATACCGATTTGACCATCGCGCGCTGCCAACGAGCGATTGATCGATAAGGCGGTCGCCGTCGAACCCGTGAATGCAACGCCGGCGACTCGAACATCAGCCGTTGCCGTCGCGCCTACCTCGAGGCCCGTCCCCGGTAAGAAGTGCAAAACCTCTTTTGGAATACCCGCCTCGAGCATCAATTCAACAGCACGAGAAGCAACGATCGACGTCTGCTCAGCTGGCTTGGCAATAACCGCATTGCCCGCCGCGAGCGCCGCGGCAACCTGCCCGGTGAAAATCGCGAGTGGAAAATTCCACGGGCTCACACAGACAAAGACCCCGCGACCGCGAAGCCCAAAAAGATTGCTTTCCCCAGTCGGCCCTGGCAAAGCGATCGGGGCTGCGAAACGTGCGCGCGCCTCCGCCGCGTAATAGCGAAGGAAGTCCACCGCCTCACGTAGTTCCGCAATGGCGTCGGGAATGCTCTTGCCGGCTTCCCTGACGCACAGCGCGAGCAGCTCGGGGGTATGCACTTCGAACAGATCCGCCGCCTTGTCCAGTACATCCGCCCTGGCTGCCGCCGGGGTTAGATCCCATGTACGCCAATGCTCACAGGCAACATCAATCGCCTCCGTCGTCAGTGCGGCATCGGCGAATGCCACTGTGCCGACGACAAGCCGCTGATCGTGCGGGCTAACACTATCGATGACCGTGCCCGACTTTCTTTGGCCGCCCACGATCGGCGCAACCTCATACGACTTCTCAGCTGCCTGGCGCATCTTCTCAGCGAGATCCTTAGCCACGTTGCGATCCGCGAGGTTGATGCCTTTGGAATTCAAGCGTTGATCACCAAACAATTGGGCCGGCAAGTGAATGCGCGGATGCGGGATGGGATCTAATGCAAGCACTTCCGCGATGGGGTCTGCAACGATATCGGCAATGGGTTCTTTTTCGTCAACGATGCGATTGACGAACGATGTGTTCGCCCCGTTTTCTAGCAGTCGCCGCACCAGATAAGGTAACAAGTCCTCGTGGCTACCAACCGGCGCATAAACGCGGCACTGCTTACCATATCGCTCCGGATCGATGATATTGCTGTAAAGGTCCTCCCCCATGCCGTGCAAGCGCTGAAACTCATAGTCATCGCGGCCACCGGCATGCTGCATGACATAGGCAATAGTGTGGGCGTTGTGCGTCGCAAACTGTGGGTAGATTTTGTCGCCGGCCTCTAGCATCAAACGCGCGCATGCGAGATACGACACATCGGTATTCACCTTACGGGTAAATACGGGATAGCCGGCATAACCGAGCTCTTGGCCGTGCTTGATTTCGGTATCCCAATAAGCGCCTTTCACCAAGCGCACAGGGATCCGTTTGCGACTACGGGACGACAATTCCGCCAACCAGCGCACGACTGCGACGGCCCGCTTTTGATAGGCCTGCACCGCAAGTCCGAAGCCTTGGTAATCGCCCAACGAGGGGTCGGTGATGACCGCCTCAAAAATATCTAATGACAGCTCCAGTCGATCCGCTTCTTCAGCATCCATCGTGATCGCGATACCCGCATCGCGTGCTTTCTGCACAAGCGCAAGCACTTGCGGTGCCAGCTCAGCCAACACCTCTCGTCGGCGTGCAAACTCGTAACGTGGGTACAAAGCAGAGAGCTTCACCGAGATGCTTGGCGCCGCGAACATATCCTCAATGTCATTCGCGCTACCAATCTTGTCGATTGCATCGGCGTAGGCTTCAAAGTAACGCGCGGCATCAGGGCGAGTCAGCGCCGCTTCGCCGAGCATATCGAACGAGTAGCGGTATTGGCGGTTGTCGGATTTGCGCGAGCGCTTGATCGCCGCTTTGATATCGCGACCCATCACGAACTGATGGCCCATGATTCGCATCGCTGAACGCATCGCCGCTCGCACGACGGGCTCGCCAAGACGCCCGACGAGTTTATCGAACATGCTTATCGGATTGCCAAGCACCTGATCGTCGAGGCTCAACATTTTGCCGGTCAGCATCAGTCCCCAAGTAGACGCATTCACGAACATCGAATCACTCGTGCCAACGTGAGCTGACCAGTTCGCCATCGACAGCTTGTCGGCAATCAACCGATCAGCCGTATCTGCATCAGGAATACGAAGCAAAGCCTCCGCGATACACATCAGCATGATGCCCTCTTGTGAGGACAGGTCGTATTTCTGAAGGAATGCGTCGAGACCGCTGCGAGCGTCATTTTGCTGACGGACGCGCTCGACGAGACTCGCCGCTTTTGATTGCACCGAACGCGTGTCGGCGTCTGCCTGTGCGGCAATCTCTAGCAACGCGCGTACACATGTCGCCTCGTCTGCTAGATAAAGATCATTGATAACGTGTGCGGAACCGGGCAGCGCATAGTCGTCGTCGAACCATTGCTGCGGGTCGTCGGTGCGCACCGGCTTATCGGTGTTGGCTGCAACCATCATTAACCCCCTCGACACGCTGCGGACGCAGCGTCACTGGTAAAGGCGGGATGATACCGCAGCAAATCTGCTACTGACTATCCTTAAATGCGCGGATTTTCTGGCGCGTATGCTTGTCGGGTCGACCACTGGTCATCGGCATCGACAATCGGTCTTGGCGCAGCGCAGCGGCGAGATGTTCGCGCGCGTGGATGCTGTCCTCGGTCTCGGTGTAACACGCTTGTGCTTCGCGCGCCGGGCCCCGTCTTTGTGGGATTTGCTCAACAATAATCTCGTAGCGATAGCGATCCTTGCGGATCACCAGGCGATCGCCAACACGCACCGCCTGCGAAGGTTTTGGACGATCGCCGTCGCGATCAACATGGCCACCCGAGACGGCTGCACTAGCGAGCCCACGGGTCTTGAAGAATCGCGTGAAAAACAGAAACTTGTCGATTCGGAGTTGCTCGGTCATGTTAGTTACAAATGATATAATCCCGCCAGCAAACCTGCCAACGAATGTGGGAACGAACGTGATCAGCGATTATCTTACCGAACTGTCTAACGATACCGAACAATTGCGCGAGCAAGGACTGTATAAAACCGAGCGATTGATCGAGGGCCCACAGCAAGCTGCTGTATCCGTCGCAGGCCATGAAGTGATCAACCTTTGTGCGAACAATTACCTCGGCCTCGCGAATCACCCAGCAATCGTCGAAGCCGCGCACAAAGCCCTCGATGACTATGGCTTTGGTATGGCCTCGGTTCGGTTCATTTGTGGTACGCAAACCATCCACGATGCACTCGAAACCGCGTTATCGGGCTTTCTAGGCACAGAGGACACGATTTTGTATCCCTCTTGCTTTGACGCGAATGGCGGGCTCTTTGAAACAATCCTCACACCGGAGGATGCGGTCATTAGCGATGCACTAAATCACGCGTCGATCATCGATGGCATACGCCTCTCGAAAGCCCAACGCTATCGGTACAAACACAACGATATGGCGGACCTTGAGCAACAACTCATCGCTGCCAAAGATGCGCGTGCAAGGCTCATCGCGACCGATGGCGTATTCTCGATGGACGGCACGATCGCGAACTTACCCGCCATTCGTGCGTTGGCCGATCAATACGATGCCATGATCATGATGGACGACTGCCATGCGACAGGATTTCTTGGGAATACTGGCCGCGGCACGCACGAGTACCACAATCTGATCGGCAAAATTGACATCATCACCGGCACCCTTGGCAAAGCGCTTGGCGGGGCATCGGGCGGCTACACATCTGGGCGTCACGAAGTAATTGGATGGCTACGACAACGGTCGCGGCCTTACTTGTTTTCGAATACGCTGGCGCCGGTGATCGCCGCGACATCGATCGCTGTGCTCGAACTGTTGGATCAGGACGCATCCCTGCGAAGTACCTTGTTCCGCAATACACGCTATTTCCGCGAAAAAATGTCGGCGCTCGGATTCGAGTTATTGCCGGGCGAGCACCCGATCATTCCCGTCATGTTGGGAGATGCCAAACTCGCAACCGACATGGGCACGGCATTACTTGATGAAGGTGTTTACGTCGTTGGATTCGCCTTCCCCGTTGTACCAAAAGGCCAAGCGCGGATTCGAACGCAAATGTCCGCAGGGCACAGTCTTGAGGACCTCGATCGTGCGATCGACGCGTTCGCCAAGGTTGGCCGCCGCTTTGGAGTGATCGACTAAGATGAAAGCGCTCGTCAAGAAACATGCTGAACCTGGTATCTGGATGGAAGACATCGCCGAACCGGAGGTTGGCCCAAATGATGTGTTGATCAAAGTGCGACGAACGGCAATCTGCGGCACCGACATTCACATTTACCGATGGGACGATTGGGCGCAGCAGACCATCCCGGTTCCCATGGCTGTCGGGCACGAGTTCTCCGGCGTCGTGGTCGCTTGTGGTAGCGAGGTTCGAGGGTTCAGCGAGGGCGACAGAGTGTCAGCGGAAGGGCATATCACCTGCGGTGTTTGCCGAAACTGCCGCGCTGGCCGACGCCATTTATGCATCAATACTGTGGGTATCGGTGTCAATCGGGCCGGCGCATTCGCCGAGTACATCGGTGTGCCAGCGTCGAACGTATTCAAACTCGATGATGAAATCACCGATGACATGGCGGCCATTCTCGACCCATTGGGCAATGCAACACATACGGCGTTGTCATTTGATCTCGTCGGAGAAGATGTACTGATCACCGGCGCAGGCCCCATCGGCATCATGGCGGTTGCCATCGCCAAGCATGCCGGTGCACGTCACGTCGTGATTACCGACGTCAATGACTATCGACTGAAATTGGCAGCAGAAATGGGGGCGACGCGGACGATTAACGTGGCCAACGACAGTATCGATGCTGCCATGCAAGATTTAAAGATGATGGAAGGCTTCGATGTTGGCATGGAAATGTCTGGCAACGGCAGCGCATTACGGGAGCTTATTCGCGTCATGCACCATGGTGGCAGCGTCGCACTCCTCGGCATCCCGCCAGACGACACTGCAGTCGACTGGAATCAGATCATATTCAAAGGCCTCGTACTCAAAGGCATCTACGGCCGCGAGATGTTTGAGACTTGGTACAAAATGACGAGCATGATCAAGAGCGGTCTGGACCTTGCGCCTATCATCACGCATCACTACCCGATCGCCGACTTCGAAGAGGCGTTCAAAATCATGGACAGTGGCCAGTCTGGCAAAGTGATCCTCGACTGGGTTGCCTGAGACGCGCGAGAACGCGCGCCTCAGGCGTCTTTAGTTTTCTGTATTGGGTCGTCGTTCGACCGATCCAAACACGCTAGAAATTGAAATCACAGAGGCAGTCCGCGTAGACACCGCGAGGATCATTGAACCGCGTGATGTTCTCGAGCTGCGCCTCAGCGAAGTCAATCAGCGACTCGACCTTCGAGCGCTTCCGCGCAAACACCGATGGTGACAGGCCGAGATTGACGCTGCCGTCGATAATGCTGAGCAGCAACTGCTCTTCATCCGACAATTGTGGTTCGATGTAACGAATATCATAGCTATCGAGGCTCGCAAGCTCGGCGGCAATAGCAACTGCATCTGACTGTGTGCCGATCGAATCGACCAACCCGTGTTGCAGCGCGGTGACGCCACTCCAAACCTGTCCTTGCGCGACTTGGTCCACAGCGTCTAATGACATTTCGCGAAAGCCCGCAACAGCACCAATGAAACGGTCATAACCATTTTCGATGTTGAGCTGCAAAATTCTGTCTACCTGCTCGGTTGGATTAAGATCCATTCTCAGCGCATTCGACAGTGCAGCGGTGCCAACACCGTCAGTCGTCACTCCTAGACGCGCTAAAGAGTCCTCAATCGTCGGGAACATACCGAAGATTCCGATCGACCCAGTCACGGTGACAGGCTCAGCGATGATTTGGTCCGCTGCCATTGAAATCCAATAGCCTCCGGATGCAGCGACGCCACCCATGGAGGCGATTACCGGCTTACCCGCTTCTTGTAGGTTTTTGATCTCATCGCTGATGACATCAGAAGCAAACGCGCTACCGCCACCACTGTCGACGCGCAATACGACCGCTTTCACTTTGTCATCGGTCCGCGCCTCACGTAGCAACCTCGCTGTTGAATCGCCGCCGATTGAACCAGGCGCCGCATTGCCGTCGACAATACTCCCTGAGGCCACGACAACGGCAACCACGTCATCGCCTTCCAACGTAGGTGTCAGCGCCCGCTTCGTGTCAATGTAGCGCTTGAAGCCGATTTGGCTAAACGTACTCTCATCGGACTCGTCGGTGCCTACCAAATCAATCATTTTGGCGCGCATCTCACTGGCCGTCGCGAGCGTATCGACCAATCCGAGACGTAGCGCCGTCGCACCGATATCGCCGTCATCGGCCGCGAGCTCCTGATCGAGGTTATCGGCAAGATTTTGAATCGTCCCAGCGGGAAGCTCTCGCGCCGACTCAACGCCCGATACATATTGCTCCCAAAGTTCACCTAGGAGACGGCCGGAGTTATCACGATCCTCATCGGACATCGAGTTTCTAAGGTAGGGCTCCACAAAACTCTTGTGGGTACCCACCTTATAGACGTTCCATTGGATCGATAACTTCTCAATGGCTTCCGCATAGAAGTTTCGGAAGCGACCAAAGCCCTGGATCAGAATAATACCCCGCGGATCCAGCATGACTTCATCTGCGTGCGCTGCAAGGTAGTACCCCGTTTGTGACATAAATCCAGCACGGGCAACCAATGGTTTGTCGCTGGCGTTTCGAAAGTCAGTCATCGCACGCGCTACCGCCTGAATTTCCGACATGCTGCCACCCGCTAACCCATCGAGTGACACATAGACGGCACCGATCGCATCATCGTTCACCGCCATGTCGAGCGCATCAACAACGTCACGCACCAAGGTCTGTGGCACCGCCTGCCCAGTAATCTCGTCGATGGCCCGGTCGAACGGTGTGCCTGCCAGTTGTTCCGTCAATTGCCCTTGCGGGTTGATCACCAAAGCGGCGCGCTCAGGTAACACAGGCGCCTCCGGCGACATGATCGTGATGATGACCATGAAGATCATTAGCAACAGCACAAAATGCAGCACTTTGCGGAGCGCGTTAAAGCCGCGCCAGATGAAAGAGAAAAGCCGGACGATTGGATTACGGGATTCGCTCATCGAAACATCTCGTTAATATTGACAATAAAGAGCCTACCCGATTTGTACGCTGTTGACAGCGCTCTTGGCATGTTCAATACCAGTTCTTCAGGCAGGGCGGCGTTGGTCGCGTGATCATTCAAGCGTTGACACAAAACTCACGTGGCATCCGTCAGTGATCGCGCGACGCGCTTAACTGACGAACACCAGCGACAACTGCGGCCAAAACGTAATGACGATGACGGACAGCATAAGGATCACAAGGAAAGGGAATGTGGCGCTATACACCTCAGTGATCGGACGCTCGAAGCGGTAGCTTGCGATAAACAAATTCAATCCGACCGGCGGCGTTAAGTAACCCAACTGCATGGCAGCGAGGAAAATCATACCGAGGTGCACAGGTTCAATGCCGTACTGCAAAGCCACCGGCAGAATCAATGGCACCACCAAAACCAGCGCAGAGAAAATGTCGAGAATCGCGCCGAGCAAAAGCAAGAACAGCAATAGCAGCAGGAGAAAACTGACTTGCCCATCAACAAAGCCGCTAATCCAAGCCAATAGCTGTTGCGGCACACCCGCGTCGATCATGACATTCGTTGACGCAAGCGACACCCCGAGAATCACCAGGATGCCGCCGACGAGCAGCATCGACTCGCGCATGATCCCCGGGAGCCGCGGCAGTGGAATTTCCTTGAGGATAAATACTTCAACAATCAGCGCATACAGCGCCGTCACCGCTGCGGCCTCAGAAACCGCAAAATAGCCGGAATAAATCCCACCGAGGACGACGATCGGCAAGGGCAGTTCCCACGCACTTTCTTTGATGGCGGCTCCGACGCGCGACCAGCTGAACTTAACCGTTTCTTCACGCTGACCGCGGTTCACCCAGAGGCAATATCCCGCCAACATGACGAGCATCAACATGCCTGGCAACACACCTGCGACAAACAGGTCATCGATAGGTACTTGCGCCACGATGCCGTAGAGGATCAATGGCAACGAAGGCGCGAACAACAACCCTAAAGAACCTGCCGAAGTGACTAGGCCGAGATTGAACTTCCGATCATACCCAGCCTCGGCGAGGGCAGGAAAAAGAATGGCGCCAATGGCAATAATCGTGACACCGGACGCGCCTGTGAATGCAGTAAAAAATGCGCACGCCGCCAGTGACACAATGGCTAAGCCGCCAGGCATCCATCCAAGCAAAGCGCGTGTAAGCCGAACGAGCCGACTCGGCGCCTGACTCTCGCTTAACAGGTATCCGGCGAACGTAAATAACGGGATCGCGAGCAGCACTGGCATCTCTGCAATAGAGAAAAACTCGATCGCGAGGGCCGAGAGGTCAATATCTTCGCGATAGTAAGACCACATCGCGCTTGCACCGATGATGGCAAACAGTGGTGCGCCGAACAGCGCCAACACAACCAGCAGGAGACCAAATACGATCATCATGATTCGGCCGCCACATTGCGGGCTGGACGGAAAAAGCCAACGGTATCCACGATCACAAAACAAGCGTAGCGCCAACTCATCAACGCAAATGCGACCGGGATGACGATCTGGAACCACCAAGCGGGAAGACCACCGAGCAACTCGTCTTCGAACTCTTTCGACAAAGAGACGAACTGCCACGCGTGGTAGGCCACGAACGCACAAACAACGGCAGTGAAAAGGTTGGTCAAAACGCGCGCGAACAAACGGCCTTTCGGCGGCAAAAAACGTGACATGACGTTGATCGAAATGTGCTTATCAGCGCGGCTCGCGGCGACAGCGCCTGCCAGTGCTAACCAAAGCACCATCAAACGCAGCGCTTCATCAGCCCAGATAAAACCGTCGCCGAATACATTGCGCATGATGATCTGACCACTCGCGAGTACAATCATCGCAGTCAGCAACAACACCAGCGCCGCATCCTCGGCGAACCCACCGAGTTTCGCCAAACGTTTTAGCATGCGTCAGCGTCCACCTACTCGGCAGCAACCTTTTCCGTTGCTCGGAATTCGGCGATCAGCGATAACATTTCTTTGTAAAGATCGGCTGAGAACACGCCGTCATCCGCCAGTTGTTGGTTTGTCTCCTCAAGGACACCGCGCCATTCGCCCAGATTGCCGTCTTTCAGCGAGACCATCTCGATACCGACACCTTCAAGGGCAGCCATCGCTTTCTCATTGTCAACGCGATTGACCTGCTCAAAGTTATCGTAAATGCCGCCGAGTACTTCTGCGACGATCGCCTGATCTTCCGCTGACAAACGATCGAACCGCTTCTTCTCGATGGCGATAAAGGCCATCGTATACACCAGCGGAATCTGTGTGCCGTATTTCACTTTGGTGTGCCATTGAAGTACCAACGCACCAACGGGTGGTGTCGCGACAACATCCAACAACCCCGTTTGCAGACCCGTCAACACGTCGGTGACGGGCAAGGTGACGGGTGACAAATCCAACGCTTCCATGCCCGCGTAACTGATCGTATCGCCCTCTGGTACCCAGACCTTACGCCCATCAAGATCAGACAACTCGGACACTGGCGCATTGCCGAGCACCATCGCGAAACCGCCACCGGCGAATCCGAAGCTAACGTATCCCGCTTCTTCCAGACCGGCCTTCAGTTTGGCATCCATTCGCTCGCGAACGAAGTCCACTTCAGCCTGTGAATCGAAGACAAGTGGCAAGCCATAGATCGAAAGATCAGGATAGATATCCATCATACTGCCGGCAGTGAACGCACCGCCTTGCAACTGACCAATACGGATTTTGCGAAGGACTTTCTTGTCGTTGCCTTGCACCCCGCCGCCGAACAGCTTGATCACAACGCGACCGTCTGTCCGTTCTTTGATTTCCTTAGCACCGGCGCGCATGTCGCGCATCCATTGTGAATTCTCTGGCGCGATCGTCGCGAGCTTGAAGGTCTCGGCTGACAAGACGCCGGAAATGAGCAGTGCCAACACAAAGGCAGAAACTTTAATGGCCAATCTCATCGGGTTATCTCCTGTAAACGTTTAGCGCAACGTCCGTTTGCGTGTTCGAATTGTAGTCGTTATCAGATGAACATTCCGTGAACGACGTGCTTGACGTCCGAGCAAAAAGACCCAGGACGAGAAGCATTTATGACAGTAGTCTTTCAAAAATAGTCTGCACCGCTGTCGAGCAACGCTCTTGCATCGTCTTTCGCGAGCGTGTTGGTTAAGGTCAGGCCCGGCACTTCTGCGGGCGACGACAACACGTCATTCAGCAACGCATCATGCAGCTCTTGATCGTAAACGAGCCGCGCATAACCACGCGCGAATTCGACCTTAACCGCCAAGTCCTTGCCACCGGTCATCTCGATGGCCCGCTCGAAATAGTCGCGACCGATCTCTGGCTTACCGCCGAGCGCTGGCGGTCTCAATGTGTTCAAGACGCCAAGATAATTGTAAACGGCTCCGAGCTGCTGCTCTTCGGTGAAGGGCACGAGTGACAGCAACAGCGATTCAATATGCGGCAAACGCGCAAGCGCCGCCCAGTCATCACTGTGTGCACGAATGTAAGCGAGCGATGCCAGCGCGTAACTATTTGCCACCGTCGCATGGTCGTCATCCAAGCGCTCAAGTGATGCCTCGAACTCATCGAACGTAACATCTGGCCATGAGCATCCAGGTTCGAAGCGCTCACAGACAGCACGTTCGGCGTACGACAATGCACGAGCGGTAAGAATTTTCGCACGCGTTTCATCACGCACAAACACCGCCCCATAAGCCGCATAAATATCCGATGCCGAAGAGAGCAGGCTCGCGTTGTCGGGGCTGCCCTCGATGAGGCTATCAAGCAGGATCAAGTAAGACGGCATACCATCGCGAATGATCTCTGGGTCGGGCTGATTGAATACAGCCTCACCGAGATTGGTGGCGAATCGATCAACCAACCCACCGCAACCAGCCAGCACAAGCAACAAAGTCGCGAGCCCCGCACGTCGAAACTGTCTTAGCTTCATATCCTTAACCACAGTTACTCCCTGCCCAATAGACAAACGGGCGCGCCGGAAGTTTCCCCCGACGAGCCCGCCTAGCTGTCCTGTGTCGACAATAACGGCCGTCGACCACCAAAACTTTAGATTTTTTCGCGAATTCTCGCAGCTTTACCAGTCCGGCCACGCAGGTAGTAAAGCTTGGCACGACGCACATCACCGCGGCGCTTCACCTTGATATCGCCAATCGCTTGGCTGTAGGTCTGGAATACGCGCTCTACGCCTTCGCCGTGAGAAATTTTACGTACCGTGAACGAAGAGTTAATACCGCGATTTTTCTTTGCGATAACGACGCCCTCGTAAGACTGCAAACGCTCGCGCTCACCCTCTTTTACACGTACCTGAACAACAACCGTATCGCCCGGGCCAAACTCCGGGATGTCGCGGCTCATTTGTTCTTGATCAATTGCATCGATGATCTTGCTCATTTGTCTTCCATCCAATCACTCGCCTC
>JBCAZE010000214.1:0-4818 GCA_039700805.1 Pseudomonadota bacterium | reverse complement strand
CTGCTCCCCGAAAGGTAAGAGCAGCTTCTTTTTAAGCTGGTCGGGGCGAGAGGATTCGAACCTCCGACCCCCACAACCCCATTGTGGTGCGCTACCAGGCTGCGCCACGCCCCGACCGAAAACTTCTGGAAATTATAGTCCCGTGTCAGAGAATAACCAGGACTGTTTCTGGCGCTAGCGCCTCAAGATTTTGAGGATTTCGTCCAGTTCGATTCTCATCTGACGAATGAGTTGCTGGCTTTGTGTTACGTCTGACTTTGCCTCTTCACCCGTCAGCTGCTGTCGCGCTCCGCCGATCGTGAATCCCTGATCGTAAAGCAAGCTTCTGATCTGACGAATAACCAACACATCTTGACGCTGGTAATAGCGACGGTTGCCGCGCCGTTTCACCGGCTTCAACTGCGGAAACTCTTGCTCCCAATAGCGCAGGACGTGAGGTTTTACCGCGCACAGATCGCTGACTTCACCAATAGTGAAATATCGCTTTCCGGGGATTGGCGGTAATTCGTCGTTATTCCCCGGTTCCAGCATACGCTTCCACTCTGGCTTTCAGTTTCTGTCCTGGGCGGAAAGTCACGACGCGTCGTGCCGAGATTGGAATCTCTTCGCCAGTCTTTGGGTTACGTCCCGGACGTTCGTTCTTATCGCGCAAATCAAAATTACCAAACCCTGACAACTTGATTTGCTCTCCGACGGCTAGCGATGAACGCAGCTCCTCGAAAAACAAATCCACCAATTCTCTTGCTTCCCGCTTGTTCAAACCTAATTCGTTGAACAAAGAATCCGCCATGTCCGCTTTGGTGAGTGCCATCGGAATTATTCTCTTAGTTTTGCGCTGTGGCTGTCTTGCAATGCCGTGACGACATCCGCCACAACAGCCTCCGAAACGTCGTCAGTAAGAGTGCGCGAAGAGTCCAATAAAATCAAGCCTAAAGCGACACTTTTTAGCCCCGGTTCTATACCTTTACCCTGATAGACATCGAATACAATCACATCACGTATCAATGCAGATCGTGCCTTTTTTATCGTGTCTACAACGTCTGCAACGGCGATCTTTTCATCGATAACAATCGCGATATCGCGGCGAACGTGTGGGAACTTCGAGATAGGCGCGGCGATCGGGATTCGCCGAGCAAAGGCAGCATCGACGTCGATTTCGAATACGATGCACGCGTTGTCGATATCGAACGCAGAACTCACGCGTGGATGCAACGCACCGATCACGCCAATGTCTTCATCGTCGAGCGAGATGCGAGCCGCTTGGCCTGGGTGCAGCGTATCAATCTGCGTGCGTTCGAGTCGCACGGCCGATGATCTTCCGGTGGTCGCCAGCAATGCTTCAAGATCCGCCTTTATGTCAAAGAAATCGACATCCGAATCTTTCGAAGACCATTGCTCATGGTGACGTTTACCGGCGAGCAAACCCGCCATCTTGACCGTTTCTCGATCGCCGTCAAAGACACGCCCAATTTCGAAAATCCGCACGTGTTGCCGTTGACGCGCAAGGTTGTATTGAGCGGCCTCCAGCAGTCCGCAAAGCAGAGTGCCTCGCATTACCGACAGCTCGCTGGAAATCGGATTGAGCAACTCAGGCCCGGGCGCCGCGATATCCAGTAAGGCGTGACGACGCGGATCGACAAAACTGTATGTCACAGCCTCGGCATAACCGCGCGCTGCCATCGCATCACGCAGCAATTCTTCCGAAACACGTTGCTCGCTGGCGGGGGCAAGCGGCGTCTCCGCATAGGTTCGTTTCACCGGAATACGATCATACCCGTAGACGCGGGCCACCTCCTCGATGAGATCTTCCTCGATGGCAATATCAAAGCGCCAGGTCGGCGGCGACACGTGCCAGTCGCCGTTGCTCATCGCCACGCCAAAGCCGAGTCTCTCAAAAATCTTCGTGACTTCGTCGGAAGCAACATCGCAGCCCAGCACTTTGGCGAGTCTAGCCGCACGTAAGACGACAGCATCGCGCGACCGCAAATGCGCCGTATGACGCTCAACAAACAGCGGTCCAACAACACCACCAGCAATTTCGATCAGCAGCTGAGCCGCTCGTTCTTGAGCACGCTCATGACCATAAGCATCAACGCCTCTCTCGAAACGGAGCGAAGCATCGGTGTGCATGTTGTAGCGCCGTGCTTTGCCCGCCATGACGGAAGGCGTGAAATGCGCTGCCTCAAACAAAACATTGGTCGTATGTTCATCGACCATGGTCGACTCACCGCCCATGATCCCAGCCAAGCCGATCGCGCCGCTGTCATCGGTGATCACCAACGTCTCTTTGTCCGGCGTAATGGTCTTACCATCGAGCAGGACCAGAGATTCTTCACCATCTGCGTACCGAACGCCGAGCTCTCCTTGAACCTTGTCGAGATCGTAGCCGTGCATCGGCTGTCCAAACTCAAGCATCACGAAATTCGTGATGTCGACAACCGGGGATATTGCACGCACGCCCGAGCGACGAAGACGTTCAACCATCCATAATGGCGTCTTTGCAGCACTATCGATGCCGGTGACTGTCGCCGCAGAAAACACGGGGACCACCTCTGGTGTGTCAATCTTTGGTGATACAGGCGAGCCACTGCGATCCGCACATGGCTCAGCAGACGGCTCATCAAAAGCAATATCGCAAAACGTCGCCACTTCCCGCGCAACGCCAAGCGTTGAGAAACAATCCCCACGGTTTGGCGTCAAGTCGATATCAATAACGGTATCGGGTAGACCTAGCGCCTCATGTAACGGAGATCCCACGACCAGCTCTGATGGCAGATCGAGAATGCCGTCATGGTCTTGTCCGAGTCCAAGTTCGGCAGCAGAGCACAACATCCCCGCTGATTCGACACCACGTAACTTCGACTTACGAATTTTGATGCCACCAGGCAACTTCGCACCCACTTGAGCAAGCGCAACCGTCATGTCCGGTCGTACATTCGGCGCGCCGCACACGATCTGATGTGTCTCTTGACCGTCATTCACGTCACAGACGCGCAATCGGTCGGCATCTGGGTGCTGCTGCACTCCCGTCACCTTGGCAACGACGACTTTATCCACTGCATCGATCGTCTCGTGACCATCAACTTCCAGCCCGGCCAGGGTCAGGCGCTCTAACACACGCTCTGTGTCTAGCGCAGACCCGAGCATCTCGGTTAGCCAGTTTTGCGAGACTTTCATCAGAATTGCTCCAGAAAACGCAGATCGTTCTCGAACAGCGTGCGAAGATCCGCGATTTGATATCGCAGCATGGCCAGACGCTCGACGCCAAGACCAAATGCATAGCCGCCGAACTCTTCTGGATCGACGCCAACGTTGCGCAGCACGTTCGGGTGCACCATGCCGCAGCCCAGGATCTCAAGCCATTTACCGTCTTCACTGAGGACGTCTACCTCTGCAGAAGGTTCGGTAAATGGGAAATATGAGGGACGGAAACGCAGCTCGGCATCACGCTCGAAAAATTGGCTGACAAACTCGTGCAGTACCGACTTTAAGTTGGCAAAGCTCACATCGCGATCGATGACGAGCCCCTCCACTTGGTGGAACATGGGTGTGTGCGTTTGATCCGAGTCGCAGCGATACACACGACCAGGACATATGACTTTGACCGGTACGCCCTCATTTTGCATGGTCCGGATTTGCGTCGGAGATGTGTGCGTGCGAAGCAACCGCCCATCACCGAAGTAGAATGTGTCATGCATGGCGCGAGCCGGATGGTCTTCCGGGATATTCAGCGCCGTAAAATTATGGAAATCATCCTCGATTTCAGGGCCATGTCTGACACCGAATCCTGCGCCTTTGAAAATGGCCTCGATCCGCCGACGGGCCAACGTGACTGGGTGTAACGACCCAGCACCATCACCACGACCGGGGAGCGTGATGTCCAGAGTCTCTGAAGCCAGCCGCCGATTCAGCGCCTCCGCTTCCAAATCTGAGCGACGGGCTTCAATCGCTTTAGCGACAACCTGTTTCGCCGCATTGATCGCCTGACCAGCCTTCGGTCGCTCATCAACGGGTAGCGACGATACGCCTTTTAACAGCGCGGTGAGCTGCCCTTTCTTGCCGAGTAACTCAACGCGCAACGTCTCTAGCGCACGTGAATCATCTGCGTTCTTGATGGCAGCCAAAGCTGCCTGTTCGATACTCGCTATTTCCTGCACGATGGGATTCCTGGTTGCGGGCCCCCACATTTTAAGGAGGCGAAAAAGCCGACGACGCGAGTCGTCGGCTTTCGTTGGCAATCAGAGATCTTGAGATCAGGCCGGTAGGTTAGCTTTGGCTTGTTCCGCCAATGCTGCAAAGCTCTCCGGCTGGTGCACTGCAAGATCAGCAAGCACCTTACGATCAATTTCGATCTCTGCACGACTGAGACCGTTCATAAATCGACTGTACGAAAGACCGTTCATCCGAGCAGCAGCGTTGATCCGTGCGATCCAAAGACGACGGAACTCGCGTTTGCGAACGCGACGGTCACGATAGGCGTATTGTCCCGCTTTGATGACCGCCTGCTTAGCAACGCGGAAAACCTTACGACGGGCACCGTAGTAGCCTTTCGCCTTACCGAGAACTTTCTTGTGCCGCGCTCTCGCGACAACACCACGTTTTACTCTTGCCATGTGTTAACCCTCCTCAGCTAAACGGCAGCATGCGGCGAACCGCTTTGACGTCAGAATCAGCAACTTGCAGCGTGTTGCCGAGCTGGCGCTTACGCTTGCTGCTTTTCTTGGTGAGGATGTGATTAAGGTGGGACTGTGCGCGCTTGAAGCCGCCCTTACCCGTCCGCTTGAAGCGCTTGGCAGCGCCACGGTTTGTTTTCATCTT
>JBCAZE010000035.1:0-21325 GCA_039700805.1 Pseudomonadota bacterium | reverse complement strand
GGCTAACGCGGCTTCGAGCGATTCCAACGAACACGCCACGCGCTGGTGTTTAAGCCATGAATCAGCGATACCTTCCAGCGTCGCTTCAGATGTGGGCCGGGCCATCAGATATCGGCTAATTGCTTCAGCAATGCCGCGAATAGCGCCGTCGTTTGTCATACCTTACTCCTGATATCTCAGTACCAAGACCTCGTTGGATTGAATGCACTGACGCAACCGATCCGCTAATTCGCCACGAACATCATCTCGGTAAATTTCTGCCAGCATGTCGATCAAGTTGTCGATGTGTTTGCCGTCGAGCTCGCTATTGCGACGGTACGCCACAAACTCCGAGCCCATACCGATCGGATGGTAATCGAATTCCTCAGCCATTCGACGCGCCAGCAACATATTTTCCAACGGGTTCAAATCCGCCTGGAAATAGCCATTCGGAAAAGCGTATAGCGTCTCGTGCTGCTGCATCACCGGCACTTCCAGGATATAGGCCTCCCGATCATCGATGACACTTGCGAGATCACGCTCGAAGGCTGGCGTCCCCGCATCGGATTCGCTGAACAGACTGATCTGCTTCTGACAAAGCGCTTCAAAGCTCGCCTGGTTCAATCGCCGCTTGTAGTTGCTGCGCTGAATAAAGAACTCGGCTTTGTTCGTGAGATAACCCAGATGTTCGCCATCCTCGAAGCATTCAGCAGGCAATCCAGAAAGATCAAAGCCTTCCGTGCTATCAAGATCATGAGTCATCTTAGCGTGCATCGATGTGTAGCAAGCTTGCGGAAAGAAATCGAGCGTCAAAAGAAATCGGCATTCAGGTTTCTGTTGAACCAATGTGTCCAACGTCTCCACAAGACCGTCGGTCGAAAACGGCCCGCTTATGCGGTAGCGACTGCATAGAAAGTCCTCATTACCTTCTTCAATGTAGGTCAGCGAACTCAAGGCGCTACCCCGGCGTCATCATCCAGAGCGAGCAGACCCAGACGTTCGAGAAATACAAACAGCTCTGGCCACGGTCGTGGACAATCGTTGTGACCACAGCGCTCACGGACTAACACCGCCTTCTCCGATTGCGCCTGCAATCGCTCGCTGTGAGTGATGGGTATCAACTGGTCATTGACACCGTGATAGAGGAAGACCGGCGCATCACTCGCAGCGACCGCAGCGGCGTTATCAAATTCGTCGCGCAATAGGAACGATGGGAACCCCTTTTCTGCGACGAGATCTTTGAGCGAGTAAAAAGGGGATTCCAATATCAACGCTGCAACGGATCGATGACGCGCGATGGCACACGCCGCACCAGATCCAATCGAGCGCCCATAGGCGATCACACGAGTCTCATCGATTTCCGCGCGTCCTGTGACTGCATCTAAAGCCTCGAGAGCGGCGGCCTCGATCGACATCGCACTCGGAGAGCCCTTGGTACCTGCGTATCCTGGATACTCCAGCAGCAGTATTGCAAAGCCGCGCGAAAGCAATGCGTCGAACGCGCCTAGGGACCATTGCGCCAACTCCGCATTGCCATGCGCAAAAACCACAAGCGGGGCGGGGGTCATGCTGCGATCCGGCTTCACCAGAAACGCATGACCTTCGCCGAGCGGCACATGTTCAACACCCGCCGGCAGGGCGTCCAGCAACTCGCCTGCAGGTGCCGGAAAAATGATGCTGCGTTGCATCAGATACAGAAGACCGACTAATACAATGCAACTACCAGCGATGACGGCAAGGAGTTTTATCACCCGAGCGATTCCTCCGAAATTTGTGGCGACGTCAGTGGTTTGTATAGCGTTCGAAACATCAGACCGCAAGCGTTTGGATTGTCACCACCCTCTACACCGTGCAAAGCACAGCAGATCTTGCATGCATCAAGTACACAACCAGACACAGCATCAGCCATATCGAAAACCAAGGAACCACCAAAAGTCGCTGACCGTCGCCATTGCGCGGCCACTCCGTGAGCAAATAGCCGACAAGAATCATCTGCGGCACGACCAACGCTAGCATCGCTATAGCGCCGTAAGCGCCGAGGAGACAAGCGTAAGGATGAATGGCGTCGACATGCGTCAGGGTTACGGTCACGATCGCCGATAAACACTGAATGAGCAGCATACCCAGAACGGCGAACATCGCCGGACGCTTGATACCCAGTCGCGCAAACGACAGCACCGACAACATTGACCAGCCGATCGCAACGATTGCGATCCAGATATACCAAGGTGTGATGGCGATATACAGCATTGTCAGGGATTCTCTATGGGGCAGCAGACGCTTTAGACGCGGTCAGCGTGTCCTTGGATCGACGGCACCGACGCTGCAACTATCGACCTGCATCACGGCTCGATGCTGAGCTTCATCTCAACCATCAGCGATTCGAAGCCCACCTTCTCGTAAGCGCGAATCGCCGGCGCATTGTCAGAATAGACATGAAGGTAGCAATCCATCACTCCTCGCTCTTTGCTCCACGCAATCAGGCGGTCAACGATCTTGGCGTTGATACGCTGTCCACGATAGTCCGGGGACACATACATAAAACCAAGATAAGCGTGCTGCTGATGCGAGAAGCACGGTTTGGAGTCTCGAATTTGTACGTAGCCTGTACCGATGATTTCGCCATCAACTTCTGCAACGAGCAAACAAGATGCATCGTTCGCGATAAGGTCCTCGATGTCGTAGTAGATCGCCGAGTCACGCTTGATCGCGTCGTTGAAAGGGCGCTCCGCCTCGATAACCTTCTGCTCCAGTGCTCGAAGGACTGGTATGTCTTTGTTTGTCGCCGATCGAAAGATCACAACGTTCTCGCCATCACAAAATAGGATGGCATCGATAGTACAACGTCAGCGCCAACGTCGTGCAACCGATCAATCATCGAACAGCCGTGACCACCGACCTGTGCGCATCACGCATGTTGATCGGCAAGACGCGGAAATCTCAGATGATCAGCGTGATGTCTTTTGAGGCTGGCGACGACCCTTCGACGGTGCTTTTCCGGTGTTTCTGCGAGCACTCTGCCCGGTCTTCTTTGAAGCGGCTTTCTTTCGCTTAGCCGCGGTAGATCGTTTGCCTGCCGGTTTAGCTGTCTTCTTCGCCGGCTTACGTCGCTTCTTGGCTGGCTTCTCGCTGGGCTTTGTGCGCTTTTTGGTCGACTTGGCTGGCTTGTCTCCGGACGTCGCGCGCTTACTTGCTGAAGGGTTAGACTTCGAGTCTTTTGATTGGCTCGGCCTGCGACGACGGGATCTCACCTTCTTTGACCTCGGCGCGTCATCATTCAGCCCATGAGGTGCGAACCCCTCGATCACCTCTTGGGGTATCTGGGTATCCAAGAGTTTTTCGATCTCACGCAACAAACTACGCTCATCGGCGGCAACCAATGAAACCGCGTGCCCATCCTCTCCCGCGCGAGCGGTACGCCCGATTCGATGCACGTAGTCTTCTGGCACTTGCGGTAGATCGAAGTTAACCACGTAAGGTAGCTTTTCGATGTCCAAACCGCGTGCAGCGATATCGGTTGCAACAAGGATTCGCACTGCACCGGACTTGAAGTCCTTGAGCGCTTTGGTGCGCGCGCCCTGTGACTTGTTGCCGTGAATGGCAACTGCATCTAAACCGTCTTCAGAGAGTTGGGTAGCCAGCCGATTAGCGCCCCGTTTCGTGCGCGTGAATACGAGCACTTGTCGCCAATTGCCCTCTCCGATTCGAAACGACAACAGCTGGCGCTTGCGGCCTTTGTCGACTGGGTGAATCACTTGAGTCACGCGCTCTGCTGCTGTGTTTCGCGGCGCGATTTCAATTTCGACCGGATCATCAAGAAAGGTCGAGGCGAGATTCAAGATGTCTTTCGAAAACGTCGCAGAGAACAACAGGTTCTGTCGTTCCGCGGGAAGCAATTTCAACACACGTTTAATATCGCGAATGAAGCCCATGTCGAGCATGCGATCGGCTTCATCCAGAACCAGCATCTCGACGTGCCCCAATTCGATCGTCCCTTGTTGCACATGATCGAGCAACCGTCCGGGTGTGGCCACAACGGCATCAACACCTTTGCGGAGCTTGCTGATCTGCGGACGAATACTCACGCCGCCGAAAATCTGCATCGATCTCAGCGGTAAATTGGCCCCATAAGCGTAAACGCTTTCACTGACCTGAATCGCAAGCTCGCGAGTGGGTACCAGAATCAGCCCCCGAATGACGCGCCTTTTTGTGGCGACATGCGATGCCATCAGGTTCTGCAGCAAAGGCAGCGTGAATCCGGCTGTTTTTCCGGTGCCGGTTTGTGCGCTCGCGAGAATATCGCGACCATCGAGAACCGCCGGGATAGCGGCGGCCTGGATAGGCGTCGCTTCCGAGTAGCCTTGTTCTTCGACCGCACGCAACAATTCAGCCGAGAGGCTGAGATTTTGAAATAACACTGGGAGTCTCCGGATCGCCTAAACATCACTGCAAAACATCGGCAGCGAGTTTCGGCCATGACGGTAGAACAGTAGTTACAGCGAGGCAGCTCGCCAGGCTGTTAAGCGTCGACCGAATGACGCTAGGAGGCGAGAGGGTAGCAGGTTTTGGCGAGCACTATTGTTTTTTCTCGCCTTTCGTATGCGCTGCTGTTGAGATGGCAGACATTGAGCTCACTACCGTCATGAGCAGTCAGTGTAATCTACAACCGTTTCCACCAAGGTTTCTTTAGGAAGAGCATCGCACGACTGAGACCGTTACCAAGAACAGTAGATCGTGTCACTCAATACATCGCACTCGGTGATCAGTCATCATCGTCAAGGCCCAACGAAAAATTGAGCGTGTAGCGAGCAGACCAAACTCTATCCAATGGCTGAAAACGCCAGCACTCGAAGGCTTCCAAAGAGACGCTGTCGAACACGCCTTCTGGCACGGACTCAACAACCTCGATGTCGAACGGTACACCGTCTTCAGAGATTTTGTATGACAGAACAACGTAGCCCTCCACGCGGTTCAGCAATGCTTCGCGAGGATAATCTGGATTACAAGTCTTGATGGGTTGTGGATGCTCTTTATTCGTCGCCGCCACTTCTTCTGATTCGACACCATCGCTCGCCCACGAATCGGCGGCAGCCGATACGGCGACACCTAACACAGCCAGACACATCCAATGCTTCAGATTGAAAAAACGACGAATAGAAAACAAACCGGTGATCTCCCGATGCGGTGGCTCGAGGCCGCGCTTCATCGCACCAAGTTCAAACGAGCAAAACCACTGACCTGCACTCACGTGCCTGAACCTGGCACGACCGCACAAGGCTCGCCATACATGGCGCCTTGATCGATGCAAAAGAATTGGCCATCGCCCAGTTCGGGTGGACGATCGCCTTTTCCATCACCGACGAACGCGATGATCGTTACGTTCGGCAATCCTTGTGCCGCCAGCATGTCATCGACCACATCGAATCGACCCACTTTGTTACTTGATGCGGGTCTTGCCCGCGTTAGGAGAATGCGAAAGTCCTCTCGACGCTCGATACCAACGGCGCTTAAGTTGTTCTCGGTCGCAAGCTGTTCGGTATCCGATCGGTTGGTGACCAATGCAACAATGCCACCGGCACGATTAACCGCTTCAATAAAGTCCTTGGCACCAGGCACAAGCGTCGCCGCTTCCTCCTGGGTCCATTCGTACCAACTCTCCGGCGTGTACTCGAGTCCCGCGAGTTCCCGGGAGACTTGGTAGTTGACGTTGTTGAGGATCGTTTCGTCCACGTCGAGAACGACCGCCCATGTGTTGGCGTCGCGTGATCGTCCCGCTTCTTGCACATACATCGTTGCCGCCGCATAGACATCCAAAGCCTCTTGGCGCCATTCATCGGAATACGCAACCCATGCCGTTCCTGGCTTCAACTGATCCCTGAATGATTCAGGCGCGGACGCACAACCTGCGACCAGTGAGAATGTCGTCAACATCATCAGCCGTTTTATCATTGTCTTGCTTCCTTCATTGTCGTTGCCTGAGTCTAGCTAGCCACAAAAACGCCGTCTATGCCGAACGGTGCTCACTAGCGTGACCGCACGCGCGGTGAGAGACAGCCTAGTCCGCCGTCCTTTCGACACGCCACGGTGGATTCAGGCGATTCTCGCCCGCGAAGTACAGTTTGATTTTGTTGCCGGATGGATCATGAAGAACCGCTTCGCGCCAAAGATACGACTCATCGGTCGGTTCTTGATCGAAGCACAGTCCTTTATCTTTCAGGGTCGCTACCCACGTATCGAGCTCAGGATGCTCAAAGTAGATCACGGCGCCATTCACAAACTCGGATTGCGTTAACGACAATGAAAACGTCGAGCCACCATCGGGACATTCGAAACGGGCGTAGTGAGGCGTATCAACAATCTGCGTGAAACCAAGCAAACGATAAAACGCAGTCGCAGCATCCATGTCCGCCACCGGCAATGTGACTTGATTAAGATTCATTTGTTGCCTCCTGCGGGTATGAGTGGATAACTCCACAAGTCCAATTGAGGCTTGAGACGCGAATGTGATGCCTCGCCGTTATCATGGTTCTAGCCCTCGAGAGACTGGCCCTCGTCTTCCAACATCCGTTTGAGATCCGCAAAACCGTCGAGCTCGAGCAACAACGCGACGCGCTCGTTCTTGGCGACATCGAGCCAAGACTGATCAGTCAGTGCGCCAACCATCGCATAGAGTAAATTCATACTGGGTTTGGCACCGGTGTCGCTTAGCTTTAGATACGCGCGAATAGGGCCCAGCCGTTCAAGATCGCTCTTCGTCGCGACGCCTATCGTCGACAGAAGCTTTTCTGATTGAGGGCCAAGACCTCGTAGCTCGCGAATACGTGTCATCGCACCAAAGTCTGAAGACTAGCGCGCGTCGAGGATCGCGCCTTCGGTGATCCGCTGGAAAGGCGTCGACGCCTCTCGGAACGCGTAGACGGAATCGTAGATCCGTTTAGCGTCCGCATCATTGGCAACCAACTCAGCAATGACCGCATCCGTGCTCTCTTTCATGCCGGCGAGCACGTCGTCCGGGTATTGCAGCACCTCGACGTTCGGGTCTTCGGTCAGCGTCCGGAATGCTTCCGCATTGCGATATGAGTATTCCGCGAGCATGTCGCAATTGATCGACTGACAACACACACGAACGATTTCTTTGAGGTCCTCTGGCAACGCTGCCCAAGCGTCTTCGTTGATGATCGCTTCGAGCGTCGGACCTGGCTCGTGCCAACCGGGGTAATAGTAGTACTTCGCGACTTTGTGGAATCCGAAGGCAATGTCGTTGTAAGGCCCGACCCACTCCGTGGCGTCGATACTACCCGTTTGCAGCGCGGTAAAAATCTCACCGCCAGGCAACAGCACCGGTGTACCGCCCGCACGAGCAAACGCTTCGCCACCCAAACCCGGTATGCGCATCTTCAGGTTCTGGATATCAGCCATGCTGTTGATCTTTTTGTTGTACCAACCACCCATCTGGCCGCCCGTATTGCCAGCGGGAAATGGTACGAGACCAAAAGGCTTGTAAAGCTCGGTCCACAACTTCAGTCCATCACCGTAATACAGCCAACCATTCATCTCCGCCGCATTGAGGCCGAACGGATAGGTGCCGAAGAATTGTGCTGCCGGTACTTTTGCCTTCCAATAATAGGCCCCGCCATGGCCGATCTCGGCGGTGCCGCGCGAGACGGCGTCAAACACTTCAAGCGGTGGAACGAGTTCGCCACCTGCGTAAACTCGAACGGTGATGCGACCGCCTGAGGCAGCGGTAATCCGCTTCGCAAGGTTTGCAGCGCCGGTGCCAAGTCCAGGGAAATTAGGTGGCCATGTCGTGACCATCTTCCATTCGAACGTCTCCTGCGAGCTAGCGCCTGACGCATCGGCGCAATCCTTGGTGCCACCGCAAGCAGTGAGCCCCGTGGCCACTGCACCAGCGCCAAGACCAGTCACAAAATCTCTGCGTTTCATTGATGCCCCTTACGTAATGTCCGTTGTGGCGGACACTGCATATGCCCACCGACATGATCGTTAAGATCAGTCTCCCGCCTTGCCAGCCTCTAAGATCGGTAAACCTGCTTCGGTGGGTATGTAGATGCGTTCGCCGGATGCATCTTGCAGTCCTTTGATCCAAACGTATCTCAGATACTCCTCATTGCCCTTGAGAGACTCGCCGATGATCCTGTTAGCTTCCGCTGCGGCTTTCGCGCGTTCAATATCCGCTTGCCCTTCCGCTTTAGCTTGGACGATTTGCGCTTCGCCTTCTGCCTGCGCCAGTGTGACGCGCGCTTTGGCTTGCATCAGCGCCGCTTGCTCTCTGGCTTTGGCTTCTTCGATGAGTATTTGTTTGCTCCACTCCGCTTCTCTGAGTGCAGCGATACCATCCATTTCCTTTTTATAGACTTTGTATTTGGGCCATGCCCATAACAACGCCGTGATCATCAATACGCTGAATATCACCATGACGGCTAGGCCGCCAATAGCAAGCGACGGTCTATTGTTGCGCATCGTCTCTCCCTTGTGCTGTGCACTCTGCACCTTACGCATACTCGAATAGCCGCACAATAATATCTCGCCGGCTGGATGGCCTGCGCGGATGTCGACACGCGAACCACCGCGTCCGGTATTCGAATCAATGACCACTCAACGAGCGTCACGGGCAACAAAACGCTAAAAAAAAGCCGATGTCGAAGCGCTGTCAGAAAAAATAGACGTCTGTCCGTGTAATGTTTACGTGGCAGTTTGCTTGCCATAGGCGCACAATAAAGAGTCGTAGCGGGGGCACGAATGCAGCTTGGGGATAGCGTATCAACCTGCCGGAGACTCAGGATGATTGCATTGATACAGCGCGTTACCCGCGCGAGCGTCCACGTAGACGGAGAACTGGTCGGCCGAATCGGCACCGGCCTGCTTGTGCTGCTCGGTGTTGAACGCTCCGACGGCCCGGAAAATGTGGCGAAACTCGCCGAACGGGTCGCTAAATATCGTATATTTTCCGATTCTAACGGAAAAATGAACCTTGATGCGCACGCCGCTGGCGGCGCGATACTGGCCGTTCCACAATTCACGCTGGCCGCCGACACCTCAAGCGGCAGACGCCCGAGCTTCAGCACCGCAGCCCGGCCCGAGATGGGCGAAAACCTATTCGATGACTGGTGCGATGCCGTGCGTTCCCACGATGTCGCGGTTGAAACCGGCTGGTTTGGCGCAGATATGAAGGTAGAGCTCGTTAATGACGGCCCGGTGACCTTCTGGTTAGCCGCCTAAGTCGACGACTAGCTCACAAATTCGCGATTTAGTGGCTTTGGTTTAACTCCGACGCCACATATCTGGCGTATCATTATGTCATTGTGCTTCTAGGCATTCGTTACGAGGAATATCACTGTGGGTTTTGGCGGAATTAGTATGTGGCAGCTGCTGATCATTCTTGCGATCGTGCTCGCCATTTTCGGCACCAAGCGATTCAGGAACATCGGCTCGGATTTGGGCGGAGCGATCAAAGGCTTCCGCAATGCGATGCATGACGGCGAAGAAAAAGCAGAAGAAGAAAAACTCACGCAAAAAGCCGAAGACGCATCATTCGAGAACACGCCCGGCAAAGAAGAAAGCAAGACCGGTTCCTGAATAGGTACCGTCCGGAGACCTGGCGATGGAGTGGAGCGGCCCCGAGCTGATCCTGTTGTTCGTGATTGCACTGATCGTGCTGGGACCTGAGCGTATGGCGCAGGTTGCCAAGAAGCTCGGTCAGTTCGTCGGCTATGCGCGACGCATGAGCCGCAACTTCCAAGTGCAGCTCGAAGATGAAATCGAAATGCAGCAAATCCGAGACTCTTTGCCCAAGAAAGTCGACCTCAAGAAGGAACTCGGTGTCGATAAACTCGAGAAAGAACTGACCGGCGACGTCTCTGCCGATCATCGTGAAACCGAGACGTCAACGAATGACGGCGCACCACTCGACAACACCATCGCCCCGCAAGAGACGATCGATGCTGCTGAGGCGAGCAGCGATAGTGCCGCAGAGACCGCGAAGGCAAGCAGCTCGTCATGACCGACCAGTATGAAGAAGAGAAGCTCGAAGAATCGAGCCTGCTCTCGCATCTTCTCGAGCTGAGAAGCCGCCTGTTAAAGGCGTTTGTCGCCATCATTATCTGCTTCGTCCTGCTGGTGCCGTTTGCACAGAAGCTCTTCACGCTCGTTGCGCTGCCGCTTCAAAACGCATTACCGATCGAAAATACAATGATTGCGACGGAGCCGGCATCGACCGTATTCGCGCCTTTCAAACTCGCTTTCTTTATCGCCATCTTTATTGCGATGCCGTTCATCCTTTATCAAGTGTGGGCATTCGTCGCACCAGGGCTCTACAAGAAAGAAAAACGCTTCACGATCCCGTTGTTATCCAGCAGCATGATCCTGTTTTATGCCGGCATCGCCTTTGCTTACTTCATCGTTTTCCCGTTGATCTTTAATTTCTTCGTGGCGTTTGCGCCCGAAGGGGTTGAGAACATGACGGATATCTCGAGTTACCTCGATTTCGTTCTGACGTTGTTTCTTGCATTCGGCATTGCCTTTGAAGTGCCGATCGCAACCGTCCTTGTCTGTTGGGCCGGTCTCACGTCGCCCGAGAAACTGGCAGGCGCTCGCGCTTACGTGTTCCTCGGATGCTTCGTGGTCGGTATGTTCTTGACGCCGCCCGACGTCTTCAGCCAGGCGCTACTCGCCATACCGGTCTATGCATTGTTTGAAGGCGGCATCATCATGGCGAGAATGACCGTGTCGAAAAAAGACGACGCCGATGAACAAGCCGTGCAAGCCAGCGAAGAATCCGAAGCTTAGTCAGAACGTCTTTCCTACGCTGAGCGAAACATATGGCCCATCGAGGTCACGACGACGACGCTCCACACGATCGATCTGCGCAACATCGCGCCGACCATCGTATATCGTGCGAGTCAGTTTGCTGTACTGGCCAACGAACTCCGACAATGTCGCGCGCACCCGCAAACCAAACCAGTCCTTATGCTCGACGAATACTGTGTTCTGGCCGGGCGTCAGTCCGCCACCAGGCACGTTGCGAAACTGAACAAGCGTCGACTGATAACGCGGCGCGATCTCGAGTTGCTGCGCCGTAAAACCATACGACCACGGCGTCCCCGCGACGTCATGGCGAAATTCCGCCTGAAGGTCTTGGGTAATCAAATGACCGATATCGCGCTCGCAACCTTCGATGGGATCGGTCAACGCGGAACGCTGCCAGCGACCGCGCAAGTCGAAACGGGCGCCGGGCAGGCCAAATGGCGCACCAACCAACGTCACGACCGCGTTCACTTCGTCGCGTCTCGCGTCGTCGATGTTGCCAATGGCATCGCCACTCTCACCCAATGGAATGCGGTCCACAAGGTCGCGTATTCGTTCATGACTCACCGACAATGACGCCACGTGCCCGGCGGAAAACCGACGCTCACCGCGTAAGGTCATCAGCCAACTCTGATCCGGCTTTAGTGCCGGATTATTTTCCGTCGTGATCTCCTCGATCAATGACACGTTGGCAGCGAAGTCTCGGAAATTGATCTGTCCGACATCTCGAGTAGCGCGTGCACTAATCGTCCAATCGTCATCCGGTGTGAAGTTAAGCGATACGAAACCCTTCGGCCGATCGAACCGGCGGCGCACCGCGCCTTGCTCCAGCGTCGACGTCTCGCCGCCAATGGAGACTTGCAAGTCAAGGTGATCGGTCAGCGCGCGACGATGCGCGACAGTCAATTCCGCGCGTGATTCTGTAATGCGCGTCGATGCTGCTGAGGTCGATATGACTGTTGTCAGCAGCAATGGATCAAACACCTCAAAAACAGTGTCCAGATCCAACGCATTCGTCGCCCCTTCTAGCGCTAGCTGCCAACTATGCGCTCGATCCCAGTTCTGCTCAAAACGAACAATACGCTCCTGCTGCACGCTGTCCTCGCGAAAACGTCGATTGGCAATCGGCCCCTCAGCCGTCGAATCAATGGTCAGTCTGGTGGCGGCTTGGTTGTCGGTACGCGAGGCAAACGTGATGACTTTTAGTGCACCGCCAAAGGCAGGGAATCGATAGTCAGCATCGAGACGATAATTGCGACGCTGTTGGCGAAACACGGCAAGATTGCTGCCGTCGAACCCGCGCGAAGTCACAGCGGCACTCACTGAGTCCTGCGGCCGCTCGAGATCCAGTTGCGTCACAGCAGCCTTGGCATTCAATACGCGATCATCGGGAAGCGTCCAATTCACACTGCCCGACAACGTCGGTTGATTGCCAATGATGAATAGTCGCTCTTGCCGTCGCTCGAATACGTCACCATCGACATCTTCCAACGTCTCCGGCCCGATAAAACTTGCGCGCACCTGCGTCGAATTCAGCGCCGCTGAAAAATCGAGCGCACCGCGGCTACCCGAGAGATTCGCCGTGCCATTAAGCAGCGTCGGTTCATTGTTCCTTCGCCATTGCGGCTGCCACTCAAACGCCCCGCTGACCGATGTCTGACGTGTAATCACATTGGCAACCAGACCATTGAAACCCGGCAAGTCCAGCGCACCTGCATCCAGCACTTCAATGCGTTCCACACTCGCCGCAGCAATTTGGCTAATTTGCTGTGTCGCCGCCTCGCCCTTGCCGATGATCGGCTGCTCATTGATCAGCACATTGGTTCCACCCTGGCTCAGGCCACGATCCTCATCGGCTTCGCGAAGCACAAACCCTGGCAAACGAACCACCATCTCCAGTGCTGTTTGCGGCGCGAACTGATTGAAATAAGCCGCCTCGAACACGCGTTGTTCGGTTTGCGCAACCACCAAGCTGCTGGTGCAAAATAGAACCATCGTCGGTAACGACATGTACCAAATCTTCCGGATTTTCATCAATAGAACCCCGTTTCAATGAAAGAAGCGAGTTTGCAGGGGCATCTTTACCTTGTCGCGGATTGTTGAGTGACGTTATTGGTACGATAATGAACCAATGAACTGGGACGACTATCGATTGATCCTCGCGCTGTTGCGTGAAAAAACCGTGCGCGGTGCCGCTCGTGTACTGGGCGTCAGTCACGCGACCGTTTCACGCCGATTGGCGCATCTGAACGGCCGCCCGGAAGGCCCGTTTATTCAGAAATCACCGTCTGGCCTTTGGCCGACCAAGTCTGGTGAGGTGGTCTTCGACGCGGCCAAAAAGATGGAGTTGCTTGCGGATGAGGCCGCGCGTCGACGACGCACGGCCGGACAAAGACTGGCA
The DNA here is from genome assembly GCA_039700805.1 of Pseudomonadota bacterium. Taxonomy (GTDB): domain Bacteria; phylum Pseudomonadota; class Gammaproteobacteria; order Steroidobacterales; family Woeseiaceae; genus CALBPI01. The sequence goes on along the minus strand of JBCAZE010000035.1, from coordinate 8,121 downwards.
GGTCCATTGTGCATTTCGATTCCCAATCCGGTTCTGAAATACCTTTTGTTCGACGCGATTGTTGCGTTTACAAAGGAGTATCCCGAAATCAACCTAACCGTTGATGCCACGGATCAACTCGTCAATCTGGATAAGGCAGAAGCGGACATTGTGGTTCGATCTGCCGACGCGCCACCGGAACACTGGGTCGGTCGCAGGCTATTTCCGTACGTCCTGTCGTTTTATGGCCACCGCGACTATGTCGAACAGACGCCCGAGGACGCCTATCGCTGGATCGCACCGCCGGAAGGTACAACACGTTGGCCCGAATGGCTTGCTGACTCACCGTACCCAAACGCGTCCGCCGCAATGCGCGTCACCGGCATCACCGGACGATTCAATGCATTGTTGAATGGCGTGGGTATCGCCCGGGCCGCTTGCTTCATGGCCGACTCAGAACCAACGCTCGTACGGCTGCCCAATGCACCGCTGTTCGCCGCTGAGCCATTCTGGGTCCTCGGCCATCCTGATTTCGCTAAGAGCGATCGGGGGCGACTCGCGATTCGCTTTTTCGCCAAGGCACTGCAGCAAAAACAACCCCTCATCCAGGGTGGCAGCTAGGCTGGCTCACATTCGTACCACCGGGTATCGAGAACGATCCGCGTGTTGAGCGCCTTGGTTGGTTAGGGTTTGTGTGACACACAAGGAGACCCTATCCATGTTCACAACACACCTTTCTTCACGCCCCGTCATCGCATTGTTAGCTGTGTGCGGATTGCTTACATCACCCAATGCGGACGCAGGGAATTCCCTCGTCGTACCCATCGCTGAGTCAGAGCTGGTCTCAGTCATATCGATTGTGCCGAAAGCTGGCGAGGCTGCCGCCAACGCACGCAATATCTATCTCAAAGAGGCTTTTGGTTTAGCGCAGCAACATGGCCTACAACCACACGGCGCATTGGCTGTTACTGAAGCGATTGTCGGAGAATTCCAACCGCGGGCCGTTGCGTTTTATCGTTGGCCTAGCGCTGAAGCAGAAAGCACGTTCGAGGCGCTACCCGAATGGGCACCGATCAAAGCGACAAGGCCAGACGGCTGGGATGAGCTACGCATTCACGATCGCGTCGCAACAAACGATGCGACGCTCGAGTTTTCAGACGACAAGTTCTACACGATGGCAAGCGCCTGGATCGACCCTGGCAAACCAGACGACTATCTCACTTATCTCGGCAATATCGAACCCGCGATGGCATCTGTTGGCGGTAAGTTCTTCTTTCACATGAGCGAACCTAGCTTTAGCTCATTGACGCCAGATCTCGCGGCACCGTCGCGTGTCACCATCGTGGAATGGGATTCGCGCGAGGCACTGGACGCTTTCCTGAACACAGCGCTGTTCAAGAAGAATGCCTCGCTCTTAACGAGTGGCACAGTTCGCTTTGAACTTCTTGGTCTTAAGGTGCCAGACGCCTAGGTTGCCGCAATTTATTCGCAAAGAGAAACGCCCTGCTCGACAAGAGCAGGGCGTTTTACATTGAGCCACCGATTTTTAGGGAGGTACCGTATAACGGCCACCACCGGATTAGAAGTTGTTGCCTGTCCTTCGTAAAACATCGGTAACGTTCAACGCGCCCGTCGAACGAATCTCTTCCTCATCGATCACGATCACCCGTTGCGGACCGTCGACTGCTTTTCGCGGCAAGCGGCTGCCGGTGACCGTTGTGTCCTGATCACCCGTACCGTTGATCACACGATCTTCTTCGTCTGCTGAGATCACTCTATTGGTTTGGTGCTGGTCGATGCGTCCTTGGTCTGACGCAATCGCGCTAGTCGTATCCGACTCGATCGTTGACGAGGAAACATCTGCTGTTGACGCACAGCCTGTGCAAATCAGGATGAGCAACATAACAACGGCGCTCGGGACAATAGACGTTATAGACACGATAACCTCGCGACAATTAGGTGACTTGAAGATTTACGACCGCAGATATCTTGCGTCGTTCAACCAAGGCAAACAACCGCACCGAATTACTTGGCGCTGAGACGGGCACTCGTTGCCTGTTTGTAGGATAGAATATCAGGCTTCGATGATGCTGCATCCATTACGATTATGGGGGAATCTATGAATTCAAAGTTCATTGCGTTGGTGGCTGTGCTGTCACTGACGGCGTGTGCCGTCCCGGCCACTACAGACACACCGACACCACCGGTGGAAAGCGCCGCTGCGTTCGTTGAGCGAGTCAACAAAGAACTGGCTGAGCTTGGGGATGAATCCGGATCTGCTGCGTGGATTCAATCCACTTACATCAATCGCGACTCGGCCAAAATTGCAGCAAGATCACAAGAGCGCAATGCCGCATTCCATTCCGCATCCGTCGCCGCTTCGACAGTTTACGATCTCGATAGCATTGATCCTTCGGACGCGCGAGCGATCCGGCAATTGAAATTGGGCACAGCGCAACCGGCCCCTAATAACGATGCAGCCCGCCGCGAGCTCGCGGAGATCACAACGCGCATGGAAGGTGTCTACGGTTCTGGCAAGTACTGCCCGGCAGAAGGCGAATGCCAAACGTTGGGACAGCTCTCGAATATCATGGCGACGTCGCGCGACTACGACGAACAACTTGAAGCGTGGCTCGGTTGGCGCACCGTGTCACCGTCGATGCGCGGAGACTACAAACGATTCGTGGAGTTAACGAATGCGGGTGCTAAGGAATTAGGTTTCACCAATCTCGGAGATATGTGGAAGTCGGGCTATGACATGCCGACCGATGCGTTTGATCGCGAAACGTCACGGCTTTGGGGACAGGTGGAGCCACTGTACGAAGCGTTACATTGCTATGTGCGCGACGAGCTCAGCCAGACATATGGTGAGGACAAAGTGTCAACGTCGGCTCCGATTCCAGCACACTTGCTCGGCAATATGTGGGCACAGGGTTGGAGCAATATCTACGATCTTGTCGAGCCGTACCCGGGCGTCGAGAGCGCCGATGTCACGGCGGCACTCGTTGAGCAAGAGTACACACCTACCCAAATGGTCGAGCTGGCGGAAGATTTTTTCGTATCACTAGGACTACCCGAATTGCCCGCGTCGTTCTACGAGCGATCACAGCTGGTAAAGCCGCGAGACCGTGAAGTGGTCTGCCATGCCAGCGCTTGGCCGCTTGAGGGCGGCAATGACGTACGTATCAAGATGTGTATCGAGCCAACGTTTGAAAATCTCTCAACGATTTACCACGAACTGGGGCACATCTATTACTTCATTGCCTATGTAGATCAACCACCATTGTTCCAAGACGGCGCGCACGATGGGTTCCACGAAGGCATTGGTGACACCATCACGTTGTCGTTGACGCCGGAGTTTCTGAAACAGCTCGGCCTTGTCGATGACGTCGCCGAGGGCGATGAAGCACTGATCAACACACAAATGCGTATGGCTCTCGATAAGATCGCGTTTCTGCCGTTCGGAAAGTTGATCGACGAATGGCGTTGGCGTGTGTTTTCCGGCGAAATCGCACCGGAGAACTACAACGCAGCTTGGTGGGATCTGCGCACGCGTTATCAAGGGATACAGCCACCCGTCGAACGCGGCGAGGCCGACTTTGATCCCGGTGCGAAATATCATATTCCCGCGAATACACCTTACACGCGTTACTTTCTTGCGCACATTCTTCAGTTCCAATTTCAGCGAGCCCTATGCGATGCGGCCGGATTCGACGGACCCTTGCACGCATGCTCGATCTACGGAAGCAAGGCAGCCGGTGAGAGGTTAGAAGCAATGTTGGCCGCTGGTTCGAGTCAGCCCTGGCAGGATTCGCTCGAGATGCTAACCGGCACACGTGAGATGGATGCTTCCGCGCTGGTCGAGTACTTCACGCCGCTGCTCGGTTGGCTGGAAGAAAAGAACCAAGGTAAGACCTGCGGCTGGTAACCGCAGGTGATCGAGCGCAAGACCTGTGACCACTGACAAAGAAACAGTCATTCGCAACACAACGCGTTGGCTTGGCAACGTGGTCGTGGGTCTTGGGCTTTGTCCTTTCGCCAAGCCCGTGATTGACGAAGGCAAACTTGAAGTGGTGGTCACGGACGCAAATGACAGCGACGCATTGCTCGCCACACTCGATGACGCACTTTCAGCGCTCACTGACACAGGCCCGGATACGACATTGATCGTCGTGCCAAACATGCTGCAGTCCTTCGATGACTATCTTGATTTCCTCGATATCGCAGACGCATTGCTGGAAGCGCGTCGAAAAAACGGCGTCATACAAATCGCGAGCTTTCATCCGGATTATCAGTTTGATGGCACAGACCAAAACGATGTCTCGAACTACACCAACCGCTCACCGTATCCGATGCTTCATTTGCTGCGAGAGGCGGATGTGCAGCAAGCCGTCGATGGCTATCCGGACGTGGAAGGCATTCCCAATAGAAATATAGAAACGCTGAATGCGTTGAGTCTTGATGAGCTGCAGCGACTATTCGCAAGATAGCGTGGCCTATCGCTTCTGCTGATCGGTTCTTCCTATGGTTAACCCGCCGGACACTCGTTGGGGTGCCCGGCTGCTGAACGGCATGGCTTGGTTCGGCATGCGCGGGATCAGCAGCGTGTGACGCAGTTCACAGTCCTTCGGTGAACCAGTTCTCAAAAAATTTCGCACTAAGTTCAATCGCTGTCGGAAGGCTTTACGAACCCCATTTTTGGGCGACCTCAGACTTTTGGTTATCTTTATTTTTCAATAGCTTAAAAACCTGGCATGCATCCTGCTTTGTATTAACCAATTATCGACCCGGCGTTTGGCCGAATGACCTTTTGGAGCACATACGTGATGCAATCTTTTATCAAACTAGCAACGAGTTGTTTTGCTGTCATGGCCTTGAGCGCGACGGCGAATGCGTCGTTGATCATCAACGGCGGTTTTGAAGACACCGAAGTCAACGGTGGCAACGGCGGTTGGCAGTGGTACTACTCTTCCGATGTCGATGGGTGGAACGGCAGCAACCTCGAGATCTGGCGCGATTTCGGTCGTATCGGTCCGTATGAGGGCGAGCAGCACGCTGAACTCAACGCACATCCGAGCGACGGTGGCGTTTTCTCGATTTATCAGACCTTCGCGACAACCGAAGGCCAGAGCTATGACCTGTTCTTCGCGTATGGCGCGCGTCGCAATAATAACGAGTCATTCCTCGTCGAGCTCGACGGTGCGGACAGCCTGCTGTATCGCCTGATGGACGATCACACGGTCAACAACTGGAGCACGTACACCACGCGTTTCATCGCCGACTCCGATTTCACGACCTTGCGATTCACCTCGGTGACACCTGCTACAGGCACCGTCGGTAACTTCCTGGATGGTGTGAGCGTGACCGCAGTTCCTGCTCCCGGCGGTCTCGCACTGCTCAGTGTTGCGCTCATCGGCCTTGGCTTGCGAGGTAGACAGCAAGCGGCATAGCCGGCACGCTGAGACACGCCGATGTTTCAGAAAGAACCCGCCAGCCGTTTTCGGCCGGCGGGTTTTTTATTTGTGTACAGACTCGGCCGACATCAACATTGCTAGCCCTTGACCTGCGAACCCGCGTGAGTGATCTCGTGAGCGCGGATCTCGTTCGGCCCAACGCCAAAGCAAAGACCCAATCCCAGCAACGTGATCCAAAGCCCCTTGTGCAGGCCGAGCGCAATCTCGGGCTCCCAAAGCAGTGGCGTCGCCGAGAAAAAACAGAATATGCCGCAGTAAAGAAACGTGCGCCCGTGGATATCGTTCACAAGACGCGTACTGCCGAAAATGATGCAAGCGATCATCGCCAAAATACTGCTCAAAGCGCCCACCGAAATCGCCCACGCAACAACTTCATTAGCACCGAAATACTGGGCTAACGCCCCACCAACAAATAGGACCGCCATGCCATGAAACGGCATGGATATCGTGTTGATGATGACGGCCGCTAGTACCGCCAAGACCAACGGACGAATGAAGGGTTTCGGCCGCCATGACAGAGCTATGAGCAATACGACAAAGCACGCGGCCAGCGTGTTATGGATCGGGTTCACCGCTGCTTCCAAAAAGCCTTCAACGTCGGTCTTTTGCCAGTAGTAAAGGACCACCAATAGGGCACCGAGAAACAGCGGAATCGACCGCTGCAAACGCTGCATAAGCAGGCCTCGCCGAGAATGGTTAGCGTTGCTCATTGGCACCCCCTTCCATCACCAAACCCGCGGTATGGTCATTCGAATCGCGACGCACGTGTTTCCGCGGCACGCCAACGCAGAGACCCAACCCGAACAAAGCGATCCAGAGACCTTTATATACGCCTATTGAATGCGCAACGTCGAAAACTAACGGCAGCGCCGAGAACATGCAAAGTACACCGCAATACAACAACGTGCGGCCATCGATTCGTTGAATAACGTCCGTCATGAAGAGAGTTAAGCACATCGCGATCGCATACATCGCGCTAAGCAACCCAGCAGCAACGGGCCACACCAAAACTTCGTTGGCGCCGAACTCTAAGAAAAACACTGATATGACCAGGAACAAGCCAAACGAGACCAGTGGAATAAACAGCACGCTACAAATGATCGCGGCGATCAGTGCATATCCGGTTCGCTGTATGAAAGGTTTCGGTTGCCAGGCAACGGCAGCCAAAATCACGACGATCACCGCAGCGAGTGTGTTGTGTTGCCAGCTCAGAAAGGACTCAAGACCTCCTTCGTCCACCGGTAGCTGCCCGTACAACCCAGCCACTATTGCAGCACCAAAGAACAGCGGAATCGACCGCAACAGACGCCGCCTTATGATTGAGTGATCACCGAGCGCCATAGGCGTTCACATTGGCGTCTAGCTGCCGGGTTTCGTTCACTTGATTGTCAGTCTCCACATGCGGGCTTATTCCGAAACAAAGACCAAGCCCAAACAGAGAAATCCAGAGTCCTTTGTGAATACCCAAGAGCATGATCGAATCTAGATCTAGTCCACTGAGATAAGGCGCGGCGGCAAGCGTGCAAAGCGCGCCACAATACGCGTAGGTCCGAGATGTCACACCCACGATCATCTTGGATCGATGCAGAAGAAAACAAAAAAGCACCGCACAGACGCCACTGATGAGCCCAACGATAGAAAATAGCCAAGCGTCCGACATTCCCGTCAGACCTAGAGCGCGTAATCCCTCGTCCAACATCGCATAAACCAGCATGGCGCCGTACGCCGTCAGTATGACGCCGATTGTGTTAAGCAACATCGCAGCCAAAACAACGACGAACAGTCGGTGGCCACTAACACCGGAAGACCATGCACTGGATAGCAGAACAACGACAATTGCTGCGGTGGCCGCATCAAGAACAAATACACCCTCACTGGGCCATTGATGGATCGAGTTTGTCGCCTCGAGGAATAGCCAATAGAAACAAACAAGCGGCAGTAACGCGGCAAGCGCAATGACAACCAACCCGCGGCCCCGGGTGCTCAATGGCCGGGCGTGTGCAACCAGAATGATCACCAGTGCAGCCATTGAGACATCAACCAACATCCACGGGAGCCCCGCTCTCGGCGTTGGAATAAACGTCCAATAATAAGCTGCAAGCATCAGCGCGCCAGCGAATAAGAATCTGGACCGATACAACCGCGCAGCGATCAGACCGTTGTTCCTATCGTTGCCGAGTGGTGACATCGCCTCTTCCCCTTTAGAACGTCCGTAACACTATTCAATCACGCGCGAAGTGACACCTTTCAGGGCTTGCAGCAATAGCCACAACAGCCCGATCGGCAAAATGATCGTCTCTAACAAGAAGATCACGATGAGATTCACCACATGTTTCGTGGCGCCCGCCGTTTTCTCTTTCAACGCGTCGAGTCGTTCACGAATATTCAAGTTCGCCAACGACTGATCCACCATGTCACCGAACCGCTCCATAAAGCCGCGATCTTCATCGGGGATCGGCTGCTCGTCTTCAGCCAGGACCTTGATTTCTTCCGTCGCAACCTGCAGCGCATCGGTCGATTCCTGTTGCTCGGGTTGCAAGAATTGATTGAATAAGAAGTTGCTACTCACAATGAGAATCGGTAACGCAAAGCGCACCATGAATGTCACCGCGAAGAACTTCAGAGCAAACGCCTTGAGTATCGGTCGCATTGCGAAGCGCGGTATCCA